>JASLKL010000016.1 GCA_030747605.1 Verrucomicrobiota bacterium | reverse complement strand
ATTATCTCAGATGTAATAAAATCTGAAGTAGAGATTAATCTTCAATATCCTCAACGCCACTTGCTTTATCGGTGGGACAACCAGCACGAAGCCAGCCGTTGACAAACGTATCGAGGTTGCCATCCATCACAGCCTGCACATCTGTAGCCTGCAAGTTTGTCCGTAAATCTTTTACCATGCGATAAGGCTGAAAGACGTAACTTCGGATCTGGCTTCCCCATGAAATGCTACCTTTATCTCCATAAAATTTCTCCATCTCGGACTTTTGTTCATCATCACGCAATGCAGTAATTTTAGCCATAAGTATATTCATCGCCGTAGCCCGATTCTGATGCTGTGATCGTTGGTTTTGGCAAGCCACAACTAATCCAGTCGGAATATGTCGAATACGAACAGCCGTCTCCACCTTATTCACGTTTTGCCCCCCCTTCCCTCCAGAACGAAATGTACCAACTTCAAACTCACTGGGAGGCAGTTCCTCCTGATCACTACTTTCAATTTCAGCTATAACATCAACACTCGCAAAACTTGTATGGCGTCGTTTATTAGAATCAAAAGGCGAAATTCGAACTAACCGATGAACCCCTCGCTCAGCCTTACAATAACCGTAAGCATTTTCCCCCGATATCAGGAGGGTTGCACTTTTTATACCCGCCACTTCTCCCTGCAACAATTCACTAACCTCTGCCTTCCATCCCCGCTCCTCAACCCAGCGTTGATACATCCTTAAAAGCATGCTTGCCCAGTCACAGGATTCCGTTCCGCCAGCACCCGCATTGATGGAAAGAATACAGTTATTGCGATCATGAGGACCGTCGAGCATCAACTCTAACTCCAAATCCTCCAGTCGTTCCGCAAATTTAGTAAGGTCATTCTGAATCTCCGAGCGAATGTCAGCCTTAATGGATTCTTCTTCATCGGCCGCCATCTGCACCATCATCTCCATATCAGACTGTTCTGTCTCAGCTTTCAACAATGGCTCAATGCGGCGTTTGATCGCCGCAGATTCATCTACTAATTTTTGAGCATAATTACGATTATCCCAAAAATTATCCTGTGACATCTCACCTTCAATCTCAGTAAGACGGTTCTGAGCCTTAGGAACATCTAAAAACTTCCGAAGGTGTGCAACACGATCGGCTGTAGACTTTAACTGTTCCTCAATCTCTTCAAACATAAGGCCGGGCAATGTAAGGTTGAAGATACAAGTTTCAAGAACCAAGTGTGTAAAACTGTCCGAAGTTTTAATCCAAACTGCGCCTGAGGCTATTGCCAAATACCTTGATCCTGAAGCTGTTTTCGCACCTGATCCGCCCATCCTCGATTCGCTGCCGGGCTTGCTGGGCTGGGATGGAGCACCCGACCAATCTTAACAGGCATTTCACCAAGAACTTGCTTTGCCTTTTTCTCAGCAAATCCACCGACAGCCACCAACCACTCGGGTTCTAGAATCTTAATCACCTTGATTAAGTGCTTGTTACACAACGTTTCAAGAGGCTTCGACTCAACGACCGGCAGCTTATCTGGCGTACGATTACGTCCAGTGTTTTCAAGAAAAGCCAGCGGACAATAGTTCAAAACAAAGTGCTTATCAAAAAATGTTTCCGGGTTTGTAAACTCATCCGAAAAAAAGCCCCAAAACCTTCTGCCGCTTACCTCGCTCCGTGGACACTTCAACCCAAGCACTTGCCGTTTGGGATGTTCCTTATCCGGCTTACCTATGGGTGCGTCAATACGCAACCAGTCTCGGACTGCCGACACTTCCCCAAACGGCACTCCCACTTGAGCCATTCCAAATGGCCCAGGATTCATACCCATAAAAACCACCTGTTTTTTGCCACCACCATACCGACTCAAAAACTGTTGATGTGCCAACCATGCATAGTCTAGAGGATTGTAAACATATTCCACTGGCGGAGTAAAATCCAGACAGTTCACAGCATCCCGTAATTCGGCAGCTGCGGCTACAATTGGAGATTTTTTTGATTCCTGAGTCATCCTACACTTACCTGCACAAGCCAAGACTACGCCAAGTACAAAACAGGGAATTTAAAAGTAGGATCGCAATTGATTTCAAATCAAAATCACTGTGCATCGTATTAGTCGATGTAAACAAATTCGTTGGTATTAAGAAGAACGCGGCAAAAGCCATTTAAAGCTTCTGTAGAATTATTTGACTGTTTCAGAAATTCTTCAAAGCGACTTGCTTCTTCCTTACTAGGAGGCCGACTTAAAACGTAACGATATGCCAATCTTATTTGCTCCAGCACACTATCACCGGCTCCGTGATACACGCGGTTAGCTAAAGCTTTAGCCTCCTCATTCACGAAATCTCCATTGAATAGTGAAAGTGCCTGAAGTGGCGTGACAGAAGTACGGCGACGCGGGCGGGACTCATCACAAACAGTGGAGTCAAATGCCTGCATGAACGGCATGTTAAGCGTGCGCTGCTGATAGATGTAAATACTACGCTTGCGCCCCTCTTGCCCGACCTGAGTAGCCCACTTGTTTTCAGAGTACTTTACTGTTTCAGCTATATCACCTGGGAGTGGTGGAAAAATAGGCAAGCCATAAAGTTCACTATTGAGGCGGCCACTTACAGAAAGCACATTGTCTCTAATAGCCTCAGCATCAAGCCGACGTTGTTCAAACCGCCACCAAAGATCGTTCAGAGGATCGATATTTTGGGCGACTTCACTATCATGAAATGATGACTGCTGATAAGTACTAGAAGTCACAATCAAGTGATGCATTGCTTTAAGGCTCCAACGGCTAGCAACAAATTGTCGCGCTAACCAATCAAGTAACTCAGGATGTGTAGCCCCACCGCTAAGTTTACCAAAATCACTCGGAGTCTTAACAATACCTCGCCCAAAATGACGATACCACAAGCGGTTCATCATTACACGAGCAGTGAGAGGGTTATCTGAACTAGCAATCCAATTAGCCAAAGCCATACGACGACTGCGAGTAGGCCACCGTTTGAATGGGTCAAGTCGAATGGCAGCCGGCTTCGTATTACCGGAAACGATACTCGGAAAACCAGCCTTCACAACCTTGCCATGGTTATCGTACTCACCACGCAGTTTAACAGTAGTAACTGGCACACCTGGCTCATAAGGTGGTCCAAACGAGTGCCGTAAAGACATTGCCTGAGGGCTGAGACGCTTTAAATGTTGCTTCACAAAACGACCTCGATTCTCGAGACTATAAAATAGATCACGTTCCCTCTTGGTGAAAAGATCATTCGAATAATCATAAACTTGATCACGAAGTTTGCGCCCACTAACTGCCGTCGGATTAATGAAAGAACCCACCATCTGACCAGATCCACCAACCTCAAAACCATATCCCTCACCAGTATGATCAGCAGAGAATAAAATCACCATCGTGCCAATCTGATCATCAAGAAACTTCACTGACCCTCCTCGGGAAATTTTGGCGCTCATAAAACTATTGTCAAAATACAACGCTGGTGCTTTCCCTAGACGAGTCAATTTCGGCTGGAGACTAGGATCATTTTGAATAAGCCTCACACCAGTAACCTTGTCCACCCAAGCATGAACACTAGCATCTTCAGACGGATTAGGAGTCTCAGCATTAGCATCGAGATCCGAAGCATCGAGCCAAAAACGCAATCCATCAGTCGGCGGCTGAGAAACCTTCTCCCCTCCCATTCCATGAAACTTCTGCTGAACATAACTATGGAGCAACTCAAGCTGTTCATCATTTAAAGAATTACCGTAAATCAAAATCTCAGCAAAAGTACCCTTATGATCTGCGTTTTTTGATTGGCCAGTGCCCTCAGTGTAGTCACCTATACTAAGATAATCCGGCTTGGAAAGATCTCCATACCATTTACCTGTATTCGAGCCACTCTTGCTTCCAAGAGACTTAGCTGGCCTGCCATCGGTTGAAAAAGCCCATTCCTTGCCATTGGTCAACACGACTGAGTAATGTGGCTTACCATCGGTTACGTTTGCAGTATCGAAAATATAATCGTTTCCAAGATTACCACCGTAAACCTGAAGACCAAAACCAGCGTCATTCTTCGCAGTGCGCTGCTCAAGTTCCTTTGTCAAGTCGGCAAGTTTTGATTTCGCTTCACTAGCATCACGTTGAATTCGAGTACGAATATCGTTGATCAGCTCCTCCTCCCTAGGAAGATAAAATCGTGCAGGCAAAGGCCCCCCAATCTGGAAACCATCTCCACGCAACGGTGGCGGGATTTGCACCGTCGAGAAAAAAGCCTGCATCCGGTAAAAATCATCAATTGGTATGGCATCGTATTTGTGATCATGGCATTGGGCACAACCCATAGTAAGCCCAAGAAAAACTGAACTGACAGTCGATGTCATTTCGCTTAGTAGCTCATGGCGCGTACGATCGCCGCGCGGTTCAGTGAATGGAGCTAAACGTAAAAACGTCAACGCCACAGTGCGTTCCGCATCCATACCCGGCAACTCTCCCGCACCCATGATCTCGTTAAATTCATCACCTGCAATTTGTTCGCGTATGAATAAATCATATGGTTTGTCACTGTTTAAAGAATCAATAACATAATCACGATAACGCCAAGCATGAGGCATGTCGGGATCACCTTCGTAACCGGCGGTATCCGCGTATCGAGCCAGATCAAGCCAGTAACGCCCCCAACGTTCACCATAACGCGGATCATTCAAAAGTTGATCAACCAACCGCGAGTATGCCATAGGATGGCGATCATTAATAAAAGCATTAACCGCTCCTGGTTCTGGTGGCACACCAAGTAAATCAAAATATAATCGACGTATTAGTGTTCGACGCTTAGCCAAAGGAGCAGGTTCAATATCTTTTGCTTCAAGCTTAGAAAGAATAAAAGCGTCAATTGGGTTATTAACCCAATTGGTGTTGGTAACTTTAGGAGGCACAACGACAGAAACAGGTATGAAGGGCCAACGCTTGGGAGACTTCTTAATGCCAGTATCCTCCGCTTGACCAAGAGTAGTCAGATAAGACAATACCAATGCTATAGCGATTTTTTGCATTTACCAGTTCAGCCTGCGCAAGAAATTAGGCTTGTAAATACCTGAATGCAACAAGCTGTTTATGAAAAATGCGCCTAATTTAGAGGATCATCTAAACGAATCAATTTGCGGCATTGAATATCGATACCAATTGAGTAGTTTCCCCCGCACGTGGATTCATTATTCAAGCGGGTTTGGCGATTATTTTTTTTGGGGATGACATTACTCATCGGGGCATCTCTAGGACAAGCTGTCACACTATTCGACTATGAGTCATCATGGAAATTGTGGCGGGGGAAAACTCCCCCCACTCGACCAGATTACTTGGAGTGGGTCAAAGTAGACTACGATGATTCAGAATGGGAGATTGTCGAGACCCCAGTTTTTTTCGGAGAGAAAGTAGAAGCAGGCACTGAACTTACCGACATGAAAAGCAAGTATAACTCGTTTTTCCTACGGCAAAAATTTGACTGTCCAAATCCTGAAAATATCACATCAGCAACTTTTCGATCAAAAGCTGATGATGGGTTTGTTGCTTACATAAATGGCACTGAAGTTATACGATACAATGTTGAAACAGAAATACCCAAATACAACAGTAAAGCATCAGATGCGGCACCTGAACCGCTACGGTCTAAATTTCACAAAATTTCCAACTTCAAATCTATTTTAAAAAACGGGGAGAATATAATTGCCATTATTGTCCTAAACCAACGCCGAACTAGCCCAGACATTTTTTTTGATGCCAGATTTACTGTAGTTTCAAATGAAAATATCCCACCCACAGTCGCCTCCACCGACCCACCTAGTGGATTAATCTCAAATCTGGATAGGGTCTCGGTCACCTTTTCCGAACCAGTTCAGGGACTACACGCCTCAGATTTGTTAGCGAACGGAAAACCAGCTATCTCGATCGAGGGCTCTGGAAGATCATGGACCTTCGAACTTGATTCTATTGATTATGGAAAAGTGCAACTTACCTGGGCTAATCAACATGGCATCAGTGATCAGGCACTAAAACCAAATGCATTCAATTCATCCGCTGAAGTCAACAATTGGTCGTACAATTTGGTCGATGGCACTTCACCTTACATAAAACACGTCAATCCTCCAGCTGGATTAACTGTCAAATCACTCGGCAGCATAGAAATCGAATTCAATATGGCAGTAGACGGGGTGACCGCAGAAGACCTACTTATCAATAACAACCCTCCTGAAACAATTAAACAGATCAACGAAAGCCAATATTTATTCAAACTCAACCAACCAGTTTCTGGTGAAGTAAATATTTCTTGGGCAGAAAATACTGGCATCACAGGCAAAAACACTTTCAAAAAAAAGTTCATACCAATTGGGTGGCATTATCGTGTGAATGCTAACGCAACAGCACCTCCTCGAATTGTTATCTCTGAAATCATGTATCATCCGATTGAAGAACCTGAGTTCGATAAAAACGGAAAACCGGTAATTGATCTATCAGAGGATGTTCATGAATTCTTAGAATTACACAATTTAAGCCAAAACACCGTCACGTTAGATAACTGGCGAATCAGTGGAGGTATCGATTTTGCTTTTTCTCAGGGAACGACTCTCGATAGCGGTGAATTCTTAGTCTTAGCCAAAGACCCCAAACGCTTGGCAAGCATCAAGGAATACAACTTAACCTTAAAAAAAATCCTGGGACCATATGAAGGTACATTGAGTAACAACGGCGAACGCCTGCGGGTTGAAAACTCCTCTGGAGACACAGAAGACAGTGTTAATTATTCAGCTCAATTCCCTTGGCCTGTTGGGGCGGACTCCATCGGTGCTGGACCAAAGTGGACCGGCATTGACCCAATGGATTATCAATACCGAGGCCGCTCATTGGAACGAATTAATTTTTCACTATCCGGTGATGACCCTGCAAACTGGGTAGCGTCACCTCTCAAAGAGAACGCCACACCTGGAAGGCCAAACCATATAGCCAGAAAACAATTAATGCCGGTCCCTATTGTGACATCGGTTCAAGCACTAAACCGAAAGGGAAGCCGAATCATTAACAAGCTCGATACTGTTAAAATCGAAGCCAAACTCTCCGACAAC
Organism: Verrucomicrobiota bacterium; assembly: GCA_030747605.1. GTDB lineage: Bacteria > Verrucomicrobiota > Verrucomicrobiia > Limisphaerales > UBA1096 > UBA1096. The sequence goes on along the minus strand of JASLKL010000016.1, from coordinate 21,620 downwards.
AAAATTCTTAACGGGATAACTCTAGAGTATTTTTACGACAACCTAGAAAAGGAAGATGAATCCTTGGTTAAAGTCGAAATGGAGTTAATCGATGGAACATGGTCATACATATTACCAAGAAAACCTGACCGAACACTGGTACGATATCGCTTCCTAGCAGATTTCGGTAAAGGAACGAAACGCATTTCACCAAGATTAGGAGATCCTTATGAATGGCACTCCTACTTCGTGATGCCCAAAACAACTGGCTCCAATAAATATTTTGAACTACTGATTCCAAAAAAAGGAATAAGTCAGCTTTCCAAAAACCTGTCAGCCAACCCTCGCAGTGGCTACCGACCAGCCATAAACATCAAACCCAGAGGCCCTTGGAACGACACTGTTCAAGGCGTTCTTGTTCACGATGGTGTTGTACGGGATATTTATGCACGCTGGAACGGGAGCTTCTTTCGTCGTAACAGCGGACGCAACTCGTGGAAGATTCGTCTGCCTCGTTATAACCGATTCGACGGGCAAAGCGACCTCATGTTCACGGATAAGGATAATGTTACCATCGCGGGTCATGCACTTTACAGAGAACTAGGTCTGCCTACTTCACACACTGAATGGGTTGATGTCGCCATAAACAAACGAAAATTTCGGCGGTTGATGTTAGAGGATCATAACGATCGAATGCTTGAACAATATCACGAAGATCAAGTTAATCGAAATCCTGGCTCCGAATTGGAATCAAATGGACACATTTTCAAGTCTAGTGGAATCCTTCAAAACCTAGGTCCATATGGCCGTGGCGACGGAAGCAAACTCCCACCTCGAGATGGGTGGTCCTCACTGCAACGCTACGAGTGGATTTATTCCTCAAAGAACCAAGATTGGAAGGGCCATAGTGAGTTGAAGGAACTCATCGATGGCCTAGCAAAATACAAAAATAATCGCACTCAACTCCGCAAATGGTTTCTAGAAAACTGGGATATGAATGCCCTTATGGATTACATCGCTGTACGCAACTGGATGGGCACATGGGATGACACCGTACACAACTTTTACTTCTGGCGTAGAGCAGACGGTCGCTGGGCCATGTTGCCTTGGGATTTCGATAACGACATGCAAGGCAGTTATGTGAACAAATCAATCTTTATTGGAGAAGCTAACAATTCACACACTACTCACGGAACTCATCCAGTTAAAGACGCGTTCTTCAAGGCGTTTCGGGAAGAATACAAAGAGCATCTATACCACTTGAACAACACACTTCTGACGCCAGATAATCTCAAGCGCATTGGCTTAGCTAACTACGCCACATACGCAAGCAACCGACAAGCAAGCATCAACAAACAGTGCGCGTCAGTAAAAGTGCCTACACAACCTAAAGCTTTGCAACTTGCTGGGGGCAACTCAGTATATGCACCTGCCTCCATGGTCGTATCCACATTTGAGCCCGGAGAAAAAAATGCGGAGCACACCAGCACTATATGGTCCATCCGATCTTCAGACGGTTCATTCACGTATCCGGTGTACAAAAACGAATCCAAAGAAAACCTCACAAAGATGCCGGTCCCATTTGAATTACTGGAATTTGGTCGTACATATTATTGGCAGGCGACCTTTGTCGACAATCAAGGACGTAAATCTTTACCCGCCACTGGAGCTAGTTTTCGCTACGGCGGACACGCCACAGCTGTCAATCTTATTGCCTTAAAAGACACAGAATGGAAATACAACGCAGACGGAGAAGATCTGGGTAAAGATTGGCGCAATAACGACTACGACGACTCTGTTTGGCCAAGCGGAAAGACTTTCCTTGGCCGAGCAACAACCCGACAAAAACACAAGATGGCCACAACCCTCAAAATGGGACCTCGTACATTCTACTTCCGAAAATCGTTCAACTTTGATCACTCGGCATCTGGTGCAGAATTACAGCTACAATATTTAGTTGATGATGGTGCTGCTTTTTATTTAAACGGCAAAGAGATTCATCGCATCAACATGAAAGAGCGAGGTGCCATTCGCTATACCACTCGCGCAAAAAGCTCCATTCGTGATGCCGATATCAGTGGTTTAATAAAGCTTTCCGGTAAAGAACTTAAACAAGGCAACAACGTTCTAGCTGTTGAAGTGCACCAATACTCTACCAACGATAGTGATCTTGCATTCGGAAGCAGCTTAAGCGCCACCATTGAAAGCCTACCCGACGGAATCATTCTCAACGAATTGATGGCTGCTAATCGAGGCTCAGTGCAAAACGGAGATACTAGTCCGGATTGGATCGAACTATTCAATCCGACTAACCGTGAAATCGATCTCACTGGAGCCGGGCTTGGAGATGGCGTAAACGAAGAACCAACTTTTTTCTTTCCAGAAAAAACTATTCTTGCATCAAAAGCACATATCACCGTTTGGTGTGATAGCTCCAATGAGCAACCTGGTCTGCATACAGGCTTTGCCCTTGATGCTGAAGGACAAAATATCGCTCTTTGGTGGCCTACCGAGGATGGGTTAAAAATACAGGACGCCATCGGCTATGGCCCTCAGGTGGATAATCTATCTATTGGCCGAAGCCCAAATGGAATTGGACCTTGGACACTTAACAAACCCACACCTGGAACATCTAATAAAAACATCTCATTAGGCAACTTGGACTCTCTATCGATCAACGAATGGATGGCTCGACCAGAGGATGGTAGTGACTGGTTCGAGATTTATAATAGATCCTCATTTCCTATCTTACTTGAAGGACTAAAAATCTCAGATGACCCAACACAACCAGGCAAAACCATAATGCCACCACTGTCATTCATCGCAGGCAAAGGTTTTCTAAAATTCATCGCCGACAATTCGCCTAATGACGGCATCAATCACAGTAGTTTTCGGCTTAGTGGGAAAGGAGAAGAAATTCTGCTTACCAATATTAATGATAAAATCATAGATTCAGTTTTGTTCGGCGAACAAACTCGCGGCGTCTCCGAGGGACGTTATCCAGACGGCGATAAAACTATAATTAATTTCCCTAATACCTCTACACCAGGGCAATCAAATCTCATAATTGACGATACCGATGATGACGGATTACCAAATCTTTGGGAGACACTTTACGGGTTAAATCCAAACGATTTTTCTGATGCCAATTTAGACAATGACAATGATGGACACAATAACCTTGAAGAATTCATAGCCGGCACCAATCCGAACGATGAGTTTAGTGTTCTTTGGCTGGATTTTATTTCACATGACAACAAAATGTTACTCTCTTTTGAAGCACAGCCAAATCGAACATATATTCTTTGGAATGCAACCGACGTTGCTGGTGAGAATTGGGTTGAGGTAAAACAATTTGAACCCTCCTCAGAAATCCGAAAAATTTACCACGATATCCCCTCCAAACATCTCAATTTATCCAAAGGATATTACCGCCTCACAATTCCGGCAAAAGTTGACTAATCGTTAATGACTGCAGTGGCCGGCTTAACTGAGCTTGAGTTTATCAAGCCTGTGTTTAGGATCTTGCCGACCCCTCATGGACGGAGTGATCGCAAAGATCGATTCACCCGGGCTTGAATTTATCATTCCCGCGGTATTATTGATAATATCTCTTTTCCCATTTCTACGCACAGCAAAGCGTACGCAATTGCTCAGCATACTAAGCACACCAATCGTACTCGCGCTAATACTTGGTTATTTCAAGTATAATAATGATCGGGCCAAGGATGCATCCAAAGATGCGCTTCTTAGTTCCACTCCCACTCAAACTAAGATAAAGCCACCTTCAAATCCCTCCAACGCCTACATGTCATCACAAACTTGCCGGGCATGTCATCCTGGAGAGTACGATAGCTGGCATAATAGCTATCACAGAACGATGACACAATTAGCCAAACCAGAGGCGGTATTAGCAAAGTGGAATGGCACTCAACTTCCACATAGCGGATCACAACTGAAGCTTGAGCAAACAAATGATGAATATTGGGTTACCACCATAAACGCTGATGGCACCAGACAAGGTAAGCAACGCATGACAATGACTACCGGCTCACATCACCTTCAAGTATACTGGCTAGGTGACAAGAACGGCAACCTTCAACACCCCTTCCCTTACGGATGGTTGATCGCCGACCAAAAATGGGCACCGGTAGAAGATACATTTTTACGCGATCCAGAAAGTGACCCACCAAACGCCAAGTGGAATGCTGTCTGCATCGAGTGCCATGCCGTCGCTGGGAAACCTCGTATCATGGCTTCAAGTAAAGGTATACGCACTACGAAAACCGAAGTTGCCGAGTTAGGTATCTCCTGTGAAGCCTGCCACGGACCAGCTCAGGAACACATTGCACACTATCAAAACCCGTTCAACAGATACAAAGCCAAAGACACAAAAAAAGTTGCTCTTGGCATAATCAATCCAGATGACACAAAGATTGATCATAGAAGATCAGCGCAAGTCTGCGGTCAATGTCACTCATATCAATTTACTCCAAACAGGATGGATCGATATAATAACGGCCCTAGATTCATACCCGGAGGGCAACTAAATGCGTCTGCAAACACAATAGTGGTTAAACCTAGCGCATTCACTAATGCTTCACTAAATTCACAAGATGACATGAAAAAATTTACAGCAAAACACGGACATCCTCATCCTGGAAAAGAATGGTTGAAGGACCGTTTTTGGTCGGATGGAATGGTACGTGTAACCGGTCGTGAGTATAACGGTTTACTCGAGACAGCTTGTTTTCAAAAAGGCAAAATGTCCTGCCTCTCCTGCCACTCTATGCACAGTTATCACGACAGAAACGACCAGCTTGCTCCACGAATGGAATCAAACGAAGCATGCTATAAATGCCATGAGAGTCTACGTGATAACTTGACCGCGCACACACATCACGCAGCCGATTCATCCGGTAGTAACTGTTATAACTGTCATATGCCGCATACCACCTACGGCCTACTCAGCGCTATTAGAAGTCATCAAATCGATTCACCAAAAGTAGCTATTCAGTTGGAAACCGGTCGAGTTAACGCCTGCAATCTATGCCATATTAACAAATCACTTAACTGGACTAATAAAAACCTCACGAAATGGTATGGACACAAGACAGCCGAGCTCACTGAAGATGATCGACGCATTTCTTCTGTCCTTAAAATGCTACTAATGGGTGATGCAGGACAACGAGCAATAGCGGCTTGGCATATGGGATGGAAACCAGCACGCGAAGTTTCTGGCAATGACTGGCAACCTGGCTGGCTATTTCGCAGCATGAACGATCCTTATTCAGCTGTCCGCTATATTGCGCACAAAGCGTTAATTGCTGACTCCCGTTTAAATAAAATTGAATTCGACTACACCGGATCCTTGACCAAGCGTACAGAACAAATTCAAAATGCAAAAGGCCTCTGGATGGAAGCGCTACTAAATCAAGGCAAACTCAGTACGCAACCTGAGCTACTGATCGATAATCAAGGCAAACCAATCGAAACAAAAGCAAAGTATTTTGAATCAAAACGCAATAATCAACCGATAACCTTACAGGAATGAGCAAACAAAAATCTACCCGACGAGAACGCAGCGAACTACAAATTCAAGCTCCGCAAACAAAGCCAGCATCAACGACCAACTCAGATCTATCCCCCGAAGAGCGACGACATTTAAAATTCGGCTGGTGGTCGCTTTTTGCCTTCGTTTGCTTAGGCATCTTGCTCGAAACATTTCTTGCTTACAGAACAGAGTGGTACACGAACAGCGGAGACAATGAAACACATCGACTGATGTTGAAACTTGGACATGCCCACGGAACATTCTTATCTCTCGTCAACATCGCATTCGCGGTCACATTATCGCGAATTAATCTAATAGAAAATATACGTCGATTGTCATCCAGATGCCTAATTGCAGCCACATTGCTCATCCCAGGCGGCTTCATACTAGGAGGAGTGGTCACTCACGGCCCCGAACCTGGCCTCGGTATTATTCTCCTCCCCATAGGCGCACTCTTTTTGCTCTTTGCACTCTTCCTCCTAGCAAGAGGAATGAAATCAAAACATGCAGTAAGATAAAAAACGTGTTAACACACTAGTAAACGTACACGAACTCGTTAAGCCCAAAGAGCACTTGAGCAAAATCAATAAGAGCTAACTTACGACCATCTTTCCGGCCAGAATTTAGATAGGCTAATTCCTGTTGCTCAATAAATATTGCAGTAGATTTTTGCTCAACTTGAGTAGGAGCACGGCCTATAACAGCTTTGTATCCTTTAATGATAGCTGACTCCGTGGTTTGCTGCTCAAAATCCCTAGTAAGAGCAAGTGCCGCTTTCCGCACCTGTCCATTGTTCATAAAAAGTAAGGCCTGCGGCGAAATAATAGTAGAAGGCCGAACACCCTGCCCTACAAGTGGTTCAGGTGAATCAAATAACTGCATTGAAGGAATTAATTTACTACGCTTAATTTGGAAATAAATACTGCGTCGCTCCATTGATGGATTGAGTGTGCCTTTTCCAAACATAGTCGTGTCAAGCAAACCACTAATCTTGAGGAAGCTATCGCGAATAGGCTCAGCCTCTAGTCGACGAGGGGTACGCCTCCAGTGTAAATAATTTTCAGGATCAACCTGCGCCTTGGATTCTACATAATCAGCACTTTGAGAATAGGTTGCACTCATCACAATTTGCTTATGTAACGGCTTCAATCGCCAACCGTTACGAATCAATTCATGGGCCAACCAATCAAGCAAATTCGGATGGGTAGGCAATTGACCCTGCAAGCCGAAATCACTAGGGGTACTGACAATGCCACGACCAATATGATGTTGCCAAAGACGATTAACAATTACTCGAGCAAGTAACTGCCCAGCCCCATGATCAGTATCGACCAACCAGTCAGCGAGTGCTTTACGCCGAAAGCTGGTTCTTGCCCAATCCGGCTTTGGCTCTTGCCAATACTGTTCATTCTTTTCACCACGCATCAGTATTCGCAAAAATCCCTGAGACATTTTTTCCTGTTTCTGGTTGGGGTCACCACGCTTGAGCATGTGTACTTCTTTATAATAATGAGGGAAACCACGACCATCGGCATTATGGCGAATCGGCTTATAACCTTCACTACTAACCTGAATCTTTGTCATTTTCGGTTTTGGCTTATTGGCTAAGTGTGACTGTATTATGGCATTACGCTTCCTCCATTCACTATCGATCAACCTGTATACTGCCACTAACTCTGACAGCTTGGAATCTGACAATTTACTAAAATCCTGAATCTGCTCAACCTCCTTTTGAAGTTTGGCTAAAGGAGCGGGCATTGAGGCTCCATTAAGCATAATTGGCTTTGATTGACTAGTAATTGTAAAACGCGGCCGACCGATGGTGTGTTTGGTGTTGGTAAAAAAATCCAGTTCCAATGTCAGCTTGACACCGCTGGCATGAGAAACCGAAGATACAAATTCAAAAGATGCAGCCTGATCCTTGCCAATGCCTCCATGATCAACCGCCCATCCACTGGTACGCTTGTTATCATCAATAGAACTGGCTACTGAAAGACCATCCTTGTTTTGTTCAAAGGTTGCTTTTGGATTAACTAATTTGATAACGGCTTTCTTGCTGCTTCCATCCAATGGTTCTGCGAACACACGCAAATCACTAAGTGAAAAATTTCCATTTTCTGCCCGACCTGGTCCACTTTTTTTCATTGATTTATCAGCCAGGGCTTCAATACGAATCCCAGTAATTTTTTTCTCCGAAGTCTCAGCTGAAATTACCCATTGATCATCTTTCGGATTATTGCCCTTTAACAAAAATGATCCATCCTCTTTCAATTCAACAGCCGCTCCTTTAAGAGATTTCAAATCGATTTTTTCTAGCAAAAACCAATCAAATTCAGTCTTATTCTTAACTGATCGATTCTCAACCCATTGATTAAACCGCATTGGCAAAACATCGGCTTCCCACTTAGATAAAGCACTAGAATGTTTTTTATGTTCGGTTTCCCAAATAGACAAGGCATCGAGCGTCTTAACCGGACTTAGGTCAACGTCAATCTCACTTCGGATGGTGGTAGCAAAAGTAGTAATCATTCGGTAATAATCTCGCATCGGAATAGGATCAAACTTGTGGTCATGACAACGAGCACAACCGATAGTCATCCCAAGCATTGCTGTGCCGATCGTATTCACCATATCGTCTAGTTCATCATACCTAGCTGACTCAAATTCCTTCTCTGTCAACTGTGTTGGAAATACTCCTGCACCAAGAAATCCAGTAGCCATAAGCGCAAGTGGATTATTTGGATTTATCTCGTCGCCAGCAATCTGCCAGCGAACAAACTCATCATAAGGCATGTCATTGTTCAGCGCCTTAATGACAAAGTCTCTATAGTGGAATGCATGGTTTCGATCAGTGTCCTGCTCAAAACCAAAACTGTCGGCATACCGCGCAAGATCCAGCCAATGACGCCCCCAACGCTCACCATAGTGAGGAGAATTAAGCAAACGATCTACAACACTCTCAAGTGCCGCACGAGGATTGCCATCTGCCTCCAAAATGAATGACTCAATCTCCTCCGGCGTCGGCGGAAGGCCAATTAGATCGAAATAAACTCGACGAAGTATCGTCCCATTTCTTGCAACTAAATTAGGCTGAATTTTAGCGGACTCCAACTTAGCAAGAATAAATAAATCTATTTCATTCTGAGCCCACTCAGCATTATTAACACTCGGCATTATTGATTTCTTTATAGGACTAAAAGCCCAATACTGCTGATCGTTATCGGTGACCTGCATTTCACCTTTATTTAATTTCGTGTTTAACAATGGCTTGTCGTATGGAGCACCGGAGTCAATCCATGCAGCGATTTTTTCAATAAGAGCCAAAGGCAACTTCTCATGCTTAGCAGGCATAAACGGCTTTTCATCGTGCAAAATTAGTTTCATTAGCCGGCTGGCTTCAGACTTACCCGGAATAACGACTATCCCATCGTTACCTCCCTTAAGCATCCCCTCACGTGTCGTTAGATCGAATTCACCTCTTGTCTTATTGCCCCCGTGACACTTAACACAATGCTGTTTGAGTACTTGGCCTACATCTGACCGAAATAATTTTAGTCCCCTCGCCATTTTCTCAGCGTGATCCGTGGCTACCTCTGCCTGTAATTGGCAAAACGACAAAATTGCCATCAACCCAATGAGAGGAGCTAAAGAACAAAATGGCATACGGAGAAAGTAACTTCAGAAACTCACACGGACAACCGTATTTACTTTGCGTTCAGAGTAATATCGTTTCAAATGCCCCTATGAACAATCTTCGACTCATCGTAATATTTTTAGCGACTTCGCTAATTTTCACAACACAAGCCAAGGATCTTCGCATCGGCATGATAGGACTCGATACTTCGCATGTTACCGCCTTTACTCGAATCCTCAACGATACTTCAGCGAAGGATCACATTCCAGGAGGAAAAGTGATTGCGGCCGTAAAAGATAGTAGTTCTGATATCAAGTCTAGTTACTCTCGTGTCGAAAAATTTACTACTGAATTAACTAGCAAGTGGAATGTTAGACTTTATCCAAACGTAAACGAATTATGCAAACACGTTGATGCAGTTATGATCGAAAATGTTGACGGGCGACCTCATCTCAAGCATGCCATCGACGTTATTAAAGCAGGCAAACCTTTATATATCGACAAACCGCTCGCTGGAACATTTGCTGATTGCATTAAAATTTACCGACTAGCCAAGCAAAACAATGTACCTGTATTCAGCTCTTCCTCACTTAGGTTTTCTAAATCTACTCTGGATGCACGTGCTGGTAAACACGGCAAGGTGCTTCATTGTGAAACATTTAGCCCTGCGCATATTGAACCACATCATCCGGATTTGTTTTGGTATGGCATTCATGGCGTTGAATCGCTCTTTACTGTGATGGGACCTGGCTGCATTACAGTACAGCGAGGAACCACCAAAGATGGGAAAATTAAAGTAACTGGCAAATGGAATGATGGCCGCATCGGCATTTTCCGAGAAAGCAATGGTTATGGCGGCACTGCTAAGTGTGAAAATGGCGAATATCCAGTCGGCAACTACGATGGGTATGCGCCTCTAGTTAAAGAAATAATCCGATTTTTCATTAGCGGCAAAGCGCCGGTCGATGACCGTGAGACATTAGAAATATACGCTTTCATGCAAGCGGCAGACGAATCAAAATCGGCCAATGGTAAGGAAGTCCCCTTGAAACTGGACTGGGAATGACATCAAAAAATCAGCTTATCTACTACTTTACGATGGGCAGATGTCAAAGGTAGCCCTTCAAGCTTAGTTTCACAAATCCACTGTCCATTCAGCTTAGTCAAGCGTGGTTTTTCTCTAGGCTCAATCACGAAAATTTCAAGCCTATTTCGATAGCGCGTGATAGAGTGATTGATAACACAAAGTGGGCTCAGCTCCTCTTGACTAAGAGATAAGTTTGCCTTGGCAATATGTTTTGCCTCAACTGCAGCATCCATCTCCCAATTGGGAAATTCCCAAAAACCAGCGTTCACACCAGATCTTGGACGGCGCCGAACAAATATCTTATTACGCCAACGAATGGCAAAGCCAACAAACCGTCGTTTAGTAAGTCCGACACGCTTGGGCACCGCCGGAATTATTTCAACCTTATTTTCCTTCCACGCAACACATCGCCCCTTTAGTGGACAATTACCACACAGAGGGTTTCTAGGCGTGCAAACCAAAGCACCTAGCTCCATCATCGCCTGATTGAATGATGAAGCATTTCTTTGTTTAGGTTTTTGCAACGACATCGCATGCCTAACCAAATCGCCAGCAACAGACCAAAGACAATCTACAACTGACTTAGATTTCGATGATTCTTCGATGCCAATTAACCGTGTTAATACTCGAACTACATTACCATCAACTATTGGTTCCGGCTGATTATACGAGATACTACAAATCGCCCCACACGTATAGCGTCCTACACCAGGCAAAGACAACACATGCTCCAAATCACAAGGAAACTTGCCATCATAATCCGTAACAATGCACTTAGCAGCCTTGCGCATATTTCTAACCCGAGAATAGTAACCAAGCCCCTCCCAGAGTTTAATAACCTCATCTTCATTTGCACTAGCAAGTGAAGTAATGTTCGGAAACCGCTTCATCCAGCGCTCCCAGTATGGAATCACAGTTTTAACCTGCGTTTGCTGCAACATAATCTCCGACACCCAGATAGCGTAAGGATCGGTTGTCTTCCGCCACGGTAAATCCCTAGAATTTTCGGAAAACCATTTAAGCAATGGGATGACGATGGAGCGGGTACGCATCGCTGATAGTCTAGCGACACATTGCCGCTCAGCCAAGCGACACCGTTGACTTGCGAATGGTTCCACGACAAATTAAGCGCAAGCAGATGAATAACACTGCACAAAGTATAACCGCTAATGGACAAACCATCGATGTACATTTACCTCTAACTTTGCACTCGTTTCTAGTAAATCAAGGCATGCTACCTCGAAGTGTTGTTGTTGAACTTAATGGTGAAGCCGTATCACCTTCTGACTTCGAAAAATGCGAACTTAATGCAGGAGACTCAATGGAAATTGTGAATATTGTCGCTGGAGGATGAACAATGAATTTCAAAGTTTAAAAGGCCATTTACTGCTCGACGCAGGCGGTATGTACGGTTCTAGTTTTCATCACTCAGTAATACTCATGTGCCAGCATTCTCCAGAAGGCGCATTTGGATTAGTACTGAATCAACCAAGTGACAATTGTGTTGGCGAGGTGTTACCATTTAACCTTCCTCCAAATGTCAAGGAACAGCCTGTTCGCAACGGGGGACCAGTAGAAGAGCAGTCCGTTCATATTCTCCACAGTGATACATTCATGTTTCAAGGAAACGTACTGGCAAACTTATCACTAATGCAGGATATTAATGATTTAAATGATCTCAAGAACTCGGTAAATCCAGATCAAAAAATTGAGGTGTTTACTGGCTACTCTGGCTGGGGGCCTGGACAAGTTGAAAGTGAGCTTGCACGAAAATCTTGGCTCGTTCATCCCGCCAACATCGAACTAATTTTTAATCGCCCAAATCAATCCGACTGGCGTGACATTCTACGTCAAATGGATTGGCAACAACGGCTTCTTGCTAATGGCCCAGACGACCTTTCTTGGAACTAATCCAATCAACTTCGCTGGCCCTATTTCGCTGGCCAAATTAAACTCCATCACCTAGCGTCAACACACAAATCGAACTACTATCAAAGTGCTAGGAAAGAGGCTTCATATAACGGCTTATAGCATAATTATCAGCCTTGCCACGGTAAGTTTACCGCTTGGTCAAGTTGAGCCAACGACCTTCAATCCAGAGAGTATCCAGTTTTTTGAGAATAAAATTCGACCTCTATTCTCAAACAACTGCTTAGAGTGCCATAACGAGAAAAAACAAAAGGGCAACCTTCTTCTTTCCTCACGTGAAACAATACTTAAAGGCGGTGACTCAGGGGCATCGATCAAACTAGGCAATCCAAATGAAAGCCTATTAATTGAAGCCATTAAATACACCAACGCCGATCTGCAGATGCCGCCAAAAAAGAAACTAGGCAAAAAAGAAATCGCCGATCTTGAGCAATGGATACAACTTGGAGCGCCTTGGCCAAACTCCAGCAAGATTGTCACCAGAACCAAACCAGAACACAATTTCTCAATCACTGATAAAGATCGAAAATACTGGGCTTTTCAACCAATTAAACGACCCGAATTAGAACAAAAAAACAATCGAACACCGATTGATCAATTGATAAATATTCTACTCGATGAAAAACACATCACACCAAATCCTATTGCCAAAAAGGCTACACTAATCCGACGAGCCTACTTCGATTTAATAGGCCTCCCACCAAGCTTTGATGAGATAGAAAAATTCATTAATGACGACTCACCAGACGCATGGCAAAAATTGATAGAGCACTTACTTGGTTTACCGCAGTATGGAGAACGCTGGGGACGACATTGGCTAGATGTGGTTCGTTTCGCTCAAACCAACGGTTACGAGCGTGATGACGAAAAACCTCTCGTCTGGAAATACCGTGACTATGTAATCCGCGCATTTAACCAAGACAAACCATACAACCGATTCGTACTCGAACAAATTGCTGGGGATGAATTGCCAGATGTAGACAACGACAGCCTTATCGCCACTGGATTTTATCGACTCGGAGTCTGGGATGATGAACCGGATGACAAACGACTAGCCGAATTTGATGGGTTGGATGATATGGTCAAAACAACATCTGAAACCTTCATGGGGCTGACCGTTGGCTGTGCACGATGCCATGATCACATGTTTGATCCCATTTCACAGCAGGACTACTACGAAATGCTATCTTTCTTCCGTAACGTTCGCTATTACGACAAGCCTAAGTATGAATGGGACTCCGCTACCTACTCCCCACTTATATCTCCAATAGATATTTTTAAATGGAAAAATCAAAAGAATAAACCAAAAGATGCCAAGCCTCCATGGGATGGCCACGAGTTTGCAATGACTGTTCGCGAACATGGAGCAGCTACAAAAGATACTCACCTACTTATTCGCGGTAATGCCGGGCGGCCGAGTACAAAAGTGGAACCAGAATTCCTAAAGGTTTTAGCCAAGAAGAAACCAGCAATCCCTAAGTCACCAAATCCTTTTACCACTGGTCGTCGGCTTGTGTTAGCCAAGTGGATAACGAACTCGAAGCATCCACTTACATCGCGAGTGATGGTTAATCGCATCTGGCAATTCCACTTCGGCCGCGGCCTGGTTGCCACACCGAACGACTTTGGTAAAGCTGGAATACCCTGCTCAAATAAGACACTTCTCGATTGGCTTGCTGCAGAGTTCATAAATAACGACTGGTCAATAAAGCACATGCATAGAGTTATCATGAATAGCGACGCCTACCGCCGCACTTCATGGCAAAACCCAGCTAATCAAAACACCGACCCCAGCAACAAATTTATCTGGCGTCAAAATCTTCGTCGGCTTGAAGCAGAGTCAATTCGTGACGCCATTTTGAAGACCAGCGGATCACTTAACACCACGATGGGTGGACGTGGTTTTTTTCCTGAATTTAGTGGTGAAGTTATCGCCGGAGCATCAAAGCCTGGACGAGGATGGGGCTATTCCAAAACTGACGAACAGTCTCGCCGCAGCGTCTATTCATTTGTTAAGCGCACGATGATGGTGCCATTCCTAGAAGTATTCGACTACAGTGGAACAGAAGGATCAATCGGGGCACGCGCTGTTACCACTGTTGCACCTCAAGCGCTTACATTACTCAATAGCAACTTCGTATCAAAGCAAGCTGATAAGCTGGCCAAAAAACTACTGAGCAACCATCCAACTGATAAAGAAGATAAACTCATAAACGAGTTGTTCCGCCAAACACTCTCGCGTAACGCTCGACCTGAAGAAATCACTTTTGGCATCAATTATCTCGAACAACAAACAGCACAGCACGAAGCTATCAAGCATCAGTTGGTATTTATCCCAGATGTCCCCGGCTCAATAGAAAAAGGCTTTCGCAACCTGCTACCACAGGAAAAATTTTTCATCTCACCCGATAACAATTGGCAATCTTATTCCGGCAAATGGGGAGGCGGCTACGAAGGGATTATGAATGTGGTCCCTGGCCGAGGACCATTTGCATTAATGACGGCCGAAACACACGCCAGCTTTAAGTTAAGCGGAAAAATTCAATTTGACCAAAATATTGAGCATGCCGGTATTCTCTTGCGAGCCTCAGCCGTCGGCACAGAGGATCGCAGCTACGAAATCCATTTTGATATCTTGGAAAATGAGATTAGGTTTTTACGACATGACGAAGGCACAAAAATTCTGGCTAAACGCAAGCTGCCAAACATTATTGATTGGCTTAATTTTAGAGTAGAACTAACCCATGGAGAACTAACCCTATGGACAGGTGACAACGAAAAAATTGCACTTAGCGCCAAAGACAAAACCCCTATAGAGGGTAAAGGGCACATAGGCATTCGCGCTTGGGGAGGCGCAGTTCGAACGGATATGCTCAAACTTCATCTTAAAAAGCATAGTGTACTCGTAGACGAAATTAGCCCCATGAATTTGAGACAAGAGAAACAATATTCTCAATCAACACTAGGCTTGGCCAAACGACGCGCACTAAAGGATCTTTGCTCTGTAATGTTTAATATTAGTGAATTCTTATATGTAGACTGACTCCCGAACAACCCAGCCTCGTTGACGAGGTTTTAAGTTTAACATATTTTATCTCAACCAGTTATTATAATGGATTCGAATCTCATACATCAATTCAGCAGAAGAGAGTTCTTACAGCATTTTGGAACCACAATGGCTGGTGTTTCCTTGAGCGGCGTGTTTTCTGGCGACAAAGTTTTCGCCTCGCCAGCTTCTGCACTAGCCAATTACACCAATCCACTCAAACCACGTAATTCCCACTTTCCGACCAAAGCCAAAGCCTGCATCTATCTTTACATGTATGGTGGACCTAGTCAGATGGATCTGTTCGACTATAAACCAGAACTGGCTAAAAATCATGGCAAGACAATAGACATCGAAATGCGACGACGGAGCATCCGAAAAGAAAAAATTCTCGGTCCTGTCCGCAAATTTAAACGTCGTGGACAGTCTGGCCTGTGGTGCTCAGACGCCTTTCCTTATCTATCCCAACATATGGATAAAATGGCGGTAATAAAGTCGCTTTACATGGATTCGTTTGCGCACGGCTCAGCAAATATTCAAATGAACTCTGGCCGCGTACTTCAAGGCCACCCCGCACTCGGAGCATGGATTGCACATGGTTTAGGATCTACAAATAAAAATCTACCGTCTTTCGTTGTAATGCTTGATCCCCGTGGCGGCCCTATACCCGGCGCAGCCAACTGGACTAGTGGCTATATGCCAGCTGCATACCAAGGAACTGTCTTACGCTCTTCGGGCAATCCTATTCTCGACCTCACGTCACGAACTAGCAGTACTCACAAAATGCAAGGGGAACGCATCAATGCTATTAATGCACTAAATGGCATGCACCTTCGCAACCACAAAGGCTACAGCGAATTGGTCGCACGCATCGCCAGTTACGACCTTGCATACCAGCTTCAATCGACTGCTCCTGAAGCATTGGATATTTCCAACGAATCGGAAAAAACCAAGGAAATGTATGGACTATTCGATAAAACACCAGATCACTCAATAGCCATTCCCCCAGCCCACTTTGGACGTCAATGCCTTGTAGCAAGACGACTTGTAGAACGTGGTGTACGCTTCGTGCAACTTTACTCCGGAGGCGGTCATCAGCAACAAAACTGGGATGCCCACAATGGAGTCGATGAAAATCTAAAAATTCACTGCCCCGAAATAGATCGGCCAATCGCCGGCCTTCTTGCCGATCTTGAACAGCGTGGCTTGCTCGATGAAACATTAATTATTTGGGGCGGTGAATTTGGTCGACAGCCAGTTTTTCAAGGCAATAACGGAGGGCGTGACCACAATCCGAAGGGTTTCACCTACTGGATGGCCGGAGCTGGCGTAAATGCTGGAACCGACTATGGGGAAACCGATGAACTTGGCCACGAAGCAGTCGTTGATCGCCATCATATTCGAGATCTACACGCAACAATCCTTCACCTCATGGGCTTGGACCACGAAAAACTTACCTACCATTATGGAGGACTAGATCAACGACTGACTGGAGTCGTACCGGCAGCTCCAATCTCTCCACTTATCTCTTAAAAAAAATTTAAAACAAAAAAAGCGGCCCATTAGGGCCGCTATCATAAAATATATTTATTATTAGCGCCTAAGAGGAGCCGAAGCCCGTTCCTGCATCCATTCAACATCCTTGCTGTTAGGGTGAGCCTGATTTAATCCACCAGGAAATCCATTTTGATTTTTATGCGGAACAATTGTCCTTTTATCCTGCCATTTCTTGATTTCAGCATGACCATCACCAAAAGCAAAACCAGCAGCACCGTTGTGAAAACTTGCTGGAAAATCAATCATGCGAGCTCCCCCACCCCGTGAATCACACTTCACAGCAAAAGCTGCATCGTTAATACTGTTTGGATGCTCATCCAAAAACACAAACAAATTTGACGGCCCTGGAATACCCATATCCCCTTCCTTCGCATAAGTACGATAAGAAGTGTAAGGCAACCACTGCCCTGCTCCACCACGTTGGCTAGGATTTAGACCAAATGACTGGCTCATCGAAATACTACGTATACGAGGCTCAGTAACTTTACCAACTTTAACAAAACTCTTATCCGCTGGACATTTAAACACTTCAGCATTCATAAGATACTTACCTAAAAGGGCCCCCCTTTCTGGATCAAGCAATAAGCCTTTGTCTATATTGTCTTTGCGAGCGCTGAAATCCAAATGACCTGGAACCCAAATTTTCCCTTGTCTCTGATCTCCTAAGCTTCCAGCCAAAAACCCATCATTGTCTCCAGCGTACATCAACCAAGCCAAAGCAACTTGCTTGTTGTTACTCATACAACTAATTCCAGTTGCCTTGGATTTAGCTTTGGCTAGAGCCGGTAAAAGCATTCCTGCCAAAATGGCAATAATGGCAATCACCACCAGCAACTCTATTAATGTGAATCCTAAATTTCGGTTTTTCATATTTTTTAAATTAAATTTATTATAGGGCATTCCCGCTTTTGCGGTTAGTAGCATAGTGTTCTTTCATGTACATTATATCTCGATTATCTTTATCATAGAAACCGAAACTAAAAGTGCCAGGCCTCGATGGGGTTCCAACAGTATTTCTAGCAGCCTTCTTTGTATTATCTGATAACCAACGTTTCGTTGTCGCGTGCCCATCAGCCCAACTAAGCGTACTATAGTCGTTATGCCAGGGGGCAACAGGATCAATCCAATTACTACCTGCTCCCATACTAATAATCCACGATCCCATATTATACTGACGCGGGTCAGATTCTTCAACATAGACATACTTACCAGATGGATTAATGATAGAAGATATTGATTTAACAGATAACGAAGACTGCTCACCATTCATACCACCAGCACCTGAATAACTAACAAATGTTAAAGTGGGCGAAGCTGAAGAGAGACGTTTATCACCAGCACAATGATAGACCCCCTCAGCAGTTGTAAACGGAAATAATAGCCCCTGTCTTATGCCTTCCTTCTCAGATTCAATTTCACGATCTCTAGCAGAAAGCTTACCCATTTGCTGAAGCCTTTCTCTTGGTACTGTTTTCGGCCCATACCACCAATCTCCGCGGCCATATGTTGATCCCCCACAAATCCTGTCGTCGTTATCTCCAGCATACATAGTCCAAGCAAGACTGAGTTGCTTTTGATTGCTTTGACATGCAGCACCAGTCGCCATCCCTTTGGATCTTGCCAGAGCCGGCAAAAGCATTCCTGCCAAAATAGCAATGATGGCAATCACAACCAGCAACTCTATTAACGTGAATCCTGAATTTCGGGTTTTCATATGTTATAGCCTTGGCTGTTTTAACTATTTTTACTCTATTGAAATAGGGCGAACAAACTACGCTTCGCCTACTCACTCGTCAATGGCCAAAAATATAGATAATTAATAAAAAAAACCAAATTTGATTTAAAATTTAGGCTCCAAAAAAAAGGCGACCTTTAAAAAGGTCGCCAATCCCTAAAATTCTATACCTGTTATTTACCAATTAATGCGGATGTACGCATCTGCATCCACTCAATATCAGGACTACGAACCCCACCTTTAACAGCAGGCCCGGGTGTTTGAAGATTAGTTCCAGACCAAACCCACTTCCTGATCTCCGAATGTCCATCTGCAAATGCAAATCCAGCAGCATTATTATGGTAAGTGGCAGGCCAATCAATCATACGGAAACTAGGAGCACCTGGGCCGAGTGTAGCAAATCCGGCATCATTAATACTCTGATGGTTTTCATCCACCAACATATAAGTTCCTGCCGCTCCTGGTGAATTGAAACTACTCATCTTAGGATAGGTGTACCAACGCTGTCCACGAGTATGACCATGGTTACCGTCTAGCCACGGACCGTGCACCGCTAATTTTGACTTGTTACTATGAGGAAATGTACCTACAGCCTGACTCATTGAAATACTGCGATAGCGTTGTATATTTTTTTTAGTAACACCACCTTCCTTAACGGTATACTTACTTGGATCAGCAGGACAGCGCCAAACACTTACATTCCCTGCAAGATAGGGTGCAATACGATTAAACTGCCAAGGCTTATACCTGCTCACCTCTTTGTAATTTGCTATATCACTAGGCGAAGGACCAGACACCATAAATCTAGCCAGACTTGGATTTGAAGCCTGACCGCTGCACCAATTTCTAAAAGGCTGACTATTACCATCATCATGATTTGGTGGGATGTAGTCATCTTCATCCCCGGCGTAAAGGTGGAAAGCTTTGATCATTTGATTGGTATTGTTCATACAAGCTATACCGTGAGCCTTAGTCTTAGCTTTCGCTAATGCCGGCAGAAGCATACCAGCAAGAATCGCAATTATAGCTATAACCACCAATAATTCGATTAAAGTGAATCCTTTTATGTTACGAGAATATTTCATGAATAGTATTTAGCTCAAACCCTAAACGAAGTTCAATTTTGCTCCTCTATAAAAGGGGTGTCAACCAAGAACCAAGCACTTATTTATCTAACAACTAAACACTATAATATGAGTTAATATCTTATATAATTGGAATTTCTTTAGTTTTCTCCGGTAATTTCCGCAAAACTTTAAGTTTATCCTCTTTAAAATTAATGAATAATCTTGGAAGCCGACTACGCCAAGCAGTAATAACCTCATAGGACACAGTACCTTTCCACGCGGCTAAATCGTGAGGAGTAATTTCAATATCACCCTGTTCACCCATCAGAACTACTTCATCCCAAACCGATGCCTCTGGAATTGCCGAAAGATCAACCATTGTTGAATCCATCGAGTTGGCACCTATAACCGGAGCACGTTTACCGCATACCAATACATGCCCCTGATTCCGGACTCGCGGATAACCGTCACCGTAGCCAATCGGCAGAACACCAATTCTACGCTTTCCAAGTGACTGGTAACGCAAACCATATCCAACATTGTCCCCATTATGGATATTCTTTACTACAGCCAGTCGGGTCTTAACGCTTCCGACCGGCTGAATATTAGAAATACGGCGACAAACTTTGGATGGATAAATGCCGAGAGGTAGTAAACCAATCCGAACCATATCAAAATGTGCTTCCGGCAAATCTAAAAACCCACCAGAGTTACACAGATGCCGACATCTAATTTTCAAACCAACCTTTTTCATTTCATCAAGCAACGATCTAAAACGACCGGTCTGCTCAATTGCAAATGACTTGTCTAGCTCATCAGACATAGAGAAATGACTAAATAATCCGTCGAGGGAAAGACCAGGCATTGCGCCAATGGATTGCAACATGCCAAGAGCCCGATCCCAACGTATTCCATAACGCCCCATTCCAGTATCAACCTTAACATGTACGGATAATAATTTACCAAGCGATGTTGCCACGCTACTTGCCGCCTTTGCGGTGTCTAGCTCACCAACAGCCAATGTGAGATTTAATTCTATACACAATCGCAGTTCAGTCTCCATCCGCTCACCCATAAGCATAATTGGAGCAACGATTCCACTCTCTCGCAACTCAACCGCCTCATCCAGATTACTTACCAGAAGTAAGCCTGCTCCATTAGCAAGAGCGACATTGGCCACTTCAACAGCACCGTGCCCATACCCGTTATCCTTTACAACGGAGCCAATCTCCAAACCAGAAGGAGCATCCTCGCGGATTATTCGAAAGTTACTAGACAAACGACCGAGGTCTACCTCGAACCATGCCGGACGTGTAGGACAATCTCTTAGTTGACTCCTTATGCTACTCATTATCAGAAAGCTATGAATCTTCTCCGATATATTTATATCACTGAATGGGAAAATTTTCCTGCCTCAAGCAATATGATATTAAGATGGCTTTCCACCGGGCGACCAAAATAGCAGAAAGCTTATCAGGCTCCAAAAACGAATGCTCGTTGCACTTAATTAATGAGAGCGATACGGTCTGTGAACACGTGATTTCACTCATCCAACGCAATTCCTTTATAGCTCTATTCACATGCATTATAGTGTTCAGCCAAACAGTAGTAGCAGAGCTAAGCCGTAATATCCAATTTCGGGGCGGTCTACAAAACGCCCGAATCCAATTCGAACAAAAGAAAACCGGACGTATTGCCTTCATTGGCGGATCGATAACTCAAATGAATGGCTACAGGCCAATGGTTAGCCAATGGCTAAAACAACGATTCCCAGAAACTAAGTTTGAATTCATCAATGCTGGAATCTCATCAACTTGCTCCCATACCGGTGCATTCCGCTTAAACGATCACATCCTCAGCAAAGGGCAGATCGACTTACTATTTATCGAATTCGCAGTAAACGACGATCAGGACGCCCGGCACTCTCGGCGTAGTTGCATACTCGGCATGGAAGGCATTATCCGACAAACACAGATTAAACAACCTACATGCGATCTCGTGGTTACACATTTCGTTAACCCCAATATGCTCA
>JASLKL010000169.1 GCA_030747605.1 Verrucomicrobiota bacterium | reverse complement strand
CGCCTTAGTAAAATGGCCTAGTGCAAACTGAGCTTCTCCAATCCAAAATAAATAACGATCTGCCCAGGCCCCTGCTACTGCCAAGCTAGTATTGAGTTCAGCCACAACTCCCTCAAATTGACCCAATTTAAATCGAGCCTGATTTTCAAGTAAGATAGCTTCAACCCTCAAAGGGGACTCGGGATATAATTTGGAAAACGCCTCTAATCTATCAATAGCTGATTTATAATTCTCAACGATAAAAAATCCCTTAGCCACATCGAATACTAAACGAGCCCTAACCTCTTTCTGCAGTTTATCCTTATCTTCCGATTGACCAGCTACTTGTGGTAACAAAAAAAACAATGTCACTGCTAAAATGACAAGACTCCACAAACTCAATATCGCTTGGTTGAACAACTTCATTCCTTAGCCAACAAATGATTCATATCCAGTGCATTTGCAAGAAAGCGGCCAGTATGACTACCAGGAGCAGCAGCGACACGTTCTGGAGGGCCTTCAGCAATAATACAACCGCCATCATTGCCCCCCTCGGGCCCCAAATCAATCACCCAATCAGCCGACTTTATAATATCTAAATTATGTTCAATCACTATGAGTGTATTATTCGCATCCCTCAAACGCATTAACACATCAATCAATCGAGCGACATCTTGAAAATGCAGACCTGTTGTAGGCTCGTCTAAAATGAACAAAGCGTGATCACGAGATTGCTTTGTCAATTCGGTCGCCAGTTTCACACGTTGCGCCTCACCACCACTTAACGTAGTCCCCTGCTGACCTAGTTTTAAATAACCCAAACCCACTTCGGAAAGCGTAGCACAAGAATCACAAATCTTTGGAATTGCTCTGAAAAACGTCATTGCCTCATCAACAGTCATATTCAGAACATCAGCAATATTCCTGCCCTTGTAGTGAATCTCCAGAGTTTCCCGATTATAGCGTGAGCCATCACAGGACTCACATGTAACATAGATTGGTGGTAAGAAATTCATCTCTATTTTCAATAATCCACCGCCCTGACATTTCTCACATCTACCACCCTTGACGTTAAAGCTAAAACGGCTAGCACCATAACCGCGAATTTTCGATGTAGGTAAAGCAGCAAACAAATCTCGAATCTGATTGAAAATCCCAGTGTACGTAGCAGGATTACTGCGAGGAGTCCTACCAATAGGAGATTGGTCCACCACAATTACTTTGCCCAATGCTTCATCTCCACGAAGTTCTCGATAAGCACCAGGACGATCTTTTGAATTGTAGAACTTTCGAAAGAGTGCACGCCGCAAAACATCATCAATTAGAGTGCTTTTACCCGAACCACTAACACCTGTTACACAAGTGATTGTCCCAAGTGGCACTTTTAGATGAACATCCTTTAAATTATTCTCAGTCGCCCCAATAACCTCAATAAACCCACGCGCACTGTTTGGACCAACCCGATCCTTAGGTACATCGATTTGATAATCGCCACGCAAATATTTTGCGGTAAGAGACTTTTTATGTTTACAAAATTTATCTAATACTCCGGATCCTACTACTTCACCACCATGCATACCGGCCCCAGGCCCCATATCTATAATGTAATCAGCTCGACGTATTGTCTCTTCATCATGCTCAACAACCAAAACTGTATTACCCAGTTCACGCAATCCTTCAAGTGTCTCAAGAAGCTGATTATTATCCCTTGCGTGCAGCCCAATACTCGGCTCGTCAAGAATGTATAGCACTCCTACCAGCCCAGCCCCAATTTGAGTTGCTAAGCGAATCCTCTGAGACTCTCCTCCACTTAGAGTTCCACTCGTACGGTTTAATGTTAGATAACCCAAACCAACATTTTGTAAGAACCTTAGTCTAGATGTAATTTCATTAATAACATCAGTAGCTATTTTCTTACCCAACGAATCAAGTTGTAATCTTTCGAAAAATATCAAAGCATTATCAATCGACATCCGACAGACATCCATTATAGATAGTCCCCCATATCGAAATTCTCCAATAGGTTGATGATCACTCGAAAGAGTTACTGCCAACACCTCCTCACGTAAACGCCGTCCATCACATGCTTTACAAGGTTGTGGGCTCATAAATGAGCGCAACCGTCGTCGTGTAGTTTCACTACTCGTCCCATCATACAACCGACTTAGATTCTCCAGAATGCCCTCGAATGGCTTAGTTGTTACTGATTCCTTACCACTTCGTTTAAATGAAAATGAAATCACATCATTACCCGACCCATTAAAGAGAACCTCCTTAAAATGTTTTGCTAATTTCTTATAAGGTTTGGCCAGATCCTGACCGTAATGCGACGCGATTGCCCTCAAAATACTATTATAATGCGCAACCATTCGGGCACCACCCTTAGTCCATGGCAAAATCACACCATCCTCCAAAGACTTACCCTGATCACCAACCATCAATCCCTCGTCAAAAACCGACTGTTGACCAAGCCCGGAGCAATTAGCACAGGCTCCATAAGGTGAGTTAAACGAAAAATGCTTCGGCGTCATCGAAACATAACTTTTTCCAGTTGCCGGACTAGTCAATCGATTTGATAAACAGTTCTCTCGCCAATTGTTTTTATCTAGATCCGAAGTTTGAGACAAAGCTACAATCTTGCCATCGCCCCATTTTAAACAAGTTTCTACTGAATCCGCCAAGCGACCACGCGCTTTGTCACTCACTACTAAACGATCTACCACAACCTCGATTGAATGTTTCTTTTTAGGCTCAAGAGGAACTCGAGCATTCGCCTCCAATTCGACGAATCGACCATCGATACGCGCCCTTACAAATCCTTCTCGTGCTAACTTTTCCAGAACATCACGAAACTCTCCTTTTTGATTTTGGACCACTGGAGCAAGCAGCATTAAACGAGAATCCTCCTTCAATCCAAGTAACTCCTCAATAATATCGCTGGAACTTAGGCTAAAGATCGGCTCACCACTCTCAGGACAATGCGCCTGCCCAACATTAGCAAATAGCAGGCGCATATAATCATAAATCTCAGTTGTGGTAGCAATAGTAGAACGCGGATTACCACCAGACGAACGTTGTTCAATCGCAATCGCAGGTGACAATCCCTCAATATGATCTACTTCAGGTTTTTGCAACTGATCCAAAAACTGACGTGCATAAGACGATAGTGTTTCGACATATCTACGCTGGCCTTCTGCAAACAAAGTATCAAACGCCAGAGACGATTTTCCCGATCCACTCGGACCAGTAATAACGACTAATTGATCCCGCGGAATCTCAAGAGACAAATTCTTAAGATTGTGCTCCCTTGCACCAGTAATTTTGATGAATCCTTTGGCCACCTAAAGTGATATCCTAAACCAAGCAGCTTCGTTCGAGCAATGACAACTCTAAGAAACATGAAAAATTAGCAGTAACCCTATATTATTTTAGAAAAAGGTTAATGCTTCTGCTTATTCAAATAGCGCTGAAGTATTGGCTCAAGCTTATCCATACCAACAGCAAGTATTATAACAATACCGATAATAATCTCCTGCATATAGTTTGGCCAATCCTTAATACTAGAACCATTTGCAAGACTTGCCATCATAAATGCACCAATCACTGAACCCGGAATACTTCCAGCGCCACCACTAAGACTAGCGCCACCTATCACGACTGCAGCAATGATCTGGAGCTCCAACCCAATAGCTACCGAAGGGTCTCCTTGTGTTAGTCGCGAAAATTGCATAACGCCGGCAAATCCGAAAAATGCACCAGCTAAAGTGTATATAAGAATCTTATTAAGGTTAACTCGAATACCGCACAATCGTGCCGTATCCTCGTTGGATCCAATAGCAAACACATGTCGCCCGAACACACTTCTTCGCAACAGAATTGCCATGAAAACCGCCAAGGCTATTGCAAACCAAACACCATCAGGCAATGGAAAAAAAGTCAAAGGAGACTGGCTATTATCCATCAACTGATTAACAGAATCGAGCGGGGTTTCCGGATTAACGGTTTGATTATTCGCCAACCATTTAGAGAGGCCACGCGCAATACCCATCATCCCCAACGTCACAATAAACGGCATCATACGAAATGCAGTAATAACACCTCCGTTAACTAAACCAACCATAGCCCCCACAAAAATTGTCCCCAATGTGACAGTCAGAAAACCATAGTGATATTCAATTAACTTTGCAGCAACAACACTAGCTAGTGCAACCACTGAACCGGCACACAAATCAATACCTCCACTAACAATCACCAGCGTCATCCCCATTGCACCAATCGCCACAATGACAGTCTGGGTCAGGATAGTCTTGAAGTTACTGCCCTTAAAAAAAACCACACGCAATTCACTATCCAAAGCAAATAAAGCAAAAACCAAAAACAAACCAACAAATGGCCGTATTGCCTTCAGAAATTCCCTACTACCAAATCTTGACCAATTCATGCCGCAACTCCCTCTGTATTAACATGCCCAACAGCTGCCATTATAATTTCTGATTCAGACCATTCCTTAACTGGCCTAGTTTCAACAATAACTCCTCGGCTCATAACGCCGATACGATCACAAACACCCAGCAACTCCGGCAAATAGGAGCTGACAAAAATCACCGCTTTACCCTGTTTGGCCAGTTCATTCATTAAATGGTAAATGTGCGCCTTACTCCCGACATCAACTCCACGAGTCGGCTCATCCATAAGTAGAATCTCTGCTTGGTGATGAAGCAGCCGCCCAATCGCAATTTTCTGCTGATTGCCTCCTGACAGCTCACCAACAGGCTGGCTAGCACTCGAGGCTTTGACTTCAAGTTCACTTATCAGTTTTTCCGAAGTAGTTATTTGCAACTCATCATTCACAAATCCAAGATAAGAAACCGATTGAAAACTCGTTAATGTTAAATTATCAGCCAGACTGCGGTTAAGCAGCAACCCCTC
>JASLKL010000168.1 GCA_030747605.1 Verrucomicrobiota bacterium | reverse complement strand
CTGATTTCAGGAGAAACGTCAGAACCAACGATTTGCCCCAATAAGTTCGTAGGAACTTGGGTGAATAAAGCGAACCCCACTAACAGTAAATTTATTCTCATTTTTTATAAGTAGTTCTTTCTCTCGTTAAAACTGAACAAGGCAGCTACGTCTGTAAGAATTAAGCAACGCTTCGAGATGTCAATGCAAACTCCTATATATTCCTATGTTGAAAATATGTCCTCTATATAACAATAATGCCCCACTCTTTTGACATGACACGGCAAATGCTAATAGCATTCATGATTTTGATATGCAAATGCGCCAACGCTGAAAACGTATTGTTAAGTCCTTCAGCAGGCGACAAGCTTTACGAAGTCTGGGACGAAGAAGTTCCAATAATGGGCCATTTAGCGATGGCAACTGACGGGAGCGTCCTAGTCTTCAAGGAGCGTCGAGATCAAAAAATGACCAGGGAATTACACATGGATGGCAGCTGGCCGTAACGGAACAATCAGTGAAGGTATTATTTATCTACTTTCGAATAAAGACTGGATGGCTCGTTTTAATTTAGTCTGGCTAATGGAAGAATATAATAACAATTTTAATAAATAGAATTTTAATCAGAAAAACCCAAGAGAAATGAAATCCGCGCTATTTACCACAATAACAGTAGCGATGCTAATTGGATGTGAAACACAACAGCAACCAAGCACCTCAAATAAGAACAAAAAATCGCTAAATTCATTAAAACAGTCTGTTAAACCGTCGTTTGAACCTATGAGCCTTGAAAAATACAAGGCCAATTATCCAGATCTTGCCGGGCTCAACTACGGCATCGATAAATTCTTTGATAAATATATAAATGTATTTGGAGTGACCATTGCAGCAATGCCTAACACCCCTGTCCCTGAAATTATTCATTCAGCTAAGATCTACGCCCAACTTCTGGACGACAATGAAGACTTCATTCCAGACGATCCAAAAATATATAATTATCATCAAAAAGACAAAGAAGGCCGAAACAGCCTCATTGTGCTGGTAGACACTAAAGCCTTGGACAACAAATGGATTGCATTTAGACCCGGCCAAAGATTCTGGGTCCCGGCTCAGGCACTAAGACCAGGGCACGCCGGAGTAGGGCATTCTCGAGACGGCGAAATGGACATCGCGGTCGAAGAACTCTTTCACAAGTATGGCAAATCCCTTCAACATGTTTACCCAACTGACTTTGGGTTACCGGATAATGATGCTGGCGCAACTTGGTCTTCAACACTTTCAGACGCCATGGATCAAGCACGCGGAATTAATAGAAAAGTAAAACCTGTTAACGGTAAGTGGATATACCCTAGAAACGCATGGTATACTTACGATGACACATCATGTGAATGGGGTTGCCAAATTGATGAATATCTTTGGCATATATGGGGAACTAATATTGGTTATTATGAATCGCTTACAAGGGCGCCTGACAGGCCAAAAAATGAAGGTAAACCAGGGGGATGGTGTAACAATATCAGCGGTGAATGGAAAATTTGCTCCAAAGAAAAACTAAAGGAAGTGGACTTCCCATCCTTTAATCTCCTAAACAACAAGGGATACCAATTGCCAACCAAAATACCCTACGGCGATTACGGCGGAAATAGTGTTGAATATCACGGTTACGAAGTGGATGTGATACTTACTGAAGGAACCCGTAAATTCAGCATCAATCGCAAATCGATCCTTAAATTTACATTGAAACGCGGAAATACATATTACTTTGATCAATCGCTCAAAAATAATTCAGGTTTATCCTTCAGGTTTTCCGCAACAAAACCCGAAGAAAACACTAAAGGAACAGAATATAGAAAAGGAGTAAAAACAAGAGGAATACCAGGGAATCGAGGATCATATATTTGTATAACAGTAGACAGCAATACACCTGAAAAGCTTTACATCTATTGCCCCGAGCAATCTAGCATCGGAAATGATATTAATCTTTTGATCAAAGATTAAACAAAGCAAATCACTTGTTTTTAGACTTATCGCTTAGACGGAGAATCCTTAGCGATTCGATTATAAGTTTTTACCGCACGATCATAAGCAATCTTCGCCTCATCTCTCTCTGATTCCGTTATAAATCGACTTCTGTTTTCCCAAAGTAGCTTCACAGATTCTTTACACCAAAGCGCACTCTCTTTGGATGCACGAATCGGTTTCCCATCAACAATCACGTTAACCGGATTAGTATGTAGCTGTGGAAAATGACGAAGCGCAATCCAGCTGCTACGGCTTATATTGATTTTAAATTCAAGATCATGAACCTGACCGTCAGCCGGAATGATTTCCTTGGCAACAACTTGACCATTAACGACAACCTCAACAAGACGCTCCCCTCCTTTAATAAATTTCCGATGCCTCGGGGCATGAAGATTAACCGTGTCACCTGATGTGCGAAGCCCAGACGGAGCTTTAACTAAACCTTGAGCAACTGTTACCGGCGTCTCAGGAGAGAAGGAAACCTTTGCCTGAACACTAACCTTGCCTGCCTTAGATAACTTAACTTCCCGAAACCCTGGTGATTCACCATTAACCGCAAACTTCAAAGCATGTGCATAACCATCACTGACATAGGATCGCCCTTCAGCCAGCCCCCTACACCATTCCGTAAACTCAATCTTTGTTTGCTCTCCCATTTGCACATACACCCTACCTGCACCAACACGACGGCTCGACATGCATGGGAAATCTGTTTCACCGCTCAACTTGAGAGGGAATCCGCAATTTAAAAGATGATACCACGTGTTCCACTCTGGTATACGGGCAGTATCCATGGCACTTATGAAATCACACACTCCCTCCGCAGTGCTGACAAATATCTCCATTGCTCCACCCCCATCCAGCGCAGGGATAGCATAGTTAGGCAATTGATCAGCAACCCGATCAGCACTCCCAGCAAGTTCTGTTTCATTTAACGAACCACTTCCATCCGAATCAATCTTAGAAAAACTTTCAGGCAAAAGAGTTTTAGATGCCTCTTTAGCCGTAAGCTCCAGATTACGGTCCTTGTCATTTGCCTTTAACAACCACTTTGCAGTTGCAGATGGATTCACATGTAAAGCCGAGTGAGGATAACCAGTTACCCCGCCCTGCTCCTTGCACCAACGAAGAACAGGGACAGTCCAAGTAGGCCACCCCTTTGTCTTGGTGCCGCCAGAACCCGGGTAAGTTTGTTTTTTAAGATTAAGCAAGCATACATGCCCTAAGGCAGAAGAACCAAAACCGCTAACCTCAATATCATATTTAAGCAAAGTCATTGGTTCGCTAACCTCATCTGAATCCGGCGAAAAATAATTTCTTTGAAACTCAAAACACGGACCCCAGGTAAGCACGCATCCCACATTCAACCCCTCACCTTTGACCTGCATAAACATATCAGCAGGAGAAACCCCTTTGGTTGGGCTGTCGTAATGAGAGCAACCTGCCCCGTGGATGTGATGATCACCACTATAAAAACCAAACTCACTCGGATCCACCCAGCGAATAAGCTTCACAGAGATTTCAGTATCAAGCTCATCCAAAACTTTAATCTCTTTATTATGAACAATATATTCAGGCCCCCTAGAGAACTCCATTGCAAACTTACCCGGTGGCAACAACACTGACTGCCCGTCAGCTCTATAGATGTGAGGCTGAAAGAAAAAATCAGGCGCCAGCCGTTTTGCCTGATGCGGATAGACCCGGCCAGAAGAATCACGAAATTCAAGTCTTGCCGTAGTAGGCAAATTGTCACTGTCACGTATATCCAACTTCACCTCTATAGCTGGCAACACCTCAAACAAAACTGGAACTTGCGCACGAAAACCCAAGTCTTGAGTTCCTTGGCCAACATCGAATTGTAAAGTCGCCTCGCGTTTTCCAGCTTCCTGACTGTTAATCAGAACAATTGCATATTCCACTTCAAGTCCACTAAGAGATGAGGCCATTGGCGGACTGTTGAACATTTCTATTGAAATAAAGCGCCCCCTATCCCCTTTCAGATTCTCATTCTCATTTAACTCCGTTTGAGCTTGTCGCTTAAGAATCCCCAACGAGGCTCCTGAGTAAACTGGACCCGATTGAGGACTAGTCACCCTCAAGGGTCTGGCAACTGTACTATCATTAAAAACCTTAACAATATATGGAGTATAACCAGCCTGCCTTAACAAAGCCTTGGCAGGCCCTCGAGCAGCCTTTACTCGCACTTCAGGATTAAGTGTAACAGACACTAAAACTTGTGGATCGAGAATTTTCTGGATTTCCTCTCCATCGCGGCTAGATACGGCACTTTTCAGCTCTTGAACTAGCGAGCGAGACAACGGCGCTCCCAGAAATTCCATCGCTTGAATCAGGCGCAATGCATTAGCACCAAGAGGCTGTCCATCAACTATACCAATAGGCAACTCCACTTGCGCTTTGGCCGAAAGGGCAAAAGCCAACAATAATAGAAGCTGAAATATTCTTATCACTTAAAATTAATAATCACCATCCCACCAGCTTTCACTCCTGTTAGCCCACCCTCGATGTTTTTTATCCATAATAGTATCGCCAATTCTAGGTCCTGCATACAGCCTTCCAAACCAATTATTATAGCAAGTAGCCTGCTTATCGTTTAACACATCACTCCAAGCATCTTCTATTTTATTATTTTCTAACCAATCATCTGACGCCACATATCTTTCATCTTCCTTTAAATCCCCCCCACACCAAGAGCATCTTGGAATAAGTGATGACATCAACACTCTGCTACAATGGGGACAATTTTTAGCAGGATTATTAGATTTGCTATCGCTGGCTTCAAGCTCACTATTATAAACAATACTAACAAGAATTTCTGCTAACTTTTTAAGTTCTTTACCATTCAAAGCACCATCACTCCAGACATCCTGTAAAGGCCCCAAAAGGATCTTACTAGGCCATTTTTCCGCTGAGCTAGAGTC
>JASLKL010000167.1 GCA_030747605.1 Verrucomicrobiota bacterium | reverse complement strand
GTCCCATGTGTCCTCAAGGTGTCCTCCCCCAGAATAGAGTTGAATAAATCGCACGCCTCGTTCGACAAGTCGACGCGCTATTAGGCAATTGCGGCCGTATTCATCGGTTGTTTTTTGTCCAACACCATACATTTTAAGAGTTGATTGTGATTCTTTGGAGAAGTCGACTGCTTCAGGTGTCTCTGACTGCATGCGGTATGCCAATTCGTAGGAATTAATTCGTGCAGCTAATTCTTGTCCATCTGGGCGTTCGTCTAGATGTTTTTGATTTAATTTTGCCAGTAGATCTAGTTGCCGCCGCTGTGCAGTAGAATCAAGGTGGATCGGTCCTTTTAGGTCAAGAATTGGATTGCCACTTGGTCGAAATAAAGTCCCTTGAAATGTCGAAGGCATGAATCCTGATGACCAATTGGGTTGTCCTGAGATTGGTCCGCCACGTTTGTCGAGCATGACTACATATCCTGGTAGGCTTTGGTTTTCTGTTCCTAGACCGTAGGTGGACCAAGAACCGAGTGATGGTCGTCCAATAAATGTACTTCCTGTATTCATTGCGACGAGGGCTGAGCCGTGCGCATGGCTGTCAGCGTGGCATGACTTTATTACTGCAATTTTATCTGCATGATTTCTTACATTTGGGAAATAATCTGAGATTAGTAATCCACTTTGCCCTCCTGGTCTAAATGGTCTCCAGTTAGGTGTTAGATATCCAACTCTTCGTCCACCCGAGTTTATATATTTCTTATCCTGAGGGAGTGTCTTGTTGGCGTATTTTCTTAACTCTGGCTTGAAATCGAAAGTGTCTACCTGGCTTGGCCCACCATTCATCATTAAGAAAATACAATGCTTTGCTTTACCGAAATAATTTGAATTACGAGGTTTAAGCGGGTTTTGTGCCGTCTGTTCAGTTGCTTTTGCGTGTCGTGCAAAAAAGCCATCTGCAGAGAGAAGTGACGTTAATGCTATTCCTGAGAATCCTGCTCCCATTTCCCAGACAAATTCGCGCCTCGTATTTCCGCAAGGGAAAATATTAGACGTTTTATTTTTATTGTCTTTTGGCATAAGGGTCTTCAATCAATATACGCAAACTCATTAGTATTTAGTAGAACATGGCATAGAGAGGCAAGCGCAAGATATTCAGGGTTATTATTGTGTTTTTTATTGGATTCTAGTTTTTTTTGATCGAAATAGGATTGCTGTTTATGTAGGTGCTCGAGTGCTTGGTTTATTTCATAATCTGTAGGATTTCGGCTGTAAGTTAATTTCCAAGCGGTTTGAATTTGTATTGTAGTGTCTTTGGATGCCTCAATTAACCGTTTGGCCAATGCTTCACTTTGAGTGTGAACGAAGTGATTGTTAAGAAGAGCTAAAGATTGAGGGGCAACTGTAGTGACATCTCTTTGGCCGCAAGTTACCGTAGTATCATGGAAATCAAATGTCGTCATCAATGGAAGAAGGCGGGAGCGTTTAGTCATCATATAAATGCTACGTCGGGAGCGTTCGTTCTCATTTGATGTCTGCCAGTCTCCAGATTTGCGTGATAGTCCCTCCAATGCCTCATTTGCCATTTTGGGATAAAAGCTTGGGCCTCCTGCTTTCAGGTTTAGTTTGCCGCTGACAGAAAGCATAGCATCTCGTAGAGATTCGGCTTCTAGTCTTCGGCGTGGGAATTTCCACCAGTTTTGATTGGAGTAATCGAGAGTAGTGTATTTTTCCTCATTAGGATGAATGGAATCCTGTTTATAGGTCTCAGAAGTCATGATTAACTTATGAAGTCGTTTGATTGTCCACGCTGGACCGTCATCAATACTAGGATGCATGAATTCCGCAGCTAGCCAATCTAGTAGGTTTGGGTTGTTAGGGGGAGCGCTTTTAAATCCTAGATTATTTGGTGTGCGAACCAGTCCTGCTCCAAAATGATGTTGCCAAATTCGGTTAACTAAAACGCGAGCTGTTAGTGGATTGTTAGGGTTGGTGATCCAGTGTGCAAATTGTAATCTGCGGTGAGTAGTCTTACTGTTTGCAGGTGGCGGAGTGAGGGGTTTGTCGAGGGCAGGGATGGCTGATAGAAAGCCAGGTGCGATTTCAGGTCCGGGCTTGTGGCGTTCGCCCTGATTAAGCAGTCTTATTGGTTTCGGGGTAGCGTTTAGATCTGTCCACCCGTAGGCATCAGAGCCAAGTAATTCTTTTGAAGGTCCTCCTTGATTTGCTTGGCCGATAGGGCCTGCCCAAAAAAAACTCGCTATACGGTAGTAATCACTTTGTAAAATTGGATCGAATTTGTGATCGTGGCAACGTGCACATTTTACTGTTAATCCAATAAATGTTGAAGTTGTTGTGTGGACCATGTCTTCTAGTCTGGAGTAAACATAGTCAGCAGGATCATTGGGTTCGTCATTCCAGGTTCCTGCTCGAATCATTCCAGTAGCGATTATGTTTTGTTCTGTTCTGTTTGGTAATTCATCCCCTGCTAGCTGTTCTCTAACGAATTGCGTATACGGCATATCGTTGTTTAACGCTGCAATTACCCAGTCTCTATAACGCCATATATTTTCTTTGAGTTTGTCTCTCTCATAACCGTCAGTTTCAGCGAATCGAACAAGATC
Organism: Verrucomicrobiota bacterium; assembly: GCA_030747605.1. Lineage (GTDB taxonomy): Bacteria > Verrucomicrobiota > Verrucomicrobiia > Limisphaerales > UBA1096 > UBA1096. Next base: position 2,339 of record JASLKL010000167.1, on the reverse strand, counting down.
GAGCCAGTAGCGAGCCCACCTTTCGCCGTAATGAGGTGAAGCAAGAAGTTTGTTAATCAGTTTAGTCCAAGCATTCGGAGATTTATCAGAAAGGAAATGATCAATTTCCTCAGGGGTGGGAGGCAGTCCGGTTAAGTCAAAATAAGCACGACGAACAAGAACTTTACGGCTTGCTTGTGGTGCTGGAGTGAGTAATTCGTTTTTTAATTTGAACCTAATAAATGAATCTATTGGATTCATTTTTAAGCTAGGTGGTTTAGGTCTTTCAATTGGTTGAAGTGACCACCAATCCCTGCCTGCTCGAACATTGGTAGTTGTTTCGTATAGGTCAAGTATTCTGTCTTTAGGCCAATGAGCACCTTCGTTTATCCAACTTGTGAACAGTTCAATTTCCTTGTCAGGTAATTTTTTAGTAATGCCTTTTGATTTTGGTGGCATTTTGCCTTCATTGATTAATTTTAATGCAAGCTTTCCATTATTTGTTCCGCTGTGAAAGCCTTTTGCTGTTGTCAGGTTTACATCACCTTTTAAGTCTCTCTGATTATGACATTCTAGGCATCTTTTAGATATTAACTGTGCTATTTCTTGATTGAAATCTGGGATTGTTTTTGGAGCACTGATTGCACCTATTGATTGCATAATGCAAAAAAGCAATACTTTGCACTTAGAAAATGTCATTGATAGCAGTTCCGAATATGGTTAATCGTAAGCTTTGATGGGTCAAGCATCGTATAATTATAGTTAGAAGCTGGATTCTCTTTTTATTATGAACTAGTTTTTTGTTGTCTTATCTCTTGAAGAATAAAAAACAGATTTTTGAGAAGGCTTTTCTTGTTTTTGCCTGTGGTTTGTTGTTTCCACAGTCTCAAGCCTCTGAGTTTGATTATTTTGAGAAAAAAATCCGTCCATTATTCCATAAGCATTGTTATGAGTGTCACTCTATAGAAAAGAGTAAAAGAAAGGGCGGATTAGTTTTGGACAGTCGCCAAGGTTGGTTTTTAGGAGGGGATTCTGGGCCGGCGATAATCCCAGGTTCTCCGGAATCAAGTTTAATTGTAAGAGCAGTAAGCTATGAAGATAGCAACTTGAAAATGCCGCCCAAATATCGATTGTCAGAGGAAGAGAGGTTGATATTGGCTGAGTGGGTTAAATCTGGTGCTCCAGACCCTCGTATTGCGAATATTAATGTTAAGACTGAGGGCATTGATTTGAATGAAGGGCGTAAATTTTGGGCTTTTAAGCCAGTATTAGATCCTGTTGTGCCGCCGATAAATCTCACGGTTTCAAATGAGAAAGAACTTGGAGTTATTGATCGGTTCTTGATGCATCGTTTGCAAGAGGAAGATATTGATATGGCGGAGTTGGCTGAGCCGGCAATATTATTACGTCGCCTTTATTACGACTTGATCGGCTTGCCTCCTGCAATTGAGGAGGTAAATGATTTCCTCAATAATCCTTCTTTTGAAGCATATGTAGCTTTGGTGGATCGACTGCTTGCTTCACCACGGTTTGGCGAAACTTGGGGGCGTCATTGGCTTGACGTTGCTCGTTTTGCGGAAAGTAGTGGAGGCGGCCGGAGTCTTATGTTTAAAAACGCTTGGCAGTATCGAGATTATGTTATTAATGCATTTAATAGGGACAAGCCTTTTAATGATTTTATTCGAGAACAGATTGCTGGGGATTTATTGCCTAGTAATAGCCGTGAGCAGCATAATGAGTTTTTAAAGGCGACTGGTTTCCTTGCGCTGGGTCCTCATAATTATGAATTACAAGACAAGGAGCTATTAAGGATGGAGGTTGTGGATGAGCAAATCGATACCGTTGGTCAGGCGTTCCTTGCTATGACCATAGGATGTGCCCGGTGTCATGACCATAAATTTGATCCAATTCCTACAGTAGATTATTATGCCTTGGCTGGAATCTTTCGTGGTACTCAGTCGCTTGTTCCTGGAAATGTGTCTGGATGGGTGGAACGTCCACTTTCTCCCTCTCCAGAAGTTCAGGATTCTATCAATCGCCATATAAATGATTCGAAGCAGGCGGTTTTGGACTTAGACAATGCAAAGAAAGATTTAAATAAAGCTGAATCTAAATCTGAAAAGATCGGTTTTTTTGTTGATAATGTTCAGTCAAATAAAATTGGCGAATGGATGAGATCAACAAGCAACAAAAATTTCTTTGGTGATAATTATATTCACGATAAAGGAGAGGGGAAGGGGCAAAAAAAAGTAATTTATACTGAAAGGCTTAAAGAGGCTGGTGAATATGAAGTGTGGCTTGGTTATACTCATGGAACAAATAGATCAGAGAGAGTTCCAGTAACTATAGATCATGCCGAT
>JASLKL010000166.1 GCA_030747605.1 Verrucomicrobiota bacterium | reverse complement strand
TTTTGACCTTTTCTTTGGCAGCGCTTATCCAAGCGCAACAGGCCCCTAATCCACCTGTGCCTCCCGCCCCGCCGGCTCCTGCAGCTAGCGAAACGGCAAGCGATGAAGCACCGCCGATAGAAGCGGAGGATGCTCCATTGGCTATGGATGCGGTCATCCCAATGGCGGACTTGCAATTGGTCAATATGCCGATTGAGCAGTTCCTTAAGATTTATGCCGACTATGTCAACCGTACTATTCTTCGGCAGTCGGCGTTGCCAAATCTCAATGTTACTCTTGAGGCTCAGACGCCTTTGACAGTTGAAGAGGCTATTCAGGCGATGGACAGTGTTTTATCACTTAATGGATATACTACTATTCCTGTTGGGGAGAAGTTTATCACTTTTGTTCCAAGTGCAAATGCACTGCAAGAAGGTGCTGCTTTTACAACGGTTACAGCTGCAGAAGAACTGCCTGAAGCTAATCAGTTTATTACGCATATTTCTCAGCTTAAACATATATTGCCAAGTGAAGCTGTTCCTATGCTTACGCCGATGGCAAAAAATCCGGCTGGAATTGTGGCATTGGATGTAAGTAAGACGCTTGTGCTGAGAGATAACTCTTCCAACATAAAGCGCATGTTAGAATTACTTCAACGGATTGATATAAAACCTGATGAAGATTTTAAACTTAAAGTCATTCCAATTAGATATGGGAAAGTCGAGGAAATTTATGCATCCATGCAGGAGCTGATTACTGGAAGTGGTGGAGGAGCAAGGCCTTCTAGTTCATCTTCAAGGACTTCACCAACCAGTCGGACTAGCTCTTCTCGAACTTCATCTAGTCGAGTTAGCCCTCAGCAGAATAGGACTAGTACTGCTTCTAATAATAGTTCTTCAAGTTCTTTCCGTAGCCGTTTACAGAGCATCGTCAATCGAGCTTCAGGCGGGGATATTCAAATTCTTGAGAATGCACGCATTGTTCCAGATTACCGTTCCAATTCGCTGATTATTTTTGCTAATGACAGAGACATGGCCAAAATAGATGAGATTGTTGCACAAGTTGATAGTATTTTGGCACAGGTCCTCATTGAGGCAATCATAGTTAATGTGACTCTCAGTGATGGAATGGATACAGGAGTTAATCTTCTCATGAATGAGACTAAAGGAAGTAACCCTCAGTTTATTTCAGGATCAATGAATGGAGGCCCGTCCACCACTATTAATACACCTGCCCCGTCAGTTCCAAATAATCCAGGGCAGGGAGGTTTTGCTACTGAAGGAGGTGGGAATGGAGGAGCTAATACTGTTGCTGAGGCTGCAGGTAATGCTGTTGGAACGTTTAGCTCTAGTATGTTGTCCGGAGGATTTTCTTATTTGAGCAGATATGACAATGGGTTGGACTTTGCAATGAGTGCTTTGGCTCAAAATAGTTCTGCTAAAGTAATGCAAACACCGCGAGTGCAAACGAGCCATGCTGTTCCGGCAACTTTCTTTAATGGGGAGCAGGTGCCTTATCAGGGAAGTTCAGGATATGGAGGAAGTTATGGTGGATATGGAGGAAGTTATGGTGGATATGGTGGTGGATATGGTGGTGGATATACTCAGTTTTTAAATGTTGGAATAACGTTGGATGTAACTCCGTATATTACGCCAGATGATCTCGTTGTAATGGAGATAGCTCAAACTATTTCAGAACTTGAAGGATTTGTTGATATGGGAGGAGGCCAGGTCGATGGGGGTGGAATGAAGGCTCCTCAAACGACCGAAAGAGAAGCTAGTTCTACTATATCTGTTAAAGATGGAGACACTATATTGTTAGGAGGATTTATTCGTAGTGCTAAAACAGATACCGAATCTGGCGTGCCCTTTTTGAAGGATGTTCCGTTATTAGGTAATTTGTTCAAAAACAACTCAAAAACAAGTAAGCGGTCTGAGCTTCTTGTGCTTATTCGCCCTACAATTTTGGATACTCCTGAGGAGGCGGCTCTGATGAGCCAAAAAGAGCGTATGAGATTGCCTGGGGTCAGGGAAGCAGAGGCAGAGTTTACTGAAGATGAACGGAAACGTATGCGGCGTGTAGAACAAAAGCTAGGTAATGGGCTTGAAGGTCAAACGAAAAAGCCAGCGGCTCCTCCAGGTCGTAAGCCAATTGTGAATCCTGTGTTTTAATAGAACTTAATTTCTAGAGCCGGTCGCAATGCGACCGGCTTTTTTATTAATGGTCTATGCTTTTGTAGAGCCGGTCGTACTCGGCAATGGTGCGATTCCAAGAGAAGTCGGCTCGCATACCGTTATCGCGGATTTTATCCAAACGGCTTTTATCGGAGTAAAGTGTAAGCGCTAGATCTAGCACTTGACTAAGCTCTCTGGGAGAAGGATCCACAAATTTTATACCTGTCGCGATTTCTTCATCTTGCCGAAAATCAATGATAGAATTTTCTAATCCCCCGGTTGCCCGCACGATCGGTATTGCCCCGTAGCGAAGACTGTATAGTTGATTTAGTCCGCATGGTTCGAAACGCGATGGCATGACGAAGAAGTCAGTGCCGGCTTCGATAATATGAGCGAGTCTGGTGTCGTAGCCAATACGAACGGCGATTTGATCTGGATGCCGTTCACTTAGTTGCTTCATTGCATGCTCCAGAGACGAGTCTCCACTGCCAAGTCCGGCAAATTGAAAAACGGCTCCAGTCTCAAGTAGTTGTTCAAGTGCTCCAATCAAAATGTCTATCCCCTTCTGCTCAGCAAATCGGCTAATATTTCCAAACAAAGGGATTTCGGATTGTTGTCTTAAGCCTAATTCACTTTGAAGCGCGGATTTGTTGACGGCTTTATTATTGAGTGAGTCGGCAGAATATGGGGCTGCCAGGTAAGGATTGCTGACTGTGTTCCATTCAGAATAATCGACGCCGTTGAGTACTCCGACCATGTTGTTGCCTTTTGCTTTAAATACTCCCTCTAAGCCGCAGCCGTATTCCGTGCTTATTAATTCTTTGGCATACTGGGGGCTTACGGTAGTGACTAAGTCAGCAAATATGATTCCACCTTTGAGAAGATTAATATCATTATAAAATTCCATTTGTTCCCAATTAAAAAAAGCTTTTGGCAAGCCGGTTAGTTCAAATTTATCTCTACTAAAACGTCCTTGATATGCGGCGTTGTGAACAGTGAATACTTTCTTATACTTTCTTTGGCAGATTGATAGTAATGGTATTGTTAGTGCGCTTGGCCAGTCGTGAGCATGAACGATTTCAAAACTAAATTCGCTTAATGAGGCCAGTTGGGCGACGGCTTTTGAAAAAAATATAAATCTTTCTGCGTCGTCTTCTTGTCCGTAAATAGAGTTTCGTTCAAAAAAATCCGGCTGATCCACGAAGAGGATAGTCAGGGTCTTTTTTAGTTTAAGCTGCCAGATTTTTGCAGTTTTTTGCTTTGGACCAATTATTATTGATAACTCGATTCCACTTGGTTCCAAGTTTTCAAATTTTTCACGGATTCCTTTGTAAAGAGGGGTTGCAATTGTGACGTGGTGACCTGTTTCAACTTGAGCTTTGGCCAGTGAAACGGTCATGTCGGCTAGTCCACCGGTTTTCGAGTATGGGAACACCTCGCTACTGACTTGTAGGATGTTCATGGTAGAGGGGCTGGTCAGCTGGCAGGTATGCGATCTGTCCGTAGATAATTTTGCAAAGGTTCTGGAATCAATATGCTGCCATCTGGCTGCTGGTAAGTTTCGATCAACGCTACAAACAGGCGGGCTAAAGCGGTGCCGCTGCCGTTAAGAATGTGTGGATGACGATTCTTGCCTTCAGCATCCTTATAGCGAAGATTCATCCTGCGAGCTTGGTAGTCTTCGCAATTGGAACAACTTGAGACCTCTAGGTAATCACCCTGACCAGGGGCCCAGACCTCAATATCATAGGTTGTGGCACTGCCAAAGCTCATGTCTGCAGTACAAAGTTGTAGTATGCGGTAGTGCAGATTTAACGACTGTAAAATCTTTTCTGCATTACTGAGCATTTTGTTAAGTTCATCGTAGCTTCCTTCTGGTTCGACTATTTTTATGAGCTCTACCTTGTCGAACTGGTGAACTCGAATCATCCCGCGAGTGCCGACACCAGCAGCTCCAGCTTCTGCTCGAAAACATGGGCTGTAGGCGCAGTAGTATTTGGGGAGTTCCTCGTTTTTTAATATCTCTTCTCTATGGATATTAGCAACAGGTGCTTCGGCAGTGGGAATGAGGTACATTTTTCCTCTGCTATCTTCATCGAGCCCTTCTTGGACCATGTAAGCTTGGTCTTCGAATTTTGGAAATTGACCAACTCCTATCATGCAGTCGTAGCCTACTATGAATGGGGGTGAAACTTCTGTGTATCCATTCTCATGAACATGTATATCCAGCAAATATTGGATCAATGCCCGTTCCAGTCGTGCTCCCCAGTCGCTATAAAGAAGGAATCCACTGCCGGAGAGTTTGGCGCCTCGGGCAAAATCGACCAAGCCGAGTGTTTCACATATTTCTGTGTGTGGTTTTGGATCGAAATCAAATGACGGTTTCTCCCCCCATTTACTGATTTCTTTGTTGTCGTCTTCTGATGAGCCGATTGGCACATCGGCATGAGGAAGGTTTGGAAGTCGAAGTAAAATGTTTCTTAACTCTTCATCTGTCTGGCTGGCCTTAATATCTAATTGAGAAATTTGGTCTCCAATTTCTCGAACCTCCGCTTTTTTGGATTCGGCCTCTTCAAGTTTCTTTTGGCTCATTAGCAAACCAATTTCTTTTGAGGCGCTGTTCCGCTTTGCTTTAAGCTCTTCGACAGCGGTAATGGCTTCGCGTCGTTCTGTATCGAGGCGTAAAATATCATCCACCTTCTCGGAAAATTCTATTCCTCGGGTGGCAAGACGTTCTCGAACGTGTTCGGGAGATTCCCGGAACTGTCTAATATCCAGCACGGGCGGCAGTATAGGGCGGTTACCGAGTGGCGCAAGGCATTGGCTCGTTATGAACTAAATGTTTATGGGAGAACTCTATT
>JASLKL010000165.1 GCA_030747605.1 Verrucomicrobiota bacterium | reverse complement strand
CAATTAATTATTATGTCTGACGAATCTTCAAGCATCCCGCCACCGGTAATCAATGCGGCAGTTGAGAAGCAGGTAGCCAGCCCAAGCTATGCTTGGCAGGCGCATTAAACTGCCAGGTTTCAATACAGCAACCATGATGATCATGACCATCTGTAAGCCGGAACGATTCCTAGTCTTTTTTTCGAGCAACGAACTCTTGGGTTGAAGGGGGTTTTGCCTAGACATAATTAAATACTCCTTGATCTATTTTGAAAAATCCTACGCTTAAATAAACGCAAAGGGGGGACACAACATATTGTGGTTGCAGAAGATATCTCATCGCGACATGACCTTTGATATTTTTGAGGCTGATGAGCCATTGCCGGTTGATCTCTCCTTACTGCAACCAGCCAAACGCTCGACAATCTGTCGAAACATCTCACCACGATGTTGATAGCCATTGAAACTACTGGAATCCTCACTCGCTGGCGAGAGCAAAATTATGTCTCCTGCTTCAGCTATTTCCGATGCTTGCTTAACTCCATCTTCTAGTGATTTGACTAAGCGGCATGGGGTAAAAAGACTCCATGCGGACCTTAGCTTTTCTCGAGTTTCACCCATTAAATAGGCCGCTTTAACTCGTTGAGACAATAATGGCCCAACATCGTGAAACGGGCTTTTTTTATCTCTTCCTCCTGCTATAAGCCAAATATTAGGCTCACCCTGAGAAGGAACTGAAGAAAGTGTTTTTTGCATTGCAGCAAAATTCGTTGATCTAGAGTCATTAATAAATCGAATCCCATTAATTTCTGCTACGGTTTCGTATCGGTGAGGCAGTGGGGTTTGTTTTTTTAGAATCTCAACAGACTGCTCTAATGGTATTTTCAAAACACGACCAACCGCCAGCGCAGCCATAATAATCTCTGCGTTATGAGCCCCCTCCAAAAGGCATTCGTTAAAATCAAGTAAAGGCCCCTCCCACCCTGGAACTCGACTAAGAATCAATCCTCGACTGAAATAAATATCTGCCCGACGATTACTAGAACTAAATGTTATGATCTTAGATGGTATTTCAATACCTAAAGAACGAATTTGAGCTAAAGCCTCACTCTGAACAATCGCCCAATCAAATGATTGTTGATTAGTGAAAATCCGAGCCTTAGCAGTTACATATTTCACCATTCCTCCATAGTGATCTTGATGATCCGGATCAATATTCATTAAAACGCCTACAGTTGGATGAAAGAACTGCGTTAACTCGAGCTGGAAAGAATTCACCGCCAGCGTCAAATAATCCAACTCCTTCGAATCCGAAATAATATCACAAACTGGACAATCCACCTTTCCCGCTAATCTTGTTTGACGTTGAGAACCAATCAGCAATTGCTCAATCAATTTCGCAGTTGATGTTTTACCATTAGTGCCTGTAACTGCGATGTTAAGACACCTGAGTTGCTGATAACCTAATTCCAACTCACTAATCACTGGCACATTATTTCTTTTTAAGGCAGTTAACCATTTTGATTCTCTAATACCTCCTACACTTACCACGCTTAAATCTAAATTAGACATTCGCTTTGAATCCGGATTAATCAGACCCAAGTGCACTTCGGCCCCCAATTTTACTAAATAATCAGTTTCTCGCTGAAGCAATTTAGATTTATCTGAATCAATCGCCATAACCACCGCCCCACTTTCACACAGTAAACGACAGGCAGCTCTTCCTCTCGCTCCAAGGCCAATCAATAAAACTCGTTTACCTTCCAACTTAAACATTACTCTAATATTAGCGTAATTTGAGCGTACTCAAAGCAACTACTGCGAATAAGATTCCTAGGATATAGAACCGGGCTACAACTTGTGACTCATGCCACCCCTTCTTCTCGAAATGATGATGAAGTGGAGCCATCAAAAAAACCCTTTTGCCTTCTCCATATTTTCTTCGCGTATACTTAAACCAACTAGTTTGAAGTATTACAGAAACCGCCTCTATTACGAAAACCCCTCCCGCAATAACCAAAACAAATGGCTGATGAATCAATACTGCAATAACACCTAAAGATCCACCTATAGCAAGCGAGCCTGTATCTCCCATAAACACTTGAGCCGGATGACAATTAAACCAAAGAAAGCCAAGTCCGGCACCAATCATTGCAGCACAAAAGACTGTCAATTCACCAGCCCCCTGCACATAAGGAACCCTCAAATAATCAGCAATAATTACGTTGCCTGCTATATATGTTAGAATAATGAAAACAAATGTAACAATCAAAGTGCAACCAATGGCAAGACCATCTAATCCATCAGTCAAGTTCACTGCATTTGAACTACCAACAATTGCTAAAACTGTAATCAGTATTCCAACTAGTCCAGCTCCTTCAAAAATAATTCCTTTGCTATAAAAAGGTACCATCAGAGTATTTACCAAGTGGCTCATTGACTGATGGTTCCAAAGATAAATACTAATAAATATTCCCAATCCCAATTGAACGATCAATTTTACTTTGGATTGTATACCAGTCTTATCCTGTTTGGTAATTTTAATCCAGTCGTCGTAAAAGCCCAAAGCCGCTAGCACAATCACTGACATCAAGGTCAAAGCAAGGAACTCATTCCAACGCGCCCAAAGAAGCACAGTTATATCAAGAGCAATTACAATCATTACTCCTCCCATGGAGGGAGTACCTTTTTTACTTAAAATACGTGCATCTAGCCCACCTGCTGCTTGCGCCTTGTCTTCATACTGTTGACCGAATTTCAATCGCTTCAAAAGCGAAATAATTTTCGGCCCAAGCCACCAACAAAGTAGCAAAGCACTTACTGAAGCACCTGCGGCTCTAAATGTTATATACTGGAATACCCGTAGAAAGGAGAGCCAATCTCCCCACACTAAATATCCATTATCAACTAACCATTGAGGTAATTGACTAAGGTAATAAAACATTTTATTTCGTTATACTTTCAGTACTCGAACGAGTTCTTCCATTACTCGTTCGAGTTTTGTTGATCGGCTTCCTTTAACCAGCAATAGATCTCCAGGATTAAGTTTAGACGCCAAGGCCTTACCAGCTAAAGTCGCATCTTCAAATGCTGCTACGTTTGCTAATCCATTAACCTGTGCAGCCTGAACTATAACATCAGCCCATTGCCCCACAGCAATTAAGCCGTTCAGGCCGAGCTTGGCAGCCAGCGAACCTGCTTCGATATGAGCATTTTCGCTAGCCTCTCCAAGCTCGGCCATATCACCGAGAACAGCAATGACCTTGCCCTTAACCGGAAACACTTTGAGCGTTTCCAAAGCCGCCTGAAGGGAGTCAGGGTTAGAGTTGTAGGCATCATTGATCACAGAGATACCACCGAGTGTCTGTAACTCCATTCTCATAGACGCCGGTCGACAACCTTCTAGGCCATGAATCAGTTCCTCCTGGCTCAATCCCATTTCAACTGCAACTGCAATAGCAAGTGCAGCATTTAGGGCGTTATGACGACCCAACAGATTGACACGATAAACTCCGTCCCAATCTCCCTTCGGCGAAATTAATTCAAAAATTGTCCCATCATTGCTTAGCTCTATCCTAGATATAATCCAATCAGATCGATCCGATTCTCCAATAGTAACAACTGAGGCCCGACAACGCTCACGCATCATTGCCAAACCTTCGATATCGCCATTAACAAATAAACACCCATCTTCTGGTAATGATTCAGCCAAAAAACCCTCTTCAAAAAGCACTCCTTCTAAATCTCCAAAAAATTCCAAATGCTCACTGCCAATACTGGTTAAAACTCCAAACTTAGGACGAGCTATCGAAAGTAGTGGCTGCATCTCACCTGGGTGGTTCGTTCCAATCTCCACAATCGCAACCTCATGATCTTCCATAAGACGGAGAAGGGTCAAAGGAACACCTATTTCATTATTGAAACTTCCCTCACTGCTAAGTGTACTAAAACGTTGTCCAAGTATTCTCGCAAGAATTTCCTTTGTGGTAGTTTTTCCGTTTGAACCACCGACCGCAATTAAAGGAATATCAAAATCACGACGATAATTAGACGCTAACAGCCCTAGTGCCTGACGTGTTTCTACTACCTCAACTTTAGTGCCGACAGCCTCTCCGCTAACTCGAGAACCATTAACTAATGCTGCTACGGCTCCTCGGCCGAACGCGTGTTTAGTAAAGTCGTGGCCGTTGAATCTATCACCTTCTATTGCTACAAATAAATCACCAGGCTCAACCAAACGCGAATCAACGCAAACCCGGTTAACAAATGTCGAATAATCCCCCGAAACAAGCTGCCCCTGACAAGCTTTTTCAATAAATTCGAGAGTTCGCGGTTCCATCATCTTGATACCAGCCCTGCTTTTGAATTAACCATCGACTCCGGTGGCTCTGATGTCTCAACACCAAGATAGTTAGCTGATTTTTCAGCAATCTCCTTAAATGCCGGGCCAGCGACAAGCCCGCCGTAGTAACCATTTTGAGGCTCATCTACAAATACACCGATACACAATTCCGGCTTGCGGGCAGGAAGAAAACCTATGAAAGATGAAAAGTATTTTCCCGGATCATAACCACGTCGCAGCTTTGATACTTTTTGAGCGGTACCTGTCTTCCCCGCAACCACATAGTTTTTAAGCCAAGCCTGTTTAGCTGTCCCGTTTGGCGATACTACAGTAATTAAAGCTTCAACCATTTGCTGCGCAGTCTCATCTCGAATTGCTTTACGAACGACTACTTCTGGGTAGTCCACTACAATATTTCCATCACGATCCGTTAACTTGTCCACAAGTATAGGCCGCATCAGGCTGCCCCCATTCGCTACAGCACTCATTGCCAAAACCAGCTGAATAGGGGTAGCTGCAATTTCATGACCCATTGGAATTCGTGAAATGGAAAGTTTGTTCCATCTCTGTAACGGATGTAGCATTCCAGCAACTTCGCCCGGAAGAGATACTCCAGTTTTCACACCAAATCCAAGGTGAGATATATAACGGTGCAGTCGATTTGCACCTAACCGCATCGCAACTTTAGCCGTACCGA
>JASLKL010000164.1 GCA_030747605.1 Verrucomicrobiota bacterium | reverse complement strand
GCGACTGGCTAAGCTTGATGCCTCGCGTGAATTTCTTTGGCCTGCTGTCGAGGAAATTTCAGGACGAGAACAGGAATTTCTCATAACTTCTACCGGCCGTCGTATTTCACTGACTACCTTTAATATGCACGATGCGATTTTTGATGACTTGTATGCAGTACAGTTTTTTCAGTCTGAACCCGGTATTGCCGAGTTTCGCTACATACCTTCATCCAGTTTTCATTCATCGCGATTGGAGAACATAAAGAGCGGCATTATAAGAAAGCTTGGTGATGATTTTCAATTGGTTATGCGGGAAGTCGAAGAGGTTGAAAAGACTCCTAGAGGAAAACATACTTGGCTTGTAACCCAGCTTTGATTCCAGCTTGGCGAAACGGGGGCATTGAGAGTATGGTTCCCGAGTAATGTTTAAAGACAAAGCGGCAAAGATTTTCTTTCATTGGCTGGTAGTTGCCGCCCTGCTAGCTAACCTTACATATGGTGCTAAGGTATATTCTGAAAGCGAAGCTGTTTCTGAGGAGAATGATCCACATGCCAATCTGGATTTGTTTGTGAATGTGCTCGAGCGTATTCGAAGGGATTACGTCGATGGCAAAGATCTTACTTATCAGGATCTTGTTCATGGGGCTTTAGAGGGGATGCTAAGCAAATTAGATCCGAACAGCGAATTTATGCCTCCGGTTAAATACAATTATCTTAAGGAGGACACTGAAGGAAATTTTGGAGGAGTTGGTGTTCATATTAATATTCAAGATGGATATCTTACAGTATTGGCGCCGATGGAGGATACGCCTGCCTTCGAGGCGGGAGTGATGTCAGGAGATCGATTTATTAAGATTGATGGAGAGAATGCGCGAAATATTTCGATGCCCGAGGCGATGAAAAAGCTTAGAGGGAAGCCAGGTTCGAAGGTTGCGGTAACACTATTCCGTCCTTCGTCGGGTAAGAATATTGACGTTAAACTCAAGAGGGCATTGATAAAGGTTTCGACCGTTAAGGATATCAACAATCAACGTAAATTTTATGTCGATGAAAACAAAATAGGATATATTCGTATAACCCAATTTGGTGAAGAGACAGCTCGTGACTTAGAGGAGGGGATCAAACAACTTGAAGTTCAGGATATGACGGGGCTGGTGTTAGATTTGCGTCATAACCCAGGTGGGTTGCTCGATCAGGCTGTAAAGGTTTGTGAAAAGTTTTTAGCACAAGGAGAGTTAATTGTGACTACAGAGGGTCGTCGAAAAAGTGAAAATTCAATACATAAGTCTTCTGGGCGATACGCGCGTCCAGAACTGCCTTTAGTTGTTTTGGTCAACGAATTTAGTGCCAGTGCATCTGAAATCGTTGCTGGTTGTATGCAAGATCTTAAACGTGCAAAGATTGTTGGTAAGAAAACATTTGGCAAAGGTTCCGTTCAGAAAATATTACCGCTAACTGGGCAGGAAGGTTCCGCTTTGCGTTTAACTACTGCTAAATATTATACCCCTAGCCATAAGGTTATTCATGGTAAAGGTATACAGCCAGATTATAAAATCTCGATGAGCAGAACGGATGAGGAATTGCTATTTTTGTCTCGCACCCCAGGAGGAATGGAAATGATAGATGAAGATCGGCGAGAGGAAGTGAAGAATTTTAAGGATCCACAATTGGTAAAGGCAATGGAGATCTTGGTTGGTAAAAAGAAACTTCGCGCTCAGGCGGATAAAAAGAAAAAAGAAGAGAATAATAATGAGGATAAAGCTGCTAAGCCTGAAGCCAAGAAAGAAGCCGATTCGCCCGAAAAGGATTCAGTTGAAAAAACGCTGGAGAAGCAGGAATGATCTATTCGTTTGGGGAAGTTGGCGTTTAATTTAATGTTGTTGATAGCCATTGAAACTTCCTGTGATGAGACCAGTGTAGCTGTGCTCAAGGATGGTTGCGTTTTAGCCAATGCGGTTTCATCCCAAGCAAAGTTGCATGAGGAATATGGTGGGGTAGTCCCTGAACTCGCTTCGCGAGAGCATCTTCGTAATCTAATGCCAGTCGCTCGACAGGCGCTTGGTCAGGCTGGGGTGACACCGGATCAAATCGACGTTGTAGCGGGAACTCGTGGCCCCGGCCTTCCCGGAGCATTGCTTGTTGGTTTGCGTGCTTCGCAAGGAATTGCTTTTGTCTTGGATAAACCGTTCATTGGCATTCATCATCATGAGGCGCATCTTTACTCACCATGGATAAGCGGGGATCCTTTATCTTTGGAGTTAGATGCTTTTGAACCCAATGTTTCGCTTATTGTTAGTGGCGGCCATACTATGTTGGTCCAAGTTTCAGTTCCAATGAAGCACCGTGTGCTAGGGATGACAGTGGATGATGCTGCCGGTGAATGTTTTGACAAGGTTGCAAAGCTGATAGGCTTGCCTTACCCCGGAGGGCCGCAGCTCGATCGCCTAGCCAAAGAAGGTAATGATAAGATTCATCAATTCCCTCGACCCAAACTTCATGATGAATCTCATGACTTTAGTTTTAGTGGGCTTAAGACATCCGTCCGCTATTTTATTCGTGACAATCCTGAAGTTCTAGAAGATGGCGCGCGGTTACGTGATCTCTGTGCAGGGGTGCAGTCGGCGATTGTGGACGTTCTAGTAAAAAAAACAGTCCGCGCTGCAAAGCAGCTTGGCGTGCGTTGTATTACCGCTTCCGGTGGCGTAACTTGCAATAGCGGATTGCGCATTGCTCTTGAGCAAGCATGTAGGCATGAGGGATTTACGTTACGTTTGACAAATCCAAAATTATGCACCGACAACGCTGCTATGGTAGGAATGGTAGCTCACATGCGCTTAGCTAATGACTGTGAAGTAACTTCACTTGATGCAGAGATTATGCCCAACTGGCCCCTTGCACAGTTAGCTTGAATTTGTAATTAAAAAGTCAGATGAAAATGAAATTTAATTTTGCCTTTATTTTCTTGGCAATTATTAAAGCTTCAGTCAATGGGGCTGAGCTGAAAATTGAATTCGATTCTGAGATTCCCCAAGTGGTGGTGGAAGCCAAGAAACTTGATCAAACCCGCATAGGATCACTGATATTTTCTGATGACCTGAATAATTGGTTTCCGACAGCTTCAACTGATCAGACCACATTAAATTATAATGAGCATCCGATTTCGGAGCGGCGCTATTTTCAAATCCTAGAAACAACCCCACCAAGACTAAGTTCCTCTGTAAATTGGAAAACAAAGATTGTCTTGCCGGAGGATAAATTCCTCATTGAGTTCAAGGCGCAGGACGGTGTATGGACGCCGCCTGGAAATAATAAAACTAAGGAGACACAGTGGGTTAAGTTCACTGTGTTGATGGATGATCTTACTACGGTATATTTTCAAAATGGAAGCAGCATAAAATTTCATTATGACTTTGGCACAAAGTTTGTACCTGAGTTTGATGGAATGTCGCATATGGAGTTTGATGGAGCTTCCCTGTTTCACACTGGCCGACGTGCTGTAATCGGAGCTGTATTGTTCTCCGAGAAGCATGGTGAATACGCAATCCAATTTGTCGGGCAAGATAAGCTTCCTGCGCCGATGGTAAGTTTCCTTTGGCAACTGGTTGATGGTGTGATTGATAAGCCGGAGACGTTGCGGGGATTATATATGCCGACTTATGAGCAAGCGGATGCAAGCGGTGAAGTTGCGGAAGCATTAGGTCAAATTGATGTGCCATTAGTGTCAGCGCAGCGTTGGGAAACAGGCTCGGATGTAGTCTACTCAATTGGTTGGGCGATGGGGCGTTTGGTGTTTGTTGAAGGGAGCAAGATTTTAGCAGCCTTTCGTTCAGGAAAGTTGAAAAGTGATGACATATTGCTTACCGACTATGTTCCAGCGGAAATTCCACGTGTCGCTGGGATTATTGCGTTGCACCCCTCTACTCCGAATTCTCACGTTGCAATTTTAGCTAAAAATTTTGGTGTTCCATTTTACTACGAAGGAGATGAGGCTGCACGATTGAAGCTTCCCTCCTTGGAAGGTCGTGAAGTGATGCTGCGCACAAAATCCGGAGGCGGTATTAACCAATCACAGGATGATTCGGCTAAATTAATTGGGCTCGAGGCAGATTTACCAGACGTATTCCGTAATGAGATAAACAAACTTAAGACTCCACCGGACTTAAAATTTAAGGCCAAAAAAACATCAGGTGTTTATACTAAGGAAATAAAATCGGTGAAACCAACCGATACTGAATATGTTGGAGGTAAAGCAGCCAAGTTCTATCTGCTGCGAAAGCACATTCCAAACAATTCCCCTGATCCAGCAATAGCTATAACATTCGATCTTTGGGATGAGTTCATTGGACAGCGCTTGGGTAATGGTAAAACGATCCGAGAAGAAATTGATGACCGCCTACTCAAGGCGCAGGAGACGGGGCTTCAGGCTGAATTGGAGGATGCACTAAAGAATGTTCGTAAATTGATAAGGGATGGAGAGTTTCTAGAGACTCAAAGACAAGCGATCCTAGCGGCTCTGAGTCCGTTTGAAAAAGATCGGAAGATTAGATTTCGTAGCTCTACTAATATTGAAGATAGTCGTTATTTCACCGGGGCAGGTCTCTACGATAGCTACAGTGGCTGTCTGCTTGATGAATTGGATAATGATACTAGTGGCCCTTGTGCTTGTGATGGTACCAAGGAAAAAGAACGCGGGGTGTTTCGTGCTATAAAACGGGTGTATGCGAGTTTTTATAATGACAATGCCTATCTGGAGAGGCGACGCTTTGGTATTAATGAGAGTGAGGTTGGTATGGCAATTCTTGTGCATCATTCTTTCCCGGATGAGATTGAGTTGGCGAACGGCGTAGCAGTTTCAGTGTTTCGTAAATACTCGGGATTATCATTTGGAATGGAGACTAGCCTCTCGACACAAATTGGAGCCACTAGTGTGACAAATCCTGACACGACAGCTGTGCCGGAGATAGTAAGCGTTTCCGGGTATCGTTCTTCGAATGGTTCCACAACAAGTCGCAGAGTAAATTTTCTTAGTAGATCCA
>JASLKL010000163.1 GCA_030747605.1 Verrucomicrobiota bacterium | reverse complement strand
TGTGATGTAGAGATTGAATTCGGGAAGTTGAACTATCCAGTTTTTACTCCTCCTTCTGGTTATACTGCTGAGGGTTATCTGAGGAGGTTTCTTGTTGATGGATTGAAGGCTCGATATGGAATTCATGCTGTTTTAGATAGGGATACAAAATTTGAAGTTCAATCCTTAAGTGATGTTAAACAGTTGCCCAATCTAGTGCTGCCTGAAGGTATTGATGTTAATTGTGAATTGTCTTTGAACGATGAGCCAGTAGTTGAAGTAATTAAGGAAATTATAGATAGGTTGGAGTATGAGTTGGGGATAATGAGCCAGATGGACTATATAAGTTACTTTCTTATTGTTGGTGACTTTGTTCGTTACGGTCGAGAGCAGGGGATAGCCTGTGTTGCTCGGGGTTCAGCTGCTGGTTCATTAGTGGCTTATTTGTTAGAAATTTCTAATGTTGACCCGTTAAAATATGGATTAATTTTCGAACGTTTTCTTAATCCTGAACGCGTTAGTCCTCCTGATATTGATATCGATTTTGCGGATGACAGACGTGAGGATGTTATAGAGTATGTTCGGGAAAAATATGGCGATGATTCTGTAGCGCAAATTATTACATTTGGAACTATGGGGGCTAAGTCTGTGATCCGTGATGTGGGTAGGGTGATGGGGTTAACATTTGGTGAAGTTGACCGGCTGGCGAAGATGGTGCCAACAGAACTTAAAATCACACTCGAGAAAGCGCTAGAGAAGTCCTCTGATCTTAAAGAGGCATACGATGATGAAGAAGTGACCAGAGAATTGATAGATACAGCATTTGTTCTTGAGGACTTGAGTCGCAATACATCTGTGCACGCTGCTGGGGTTGTGATTGGAGCGGAACCTTTGGTTAATATACTTCCGCTTAAGAAAGATGACGACGGAAAGATTACCACACAGTACCCAATGGGCCCTGTTGAGGATTTGGGTTTATTGAAGATGGATTTCCTGGGTTTAAAGACACTGACTGTAATCCGGAATACCTGCGAGATGATCAAGAAGGTTCATGGTGTTGATATTGATGTCGATCGACTACCTATGGGGGATGAAAAGGCGTATGAATTGTTGAACAATGGTCATACCGTTGGTGTGTTCCAGTTGGAATCTGCTGGGATGCGTGATTTGTGTCGAAAGTTTAAGTTAAAATCAATTGAGCATATAACAGCTTTAGTTTCTTTATATAGGCCAGGTCCGATGGATTTGATACCTGATTTTATTCGTCGCCGGCATGGAGAGATAGAGATTAAATATCCGCACCCATTACTTGAGCCGATTGCAAAAGAAACTTATGGCATTCTTATATATCAGGAACAAGTGATGAAGGCAGCGCAAATTCTTGCTGGATACACATTAGGTGGTGCGGACTTGCTTCGGCGAGCTATGGGCAAGAAGAAGGTTGAGGTTATGCAGGAGCAACGCTCATTATTTGTAAAGGGTTGTGCTGAGACTAATGATATACCAGAAAAAAAGGCTAATGAAATTTTTGATGTGTTGGAAAAGTTTGCTGGATATGGATTTAATAAATCTCATGCAGCGGCTTATGCGGTTGTGGCTTATCAGACGGCATATCTTAAAGCACATTATCCAGTAGAATTTTTAGCAGCCAATATGACTAATGACATGGCTGATACCTCAAAACTAGGAATTTTGACAGGCGAAGCTAAGTTGCTTGGGGTAGAGGTGCTTCCACCGGATGTAAATGAAAGCGATGTGTTTTTTTCTCCTGCCAGAGATGGTACAGTTATTCGTTTCGGGATGGCGGCTATTAAAGGTGTTGGAAGCGTAGCGGTAGAGGAGATTATTAATGCGCGTTCTAAAGATGATCCGTTCACGGATTTGTTTAATTTGTGTGATCGATGCGATACCCGGACTGTGAATCGAAAAGTACTCGAAGCATTAATTAAAAGTGGTGCTTGTGATGAATTATATGGCTCTAGAGCCGGGCAGTTTTCGGTTGTTGATAAAGCTTTAGCTAAAGCATCTAGCCAAGCCAAAGATCGTGCGACGGGTCAAACATCTTTATTTGGTGCGTTCGAGGAAAGCAGCAATTCAATGCGGGACGTTGTGCCTGAGGTGGATGAATGGGGTCGTGATGAGTTGTTGGTATCAGAGAAGGAGTTGTTAGGTTTTTATGTTAGTGGCCATCCACTTGATCCATATAAGGAATTGATGGAGCAGTACTGTGTCCACAATAGTGAGACAGTTAAGGAGCTAGAGAACCGGAAGGTTACTAGATTAGGCGGGCTTATTTCCGCAGTTCAACGAGGTGTCTCTAGGCGAAGTAATAAGCCTTATGCCATTGCGACCATAGAGGATTTTTCTGGCTCGCTCCAAGTGCTGTGTATGAATGAGAACTACGACAAGTATCAAGGTTTGCTGGAACCGTATAAAACTGTACTAGTGATTGGGGAGGCTAATAATAGTGAAGACACCCCTAAAATATTTCCACAGGAAATTATTCCCCTTGATGATGCTCCGGCGAAATATACCAAACAGGTGCATTTTCGCCTGAATAGTGCAAAACTAGACCCGGTAAGGGTGGGGAATATTCTGGAGTTGGCGTCGAATCACCCTGGTCGTTGCCCGTTGTATCTTTGTTTTAAACATGAAGATGGAAGATTGGTATTTGTCGAGTCCGGAGAACAGCATTTTGTGAAACCGTCAATGCAGCTCCAAGATGAAATTAATGAGCTTCTTGGAGGGATGGGATCTTATTACGCCAAAGTTGACAAAGTTCTTCCTGAGCCGGCAAAACGTCGGTGGAGGAAAAAGGAAGGTGATGGTGACTAGTGTAAGTTTTTAAAAGGATTATTGTTTTGTCCATCGTTGAGCTTTTAATTCAAATCTAGGAAGTGACTTTGGTTCAACTGTTTCTATAGATATCCGTAAAGACAGACTTTCTTTGAATGCATTGGAAAGTCTTTCAGAAATTATTTTGTCGCCCTTAACTTCGGGTTCTATGTCAATAGCTATTTCAGCAAGTGCATTATTGTGGGTCACTTTCACCTGGTATTCAGATACTCCGCCAACACTTCTGATAATCTCTTCTACTGCGCTTGGATAAACATTTACGCCGCGTATTACCATCATGTCATCTACTCGTCCGAGAATACCGCCTTCAAGGCCAAGGTTAAATGTGCCGCAAGTGCAACGTTTGCTTTCAGATGCTTTCACAAGATCTCCAGTTTGGTATCGCAAAAGTGGTGATCCATGTCGTCCTAAAGTGGTTAATACTAGTTCTCCGGCTTCATTGGCCTGAACAGCTTTATTGGTTCTAGTGTCAATTATTTCTGGGAGATATGCATTTTCTAGTACGTGAAGTAATCCGGCTTTGTCTGGGCATTGGTATGTAACAGGGCCGACTTCAGTCATTCCGTGATGGTCAAAAATTGTCGACTGTGGCCATGCTGTTTCAAGTGCATTTCGTGTTGATGGAATACTGCCACCTGGTTCACCTGCCACAATTATCGAACGAACTGGGGAATTGTTTAAATCGATGCCTTCTGCCCTAGCTACTTCGGCTAATCGTAGTGCATAAGTTGGTGTGCAGCAAAGTACGTTAGCTTGATGTGTGAAAATAGATTGGAGCCTAGCGGTGCTGCTAAGTCCGCCTCCTGGGATATTTAAGGTTTCAAGCTTCTTTCCAGCTTCGAATGCCAGCCAGAAACCAATAAATGGTCCAAATGAAAAAGCAAAAAAGATGCGATCCTTTGAGTTGACCCCTGATGCATTGAAAATGTCACACCAGTTATCAACCATCCATTGCCAACTTTCACTAGTGTCAAGCCAAGTAATAGGATTGCCGCTTGTACCGCTTGTTTTGTGGGCACGTGAATAGCGTTCGAGAGGAAAGGTTAGATTGCTGCCAAAAGGAGAGTTTTTCTGGTGGTCTGAGACTAATTCAGATTTAGTTGTCAACGGGCAATGTTCTCTAAATTTATCGAGAGATTGGATTGTCTTGTTAACCTCTGTATGGCTTAGTTTTTTATTGTAAAATTTGTTAGTTGGTAAAATTTCTGTCAGCAATTTTTGTATTTCCGCTAACTGGATGCACTCGAGTGCTTCGCGGCTATCGGCGGAAAATTTAGACATGCTGGTTTTGCTTATTTTTCAGTTTTTGCCGTTACTGATGTGGTTGGCTTTGGGGCGTACTTTGTAACGAGATATCCACCACATGCAGCCAACACAATTCCTAAAATAAAAACACCTGACACATTACTCCATGCTTTAGTTTTGGTTGTGTTCACAATGGCATTCACAATTGGAGCTCCTGCAAAAATAATTGACATTACTACAGGTACGTAAGCGACGGTGGGTTTTGGTGCTGCTCCAAAAGCTAGCAATACCCCTAACGCTCCGATTGCTCCAAGTGTTCCAGCTATAAGTGACCACTGCCAACCTTTTGTTGGATATGCCCAAAAATCAATAGGTCCGCCTTTTACTTTGAGAATAATAATTGGAGCAATGACTGCGGTGAGAAAATAAGCTATCCCAACCCAGAGGAATGCCATTATTCGCCCATGTTCTTGGTTGTCCATTTTCATCGAACCTGTGTGCATGCACACGCCGTATGTTCCCCAGCAGATCACGGTCATAAGAGCCCAGATATACCAAGGAATCCCAGTTGAAGCTGTATTTGCATCCATAAGTCGCAAGAAACTTACTGTTCTAAGAGTTGTATATCAAATGCTATTACACGCTTTTGATTGTGAGGAAGTATTCTCGAGCTCTTTTCATTACACGAGGGGATAGGATAATTGTGGAAATAATAGTTGGCACTGCCATAAGTCCAAACATTATATCTAGAAAGTAGATCAAGTACTGTAAGTCAACAATTGCGGAGACAACTATGCCTGATAGATAGAACAGAATTAGAGGTGTTCTAGCTTTAATCCCAAAGAGGAATATGCCGCATTTTGTAACATAATACGAAAAACCAATCATTGATGAGAAGCTGAAACATAGCACACAAATTAGTAACAAGTATGGGCCGAGACTTGGCGAAATCATTCTGTAGGCTTTTTCTGTAAGC
>JASLKL010000162.1 GCA_030747605.1 Verrucomicrobiota bacterium | reverse complement strand
TTACGGAAAATTTGTATGATCGCCACTTTAAGCGGATCTTTATTGTGTAATATTGGTTAAGAGGTGTCGTTGACATAGAGGTATTAGCAATTCATTCTTTTGTGACAACGCGATCGTTGTCGTTTTGGAGCTATTTTCATGAGTCACAATTTATTTAACTCGTTGCAGTCGTTTGATCTTGGTAATGGCCAAGAGGGAAAGTTTTATTCACTACCGGCATTAGAGAATTCTGGTTTGGGCGGTATCTCGCGCTTGCCGATTTGTGTTCGCTTGGTGCTTGAGTCTGTACTGCGGAATTTTGATGGACAAAAAGTCACGGAGGAAAATATTCGACAACTTTCGTCTTGGAAGCCGAACGCACAACGTGCGGAGGAGATTCCTTTTACGGTGGCCCGGATAGTTTTGCAGGATTTTACTGGTGTGCCTTTGTTGGTTGATCTGGCTGCAATGCGATCAGCTGTTAAGCGTCTAGGTAAAGACCCGAAAATTATCGAGCCACTTGTGCCTGTTGATCTTGTTGTTGATCATTCAATACAGGTGGATTTTGCTGGCACTGATGATGCAATAGACAAAAATTTAGATTTAGAGTTTAAACGTAACCGAGAACGTTATCAATTTTTGAAGTGGGGAATGCAGGCGTTCGACACATTTAAGGTTGTGCCACCAGGAATCGGGATTGTGCATCAGGTGAATCTTGAATATCTCGCCCGAGGAGTTCTTGCAGATGTAAATGGTATATATTATCCAGATACACTAGTTGGTACCGATTCGCACACTACGATGATCAACGGTTTAGGGATTGTTGGTTGGGGTGTAGGAGGAATAGAGGCAGAGGCTGGTATGCTTGGACAACCGGTGTATTTTCTAACCCCTGACGTGGTAGGAGTGCGGTTAGATGGTGCATTGCGAGAAGGTGTTACTGCTACAGACTTAGCATTGACAGTCACGGAGATGCTTCGAGAGGCCAAGGTGGTTGGCAAGTTTGTAGAATTTTTTGGTCAGGGAGCAAAAGACCTCCCGTTAACTGATCGTGCGACCATTGCTAATATGGCTCCTGAATATGGTGCGACTATGGGATTTTTTCCAATCGACGAAGAAACAGTTAATTATCTCCGTGCCACAGGTCGTTCGGAAGAACATTGCACGGTTTATGCTAATTATTACAAAGCGCAAGGCCTTTTTGGGATACCTGATGATGGAGATATTGATTACTCGGTTAGTCTTAAGCTGGATTTAGGTTCCATTCAGCCGAGTGTGGCTGGACCACGTAGGCCTCAAGATCGCATAGAAGTATCGGTGCTCAGTAGTAAATTCGAGGATTTATTTTCTAAGCCAGTAGCTGATGGCGGTTTTGGTCGCGATGCACATGATTTGGCTACAGTTAAAGCAGATGTGTCAAATCTAGATGGTTCTGCTTCACTTGGGCATGGTGATGTTGTTATTGCTGCAATCACGAGTTGTACGAATACCTCGAACCCAAGTGTAATGTTAGCTGCTGGTTTGCTTGCGAAAAAGGCCGTTGAAAAAGGTTTGAAAGTTTCTTCCAAGGTTAAGGCTTCTCTTGGTCCCGGATCCCGGGTTGTAAGTGATTATTTGGATAAGACAGGGCTTCAGAAGTATTTGGATCAACTTGGTTTCAATCTTGTAGGTTATGGATGCACGACTTGTATAGGTAACTCTGGTCCTTTGGATGATAAAATTGAAAAGGCGATTCTTGACAATAATTTAGTTGTCGCTTCGGTGCTCTCTGGTAATAGGAATTTTGAAGCACGGGTCCATCAAAACGTTCGCGGTAATTTTCTTATGTCACCTCCATTGGTTGTCGCATTTGCAATTGTAGGGCGGGTGAATGTTGATCTTACAAACGAGCCGCTTGGTCAAGCAGAAGATGGCTCTGATATATACTTGCGCGATATTTGGCCTAGCTTAGATGAAGTGCATAAATTGATGCATTCTTCGATGAACCCGGAAGTGTTCCGTGAGCTGTACAGCAACTTTACAGATCAAAATCCAAAGTGGAATGAGATTCCGTCTAGCGTCGGCTATGCATACGAGTGGGACGAGTCTAGTACCTATATTCAAGAACCTCCGTTTTTTGAGAGTTTCGGAATGGAGCCTGCTGAAATGACGGAAATTGTTGGCGCTCGCCCGTTAGGTGTATTTGGTGATTCTGTGACAACTGATCATATTTCGCCGGCTGGTGCGATTAAACAGGATTCGCCTGCGGGGAGATATCTAAATGATAAGAACATTGATTCTAAGGATTTCAATAGCTATGGCTCACGACGAGGTAATGACCGCATTATGACTCGCGGAACATTTGCTAACGTTCGAATAAAGAACCTTATGTTACCAGGGTCTGAGGGTGGGGTAACAAAGCATCAACCTAGTGGAGAGGAGATGGATATATATGATGCTGCCATTCGTTACCGAGAAGATGCTACTCCGTTAGTGGTTGTAGGAGGTAAGGAGTATGGGACTGGGAGTTCTCGTGATTGGGCAGCCAAGGGGACTCGCCTGCTTGGAATTCGAGCTGTGATATGTGAGAGTTATGAGAGGATTCATCGCTCCAATTTGATTGGAATGGGGGTTTTGCCGTTGCAGTTTAAGGAAGGTAATAGTGTTGAAAGCCTTAAGCTTAATGGTAGTGAAATTTTCGATGTTTTAGGAGTGAATGACGATTTAAAACCACAGCAGGAATTGAAGCTGGTTATCACTCGTGCTGATGGCTCAAAATCGGATATTTCGGTGTTATGTAGAGTGGATACAGAAATTGAAGTAGAGTATTACCGGCATGGTGGTATTTTAACGTATGTCTTGAGACAGTTGGCTGATAAAGGCTAATTTATAGTAGTAATTATTTTATTTTTGACTTGTGTTTTTGGATGCGGCGCAAATGATTCCCAGCCATTTTTATTATGAGTGATACAGGTGATTCGGATATTTTAATGAACGGTGAGGAGTGGTTCGCGAAAAATTGGCGACTATTGCTTAATGGCGCTTTAGTGATTCTTGTAGGTGTGGCGGGTTATAATTGGATAATAGGTAGTGGTGCTGAATCAGCTAGCGCTGCTGAGAAAGCATTGCATGGCGCTATATCATCAAATACGACTAATCTATTACAAAAGGCACTCGAGTTAAATGGAGTGCACATGAAATATCCGGATAATGAAGTTGGGGAGAGGGCGTTGATTTTAAGCGCTAATATAGCCCTTCAAGAGCGTGAGTATGAGGCTGCTAAAAGTCGTTTTGACTCTTATTTGTCCAAATATAAGTCAGACGGAGACTGGTTGTCTGAGGCTAAACTTGGTCAAGCGATTTGCATAGAGGCTGAAGGTGATACTGCAGATGCTATGAAGGTTTATCAAAGCCTGACAAATTCTAATGTTTCATCAATTCAACAACGTACGGCTGCACTATTAGATGCAGTTAAAGTAGAACTAGGACCTCTCCCGTCTCGTCCAGTTTCAGTTAAAGTGGAACTGGAAAGTGAAAAGGCCTCTGAAGGCGGTGAACAGAAAAACAATAATATTAGTCCATCTGTCCCATCTCCTGTTGGCCAAAAGTAAGTTTATTATTTTGCATATTATCTTGAATATTACCATAATAGGAACGGGTTATGTTGGGCTAGTTACTGGCGCATGTTTCTCAGAAGTTGGTCACAATGTTATATGTGTCGATTGTGATGAAAAAAAAGTTGAGTTACTGCAAGGTGGTGGCATTCCTATTTATGAGCCTGGACTTGAAGAGTTGGTTGAACGGAATGTAGCTGCGGGTAGGCTTTCTTTTACTTCAAGTACAGCTGAAGGTGTAGAGAAATCAGATGTAATTTTCATAGCTGTCCCTACTCCTCCGCTTGATGATGGGGCTGTAGATTTAAGTTTTATTGAACGTGTAGCTCGAGAAATAGCCGACTGCATGACTTCATATAAAATTATTGTTGATAAAAGCACCGTGCCTGTGAAGACAGGAGAAAAGGTTGCTGATACCATTAAGCGTTATTGTCAGGCAGATTGTGATTTCGATGTTATAAGTAATCCTGAGTTTCTTCGTGAAGGTTTTGCGGTTGAGGATTTAATGAATCCAGATCGTGTGGTTATAGGGACTACATCTGATCGCCCTAATGAAGCAATGCAGAAAATTTATAAGCCTTTCAATGCTCCAGTTATTTTCACAGATATTAATTCTGCTGAGTTAATTAAGCATGCTGCAAATTCATTTTTGGCCATGAAGATTTCTTATATTAATGCAGTAGCTGCAATTTGTGAGGCATCAGGTGCAAATGTTGAAGAGGTCGCAAATGGTATAGGAATGGATGATAGAATTGGACGAAGATTTCTTAATGCATCGCTTGGTTTTGGTGGGAGTTGTTTTCCGAAGGATTTAAGTGCCTTTATTCGTATAAGTGATGAGCTCGGTTACGATTTCGGATTGTTAAAGGAAGTGCAAAAAATAAATGCTTCCCAAATGAATCGGTTTGTTAAAAAAATTACTGATACGCTTTGGATTCTTAAAGGGAAAACTATTGGCGTTTTGGGTTTAGCATTTAAGCAAAATACAGACGATGTTCGAATGTCGCCTGCTGTTGATATTTGTCAGCGCCTGCTCAAAGAGGGGGCTTTTCTCCGCGTTTATGATCCGAAGGCAATGGATAAAGCTAAAGAAGTATTGCCGGACGATGGTGTGCTTTACATTGACAAGATGGATGATGTTTCGAAGGGGTGTGATGCTTTAGTGATTGCGACTGAATGGCCTCAATTTAAGGAATTGAATTTGGTTAAAGCTAAAGAAGCCATGACTGCTCCTATTATTTTTGATGGGCGTAATTTGTTTGATCCAGTTTCTGTTGAACAGTTAGGTTTTACTTATAAAAGCATTGGCCGGTGATCCTGTCAAAGTGGCCGCTGGTTTGGTTTTTAAAGATGGGAAACTTCTTATCGCTAAACGCCCTAAAAGGCTTCATTTAGGAGGCATGTGGGAGTTTCCTGGAGGCAAGCTTGAATCTGACGAATCATATGAAATGTGTTTGATGCGTGAGATGAGAGAGGAGTTAGGTGTA
>JASLKL010000161.1 GCA_030747605.1 Verrucomicrobiota bacterium | reverse complement strand
CTATGGCTTTCTACGATTGGATAAAAGAGAGTTTTTATAACAATAAGCCTTACGATAGATTTGTGCGGCAAATTCTAGCTGCTTCCGGGGATATAAAGCAAAGCCCGCCAACTGCATGGTTTAAACAAGTAAATTCACAGCAAGCCCAAATGGAAGATGCTTCGCAATTGTTTCTTGGGACACGTTTGCAATGCGCGCAATGCCATCACCATCCGTATGAAAAATGGTCGCAAAGCGACTACTATAGATTCATGGCATTTTTTTCTCGAGTAGGAAAGGCTAACGCTGGTCGCCCTGGTGAGGATATGGTGTTTCACCGAGCTGGTATTGCGCAGGTCACTAATAAGAAAACGAACAAGCCCGTTAAGCCTGCTGGCTTGGGTTCTGGAGAGTTGATTATCGCAGCCGCAGATGATCCGCGGCACTTACTAGTAGATTGGATGAAGGCGGATGAGAATCGATTGTTTTCAAAAACATTGGTGAATCGATATTGGAAGCATTTTTTTGGTCGCGGTTTGGTTGATCCTGAGGATGATTTTCGTTCAACAAATCCAGCAACTCATCCTAAACTTCTGAATGCCCTAGCCGATTATTTTGAGAAATCTAATTACAACTTAAAACAACTGGTGCGAGTGATTGCCAATTCATCTGCATATCAATTGAGCTCAGTGCCGAATGAACATAACTCGAGAGATAAACATTACTTTTCACGTTTCCAACCTAAACGCCTAACAGCGGAGGTTCTTTACGACTCATTAAACGATTTGATTTTGGCTAAAAGTGACTTTAGTGGTTTGCCGGTTGGGACTCGTGCTGTTTGTTTGCCAGACAATAGTTACAATAGTTCAAATTATTTTCTTAGTGTGTTTGGTAGACCTGATTCTTCAAGTGCATGCGAATGTGAGAGGTCTCAAGAGGCTAGTCTTGCTCAAAGTCTTCATTTGTTTAATGCCAAAAACATTCATGATCAGCTTGCGCGTAAGGATGGCAGGGCTGCAAGACTGGCATTAGATAAAAAGACCGATCACTATGCAAAAATTAATAGTTTATACTACCGAGCGTTTGCTAGGCTTCCTCGGAAAGAAGAGGCCGATGTCGCGATTAGCTATTTGAACCGTGACGCTGTTGACAAGGATGGGAAGGTAGTTGATAAAATGAAGGAACGTTATGAGGATATTCTATGGGCCTTAGTTAACACTAAAGAATTCCTTTTCAATCACTAGGAGTTTGTTTTTAACCATTAATACTTTTGACTGATTGGGCATTATATTAGGCATGTATCGCAGGGTTATTTTATATTTCTTTTTTATTCTTCTATTTACCGTTGGTTTGTTTAGTTCAGTAATAGCCCAATTGCCTTCAGCTAGAATGACTGCGATTTTTCCCATGGGGTGTAAGGTGGGCGGTGAGGTAGAGGTGAAAGTATATGGAAGCGATCTTGAAGGCGCTACTGGCTTGTACTTTTCGCGAGCTGGAATCTCAGGAAAGCTGCTCAATTCTTCTGAGCAAAAGTTTCAGGTCAAAGTGGCATCAGCAGTGCCTCCTGGGGTCTATGAGGTGAGGTTTGTTGGTGCGTTAGGGGTTTCTAATCCTAGGCCTTTTGTTGTAGGTACAATCAATGAATTATTTTCCACAGGAGATAACGATTCAATTGAAAAGGCTTTTCCAATAACTCGTCAATCACTTGTAAATGCAAGTGTTTTAGCGCGTAAATCTCAATGGTTTAGACTTAAGTGTGACCAAAATCAACGAATCCTGTTGAGGTTAACCGCAGCGTCGCTTGATTCAAAATTGGATCCGATTATGGTTTTAAGGAATAAGGAGGGAGATCGCCTTGCCCGTGCTGATGGAAAAGGGTTGATTGATTATACTCAATCAACGGCAGGTGATCTTTATCTGCAGATCCATGATTCATCTTTTGCGGGGGGAGTGGAATACTTTTTTAGAGTTGAAAATATTACCAACGTAGCACATGTCGATTTTGTTTATCCTTCAGTAGTGCCTAATTCAGAGGAATCTCAAGTTACTTTATATGGCCGAAACCTCCCAGGCTCAGAGTTGTCTTTGTTTAATGGTGCTGATGGGCGGCAGTTAGAGCGACTTGTGGTTAAGTTGGGTGACTTAATGCGATCGGATTTACCCGGAGGGCTCTCTTTGCCGCCTGCTTCCATTGTGTTGGAGGGCGGTGCTTATCGTTTGCCAGGGGCTAATCACCACAGCAACCCGTTTTTTTTGACGCATGCAAATGAGCAATCAATAATTAAAGAAGATGAAAAAAAATCCGGGTTGCATGTCTCTCAACTAGTACCTTCTCTTGGTGTCGTTGCTGGAAGGTTCTATCCTGAACGGGATATTGATTCATTTAGGTTCACCATTAAGAAGGGGAAGAGTTACCAGTTGGACCTTTTTTCTCAAAGGTTAGGATTTAATACACATCCCTATGTTACGACGCAGATTGTTAATGTCTCTGATGGTAAAGAGGTGCCGGGGGAGGTTAAGGAGTTTTATGAATCTAAAGAAAATCTTGGTGGCCGAGAATTTAACATGACGAATCGAGATGTGACCTGGCGTTTTCAGGCAAAATCAGATGGTTATTTGCGAGTGGTTTTGAGAGATTTGTTTAATCAGGTTTCGGACGGATTTTTTAAATCTTACGTACTTACTATGAGGAGGCAAGTGCCTGGATTTCGGTTGGTAGTCCATCCTCAAACCATTCCTATTGACAAAAATAAGCGAAACATTGAATTAATGACAACACATTTAAGGAAGGGAGGGTGTTTGCCTATTAGAATAGTAGCTATTCGGCAAGGAGCTTTCACTGATCCAATACGAGTTGTTGCTGAAGGCTTGCCAAAAGGGGTTTCTTTGGAAAGCGCTGAATTTAAGAAGGGGCAAAATTCTATAACTGCTTTCCTTGTTGCTACTGATAGCGTTGAAGCTTTTACCGGTGATATTAAATTTTTAGGTTTGGCAGAGATTGAAGGCAATGAGATTGAAGTTTTAGCTGAAACTTCTGTAACCCGCCATCGGGTTGCGGATTATAATAACGAACCGGTTTTGGCTCGCTTAACAACAGCCACTGTTCTTTCAGTAAATGAAAATGATCCTGAGCCTGTGAAGATTTCTACAGGAAAAAATACTGTTTTCAGGGGTGAAGCTGATGGGAAAATCATTATACCTTTAAATGTGGAGCGCCATGGTGAGTTTGTTGCGAATTTCAAACTGAAGGCGTTTGGTATTACTCAGTTGGATAAGCTCGGTGAGTTAGAAGTGAAAAAAGATCAAAATAAAACTTCTCTTGAAATTGATCTTGCTAAATTCAAAGTGCCAGTAGGGGTTCATAATTTTAACCTCGCATCAACCGTTAAAGGGAAATATCAGTATCCTCCCTTAAATGGTGAAAAAAGTTCCAAAAAGAAAGATGTAACCTATCGTTTTTTTACGCCTTCAATTGTTTTGAATGTGGTGCCTGCTTCCGCCCCTGAAAAATAGAGTATTTAGATAAAACATGATTGCGATAATCAGGTTTCCGTTACTAGGGCGACAATAGTCAAGCTGGATGATCTTATTGGCTCGAGCTATATGGTCTTGCAAGGGTAGCGTTGTTATTGATGGGGCGCTACGCATTTGTGCTGATGCTGTAGTTGCAGTTGGTTCAATAAATGAGATTAGCCCTTTGAGAGGTGAACCGGTTGTTGATCTTGGTGATTCAATCATCCTTCCTGCTTTTGTTAATGCCCATTGTCATTTGGACTATACCGGATTAGCTGGCAGATTAAATCCAGGTTTATCGTTCACTGACTGGGTTGATCAAATAATTGAGGTTAAACGTTCGATGACTATGGATGAACAAGAATCAAGTTGGCTTCTTGGTGCGCAAATGTTGATGGAGTCGGGTTGTGGGATGGTCTTCAATATAGAGTCTGTCCCTGGTTTGTTTTCTCGTATGGTTAAGCAAACGCCTCTTCAAGTTTGCCCTTTTACTGAGCTAATTGGGTTTGATGATGGTGATGATGAGCACCTTGTTCATCTAGCCAAGCGCGAGTTATCTGAAAATGCTCAGCTGTCAATGGTAGCTGGATTGGCGCCACACTCGCCATATACTACCACGGCTAAAGTGCTGAACACGTTAGCTGGTTATGCAGATCAGGAGGGAAGTCCGATTGCGGTTCATGTGAGTGAGTCAGAAGATGAATGGGAAATGTTTACTGCTGGATCTGGTGCGTTGTTTGATAAGATGAAGGGATTGGGTCGGATTATGGGGGATTGTTGCTTCGAATCTCCAGTGCAATATTTTAATCATTCTGGTGGCGCTGCTCTAAGGACACTTGTTGTTCACGCGAACTATTTGATTAATGAGGATTTCGATTTTTTAGCTAAGCCTGGGTTGAGCGTTGTGCATTGCCCTCAAAGTCATTCTTGGTTTGGTTATCCTGAGTTTGAATACAAGCGCCTTGCTAAAAAAGGTGTGAATGTTTGCCTGGGCACAGATAGTTTAGCTAGCTCCGGAAGAGCTGAGTCCGCTTTTGAGGAATTAAATATGTTTGATGAGATGCGGAAATTTAAATCCAGAAATCCGGGAATTGATATTGATGATATATTAGATATGGCAACTTATAATGGGGCGAAAGCCATGGGTCTAGAGCGGCAACTTGGTCAGCTTCGAGAGGGTATGTTAGCTAATTTTTCAATTATTCCGTTTCCAAAGCATCTATCTGATCTGAAAGAAGCCATTATTTCTCATGAAGGCTGTGTAAGTGGGCTTTTTATAGCTGGAAAACATGTCTTCGCTGGAAAACAGTCGATTGCAGATTGACGAGAGTGGGTAGTTTAAGGAAATCTCTTCGTCTCTTTTTTGAGAATATAGAATGTCAGTCCTAAAAATAAAAGATGCGTCGTCGTGTAAGTATGATCAAGTTTCGTTAGGCGAAATCATGCTAAGGTTGGATCCTGGTGATGGCCGAGTTCGTACGGCAAGAAGTTTCGATGTCTGGGAAGGTGGAGGAGAATACAATGTGGCGCGCGGATTAAGGCGTTGCTTTGGCCTTCGCACAGGGGTGAT
>JASLKL010000160.1 GCA_030747605.1 Verrucomicrobiota bacterium | reverse complement strand
CAATAAGTTAATTACTAATCCCAGCTACAATAAGATTACGAATGATCTCCAAAATTTTCTGGAAAAAATCCCAACTGGAAAACTAGCCGTGCGATTAGGATTAAGAGGGCAGGAAGCCTTAAAAGGCACCGTAACACAGGCTATCCTCGAGCATAATGAAGAAACAATGGATGCCGATGGACGTGGCGGTTTCGGCAGCAGTCTGATCTTTGAAGAATTTGGTATCCGATATCTCGGTCCAATCGACGGACATGATTTGCCACTTATTATAGAAACGCTTGAATTCGCAAAGAGCTGTGACCAGCCAGTAGTTATTCACGTAATTACTAAGAAAGGTAAAGGCTTCAGTGCTGCTGTTCAACATCCAGAAAAGTTCCATGGAACCGGACCTTACAATCCCAAATCCGGGGAAAGTATCCCTGAAAAAACAGATAAGCCACCGAAGTATCAGGATGTTTTCGGTAATACCATGGTCAAAATTTGCCAAAAGGACAAATCGGTTATTGGCATTACAGCAGCCATGCCAAGTGGCACCGGATTGAAAGCTCTAGAGAAGGAGATCCCTAAACAATATTACGACGTCGGTATTGCCGAGGAACATGCGGTACTCTTCGCGGCAGGTATGGCCACCATGGGATACCGACCTGTGTGTGCAATTTACTCCACTTTTCTACAGCGATCCTATGACATGATTATTCATGATGTGGCACTTCAAAATTTGCCTGTCATTTTCTGTATGGATCGCTCCGGACTTTCTGCTAACGATGGCCCTACGCACCATGGCCTGTTCGATATTGCCTATTTGAACTGCGTCCCAAACATCATTGCGATGGCACCAAAAAACGAAGATGAGTTGGCAGATATGATGTTTACCGCAACCCATCAAAATCAGCCTGTATTTATCCGATACCCCAGAGGTAACGGAGCAGGCGTCACTGTTAAAGAACAGCCATCGCTCATCGAAATTAGTAAAGCAGAGGTTCTTCAGAATTTTTCCAACAAAGGAAACATCAAAGTGGCATTTTTCGTACTTGGTCCATTACGAGATATAGCAGACCAAGCTATTGAAAATCTCGGATCAGAAGATGTTGATGCAGCAATTATCAACCCACGATTTACTAAACCAATTGATACTGGAACCACTGAATTTTTTGCTAAAGCCGCAGATGTTATTGTAACAATTGAGGACCACGTATTAAGGGGAGGGTATGGCAGCATTGTTCGAGATCACTTAGTTGACCAACATATAAATACTCCTGTCATTCGCATTGGTTGGCCGGACAAATTTATAGAACACGCATCATCGGTTGACTATTTGCGTAAAAAACACGGACTCACAGGAGAAGCAGCTTCAGAAAAAATCAAACAAGTTATTGGGCATGCCAATAAAGAATTGCTCTCAATTGATAATGCAAATAGCAACTAATTAATTTTGTGACTAGGCATTGTCACAATTGCGGAAAAGAGTGGAGGCTCGATGGACAACCAGGACGCAGTGAAAGCTGTCACAATTGCAACGAGGATCTTCGTATTTGCTTAAATTGCATCTTCTATGATTCCAGAGTTGCACACCAGTGCAAAGAGCGACGAGCCGAACCAATAATGGAAAAAACTAGATCTAATTTTTGCGAATACTTCGATTTTTTAATGCGTGATTGGAGTGGAAAAGAAAGTGGTACTTCATCTTCCGAAACCGCAAAGGAAGCGTTTCAAAAACTCTTCGGAGACTGAGTAAATAATAATGGAGGTTAACTTCTTTGCTTACTGTCAAGCAGTAATCACTTTTGGCTGCAAAAAAAAAAATTTTGTAATTCTAAAAAACCTGTTGTCAGAAAAAAAAACGAACTCTATGCTCTCCCTCCTGCTACCAACTAAATAAGCAACCCAATGAAGAAAATCGACGCAATCATCAAGCCATTCAAATTGGAAGATGTTAAGGAGGCCCTGGCCACCATAGGCGTGGAAGGATTAACTGTAACTGAGGTAAAAGGTTTTGGCCGTCAAAAAGGTCACACTGAAATCTACCGAGGAAGCGAGTATACCGTTGATTTTCTACCTAAAATTAAGCTAGAGGTTGTACTAGAAGAAGACCAAGTCGATGCCGCCGTTGAAGCGATTGTAAATAGCGCTAAAACAGATAAAATAGGCGATGGTAAGGTTTTTATTAGTTCAATCGATAGTGTAATACGCATAAGAACTGGCGAAACTGGTCCTGACGCTATTTAAAAGCGGTTTTTAGGAACCTTAGTTCGCACGTCTTGTTTTCCTTTTAAGAAAAAGGAATCTTCAAGAGAGTGTTGAATTTGATGTCAGTGAAGGGTTTTGGCTCATTTCTAGGTCAGCGAGAAAACGTTATATTAATCCTGTGAATAAAGTGTGGACAAAAGTTAATAGCTTCTTCTGGAAATTATCTAGTAGCATTAATACTTTTTCCGAACATTTTTTGGCGTTGCGCCACTTAGATCGAATGATTCTAAGTAATAAGCATTACAGAAAAATACATACAACCAACTGATAAACAAATATTTATGAATTTCAAAAAACTTCGATTTGACCAACAACTATACCAATTTCTCGATGATTTTTTATACCAAATTCAGCTAATAAGTTTACCAGAAGCAATAACAGTCCTAAATCCTATAACAGACAGTGAATAAAACGGAAACAAACTCACTGTTATCTTCCAGAATGAACACCTCAACCGAAGAAATCTGGACGCAAGCAAAAGAAACTTTGCAAAGTATGGTGAATCCAGACTTGTTCAACCTTTGGTTTGATCCAATACAATTAGTTTCTATTGAAAAGTCTAAGGCTACCTTGGTGGCCCCCAACGAATTTTGCGCGGTTTGGCTAAAGGATAATTACAAAGAAATATTGCAGGATGTCCTGTCCCATATCACTAGCTCCAAGCTAACTGTTAAATTTGAAATTAGTTCAGATACTGATGCTAAACAGTTACCAAGTAAGTCAGTCAATGTAGAAGCTAACAAGAAAACCCCCAAAGCAGCGCAGTCAAAATCTTCGAGCACTGCTAGTAGAGTTAAAAACAATGATTCAGCGGAAAAACTTTTTAATCCCAAAAATACATTTTCCACGTTTGTAGTTGGAGAGAATAACAATTTTGCACATGCTGCTGCCTTAGCTGTAGCTCAATCCCCCGGCCGTTCTTATAATCCGCTTTTTCTATATGGTGGAGTTGGCTTAGGTAAAACACATCTCCTCCATGCGATTGGACATTATGCACTAAAAGAAAATCCGCGACTTAAAGTGTCCTATCTATCGTCAGAAAAATTTACTAACAAGTACATCGATGCCATCCAAAACAACGAACTAGCCAAGTTCCGACGCACCTATCGTAAAACAGATATTTTATTGATTGATGATATCCAGTTCCTTGCTGGCAAGGAGCGAATCCAGGAGGAGTTCTTTCATACGTTCAATGCACTTCACGAAGCACATAAACAAATCGTGATGACTTGCGATCGTCCAGCTAACGAAATCAAGAATCTTGAGCATCGCTTGGTCTCACGTTTCGAGTGGGGCCTAGTTACCGATATGCAGCCGCCTGATTACGAAACTCGCTTAGCAATTCTTCGAAAAAAAGCAGCATCTATTGATATTCAAGTACCAGAAGATATCGTAGCATTTTTGGCAAAGCGCATTCGTACTAATATTAGGAGACTCGAAGGAGCGTTGATCAGAGTTTCCTCCTATCAATCCTTGACTGGTAAACCCATGACACCCACTACAGTGGAAGGTCTACTCAAGGACGTTCTTCACGAGGAAGGCCGTACGATCATATCTATTGAGCAAATTCAAAAACGAGTTGCCGAACACTACGATATTAGATTGGCTGACATGACTAGCCGACGACGACCGGAGAATATTGCGTTTCCCCGCCAAGTAGCAATGTTCCTGTCACGAGAACTCACTGGCAAGTCACTAAACTCCATTGGCGAAGCTTTTGGTGGACGTGATCATGGCACGGTGCTTCATGCCTGCCGCTTGGTTCGCGACCGAATGGAAGTTGATACAGAAGTACGACAGGCGGTGCGATATCTTGAAGGGCAAATTTCCCGCTAATTTATAATTAGATTGGCAAATTTTCTTATCTCACAAATTTATTCCAAAAAAATCGCTCGGTTTGGAAAAAATTTCAGAAGAAACTCCGAGCGCCTCCTTTAATGCAACATCGCGATCCCATGGATTTTCGATCGCACCAATATGCTGCATTTGTTCTCTCGTCAAATTGAGTGGAAAATACCAAGGCGAAACAGCTGCCGTATTAATCAGCGGAAAATCAGAACCATAAAGTAATTTTCCTTTAAATCGTTTTTCTTTAAGCGCCTGACGCAAATAACCAGGTTTGTTGATTTGTGTCATACTAGAAATATCAGAATAAAGATTGGGATAAGATTCGAGCATTCCAATAAGACGATCAATATCTTCCTGCCCTTCATTTTTCCCAGTAGAAGCTGCGTGCGCAACAATCACTTTAACACCCAAATCAAGTGGTAATTTGAGCCGAACAGGATCTGCAAGCTCATCGCGAGCATGAGTAAAAGACCGCTCTTGACCAGCATGAGTCAACAAAGGCAAATCTAACTCCACCAACTTCCTGTAAAACGGCTCGAATGATTTATTTGCTGGATCGATATATTGAATCGATGGCAACCACTTAACAAGTAAGGCACCGTTTTCTTTAGCCCATTGCAGGCGATCCAATGCATCAGGGCGATTCGGGTTAACACTTGCGCCAAAATACAAATTTGAATATTGCAATGTCTCCTTGGCTACATACTCATTAGGGACAAAAAACTCAGTTCTGTCCTGATCTAGATTGCCTTGGTCATCAATTACACCATCCATAGCAAGAATAATGGCTGCCCCAACTCTTTTACTTTCTTTCAAACGACTAGCTAATCTTTCCATCAAAATCCTATCTCCCTTTGCCTCAACTTCCGGTAGCGTTACTCCAAAAGCTTTCAGATATACTCTGAAACGAAAATTATTCTTTAAGTCCTTAGACACAAAACAGCCACTTCCACCTGCTCCAATACCAGCTGTATGGCAATGCATA
>JASLKL010000015.1:7971-28861 GCA_030747605.1 Verrucomicrobiota bacterium | reverse complement strand
TTTAATGATAACGCTTTCAAGTTCATTGTTATCTTTATGGTGTTGGGAAAAGCTGCTGCTGATGAGTGGGCGCCTTTAATTGGATTCGTTTTTGCCCTTCCTTTTATATTGTTTTCGGCATTTGCAGGACAACTGGCAACACGTTTTAGTAAGCGCAGAGTTACGGTTGTGACTAAGTATGCGGAAGTGCTAATAATGATTCTAGCAACTATCGGCTTGTTCTTTAAGTCGGATGCAATGCTGATTGTCGTGGTGTTTTTGCTTTCGACTCAAAGTGCATTTTTTGGCCCTTCAAAATATGGTTTGCTTCCGGAATTGTTGCCTGATAAGCGATTGTCATGGGGTAATGGTATCATTCAGTTTGGAACAACAATTGCGATTATCGTTGGCACGGTATTCGCTGGAATTCTTTTTGTGAGGTTTGAAAATCACCAGTATTTGTCAGGAGTAGTGCTTCTGGTTTTTTCTCTGATTGGACTTAGTTTTTCATTGCGAATTGATCAGGTTAAGCCTGCAGCGCCAGACCACCAAATTATTTTCAACCCCTTGCCGGAGTTAGTAGATAGATTATCAATGATTAGGAAGGACCGGCCTTTATTTTTAGCGGTTATGGCTGAGTCTAATTTCTGGTTACTTGGAGCATTAATGCAATTTTGTATCCTGTTTTATGGTAAACAATTGGAATTACCTGAAGAAGAGATTAGCTACATAATGGGAGCTTTGGCAGGCGGAATTGGTTTAGGCTGTTTTCTTGCGGGATATTTGTCTGCCAATAAAATCGAATATGGTTTTGTTCCTGTTGGAGTTATTGGATTAGCGACATCTATTTTCCTTATACCTATCCTTGAGTTAAATACTTCTATTTCATTGGTAATTTGTCTGGGTGTAGTTGGATTTTTTGGAGGGTTCTATCTGGTTCCATTAGCGACCATGATTCAACAACGTCCTGATCCTAAGGTAAAGGGGGCCGTTATTGCATTAAATTCTACGATTTCGTTTATCGCAGTAGCGTTGGCATCGGTGATCTACTATGTTTGTAAGGTTTATTTGGAATGGAACCTACTGGAAATTTTCACGCTATGTGGCTTCATGACCCTAGCTATAGGAATATGTATTTTGTGGGTCCTTCCAGATTCTTTGATCCGATTATTAGGAATAATTGTTACTAGAACCGTTTACAGAATTAAAATCGTAGGGCGCGACAATATTCCTGAGCGTGGTGGAGCGTTATTCGTCTGTAATCATCTTTCTTTTATTGACGTACTTTTACTACAAGCGACAACAGATCGACCAATCCGGTTTATTATGTACGCAGGATACATGAAAAAGAGGATCTTAGGTGTTTTTGCTCGAATTATGAAATGTATCCCCATCGATTCTGAGTCTCGCCCACGTGACTTGATCAAATCGCTTAAGGCAGCAAGTCAGGCGGTTAAAGACGGGGAAGTTGTGTGTATTTTTGCGGAAGGACAGATAACGCGCATCGGTCAAATGCTTCCATTTAGACGTGGTTATGAAAAAATCATGAAAGAAGTTGATGCTCCGATTATCCCTGTGCATCTCGATGGTGTGTGGGGCAGTATTTTTAGTTATTCACGGAGTAAATTCTTTTTCAAAATGCCTCAGCGTATTCCTTATCGAGTAACAGTGAGCTACGGCGATCCCTTGCCTCACGATGCTCCTCCAAATAGGGTAAGAGAGGCAGTTCAAGAACTTGGTTCGGATGCTTGGGTGCATCGAAAAATATATATGAAACCGCTGCACCGAAGCTTGGTTCGTTCGTTCAAAAAGCATCCGTTTCGGATGTTTGCTGCAGACGCTCAACGCGGGAGCGTAAGTTGCATGGGAGCGTTGACTAGTTTAGTGGCAATTGCTCAATTACTCAAAAAGAAATGGGAAGGGCAGCAGATGGTTGGGATCTTAATGCCTCCCACGGTGGCTGGAGCATTGGTAAATTATGCAGCAGCTCTTTCTGGTAAAGTGCCGGTGAATTTAAATTATACTCTGTCGGAGGAGGGACTTAAATCATGCATTGAACAGTGTAACATTAAGACGGTGGTGACTTCTGAGGTGTTTCTTCAGCAGATTAAGCTGAAGGTTCCGACTGAGATGATCTTAATGGAAGAATTAGCCAAATCGGTGACTATATTAGGCAAACTTAGAGCTGTTGTGGCAGCATTTCTTTTGCCGGTTGGTTTGCTTGAGAGATATTTAGGCAATAAACACAAGGTTTCTATGGATGATTTAGCTACGGTGATATTTTCCAGTGGAAGCACTGGTTCGCCTAAAGGGGTGATGCTTTCGCACTACAATGTTGCATCAAACATTCAACAGGTTGGTCAAGCGTTTGCCTTGGGCAAGGACGATCGGATATTGGGTGTTTTACCGTTCTTCCATTCATTTGGTTTTACTGGAACGCTTTGGCTTCCTGGAATTCTAGGTTCTGCGGCGGTATATCATCCTAACCCAGTTGATGGACGAGGCATTGGTTCGTTGGTTTCGGATTACAACGTAACATTTCTCCTTGCTACTCCTACGTTTCTGCAAATTTACATGCGAGCGTGTACTCCGGAGCAGTTTGGTAGTGTACAGTTTGCATTAGTGGGAGCAGAAAAACTGCCGGAGCGTTTGGCTGTGTCATTTGAAGATAAGTTTGGTTTGCGGCCAATGGAGGGTTATGGAACGACAGAGACATCGCCAGTTGTTACAATTAATACATGGGATTTTCGTTCGGCTGGTTTTAGGCAAGTCGGTGGAAAGCGAGGTAGCATTGGGCATCCACTTCCAGGGATGGTTGCTCGCATTGTTGATCCTGATAACGGTGAATTGATTACGCCCGGTCAGCCGGGTTTATTGCTGGTGAAGGGGCCAAACGTGATGCAGGGATACCTTGGTCAAGAAGACAAAACTACTGAAGTGCTCAATGAAGGGTGGTATACCACCGGCGACATAGCATCGATGGATGAGGATGGGTTTTTGACAATTACAGATCGTTTGAGTAGGTTCAGTAAGATAGGAGGCGAGATGGTTCCACATATTAAGGTGGAGGAAAAATTACATGAGTTGGGCGAATTAACAGAACAGACATTTGTTGTAACAGGTGTGCCTGATGAAAAGAAAGGTGAAAGACTGGTAGTGTTATACCAGAATCTTGATAAAGTAATGATTGAGACTGTGAATGAAAAACTTATAACTAGCGATTTGCCGAATATTTGGAAGCCGCGCAGCGATCAGTTTTTCAAGGTAGATACTCTTCCATATCTTGGGACGGGGAAATTAGATCTCAAACAGATCAGGTTGCTAGCCGTAGAATTCTCCAAATGAGATTTTTATTGAAAAATAGGTTGCAATTTTTATGAGGTTGGTAGACAAATCCCCCAGCGGATTTCTTCCGCGGGGGGCAATTCTAGATCGTCATTCCAGACACTCTTGCCCTTTTAGTTTGATTCCGAGTGTTCACTTCGGTGAATTTGCCGTTAGAATGCTGGGATATATTCAATCTCGATTACAACAACAATGGCTCATTACAACAATAGGCGGCCTAGACGTAAAAAACCACAGATTAAGGTTCCAGAAACTGGTTCCGGTTATCTAGAAATTTCCGACAAGGGATTTGGCTTTCTTCGTTCGGAAGATCACAATTATCAGCCCAAGCCTTCTGATATTTTTGTGACTCCCGATACGATTAAGCGCAATGGCATACGTGAAGGCGCTTTTATAGAAGGTAAATTGCAACCTCCTCACCGAGGTACCAGTCCGCAGCTTAAAGAGGTCATTAGTGTTAATGGCATACCGTTTGATGAATACGGCGGCGTAATGCGGTTTGAAAATCTCACAACTATTGATCCAATAGAAAAGTTTAACCTTGAAACCACACCTGATATTCTTGAGACACGAATCATTGATTTGGTTACGCCGATTGGAAAGGGGACTCGAGGACTAATTGTAGCGCCGCCTCGTACCGGTAAAACAACTATCCTTAAGCAAATTGCCAATGCTGTAACTACCAATCATCCTGAGGTTCATGCGATTGTGTTGTTGATTGATGAAAGGCCTGAAGAGGTGACGGATTTTACTCGCTCAGTTGATGCCGAGGTTATTGCTTCCTCCAATGATCAAGACTTAGAGACTCACGTTCGGCTTTCTCGCCTTGTTATTGATCGTTGTCGTCGGTTAGTGGAATCAGGAAAGGATGTGTTTGTATTGCTCGATTCCATTACACGTGTGGCACGGGCTTACAATTCTGTACATGGAGGCTCTGGCCGTACAATGACTGGTGGTGTTGATGCTCGTGCGCTGGAGATACCAAGAAAAATTTTCGCCTCAGCTCGCAAAACTGAGGAATCTGGATCGCTAACAATCATTGCTACAGCTTTGATAGATACCGGTTCAAGGATGGATGAGCTTATTTTTCAAGAATTTAAGGGCACCGGTAATATGGAGCTAGTTCTTGATCGTAAGCTGTCAGAGCGCCGTATATATCCAGCGATCGATATTCCCAAGAGTGGGACTCGAAAAGAGGAAAAGTTATTTCCTCCTCAGCATTTGGATGCGATTCATAAACTTCGTCGAACCATGATGGACATGAACCCAATCGATGCAATGGAGACTATCAAGCAGGCTTTGGGTAAGTTCAAAACTAACGAGGAGTTTTTATCTACACTGAAGTAGGATATCTTTAAGCCTAATTAATTATTTTAAACGGGCCTATTTAGGCCCGTTTTTGTATCCGACTTTTGCTCGATGCATATTGATCCTTAGCTTAGTTTTTCTACATGGCAAAGCTTCGCAGCCAGTCAGCTAAGCAGTCAGCGCGCCCTCCCATCGAACGCATGTTAAAGATTCATAATCTTTTAAAAAG
Source organism: Verrucomicrobiota bacterium (assembly GCA_030747605.1). Lineage (GTDB taxonomy): Bacteria > Verrucomicrobiota > Verrucomicrobiia > Limisphaerales > UBA1096 > UBA1096. Next base: position 24,000 of record JASLKL010000015.1, on the reverse strand, counting down.
CGGACGGCATCCAAATGCATCGTGCTTGGCTCGTGAATTGGAAGTCACGACAAAAACAATTTATCGGGATATTGCGTTTATGCGAGACCGTATGGATTTGCCAGTTGAATTTGAGCCGGCGTTTAATGGTTACCATTATATTGAAGAGGTTGGTCAATTTCCTACAGTTAATATTACTGAAGGAGAATTATTTGCTATGCTTGTGGCAGAAAAGGCAATGCAGCAGTACAGAGGTACAAATTTTGAAAAGCCTCTAATAAGTGCTTTTCGGAAAATTGCTGATGGGTTAACAGATACTATCTCTTTTAATTTAGATGAATTTGATCAGAGCATTTCGTTTCGAAGGAGTGCTGAACCGATATTGAATCTTGAAGTTATTGATGCGCTTGCCAAGGCCGCTGCTAATAATCGGCAATTACAATTTAATTATCGTAAGCCTGCCGCAACTGAAGCTGAATTAAGAGTTGTTGATCCCTATCATTTAGCCAACGTCAACGGTGAATGGTTTCTCTTTGCATATTGTCATTTGCGGTGTGACATACGAACATTCTCTCCAGCGAGGATTAAAGATTTCCGAGAGACAGGAATTTCCTTTGATCCTCCTGAAAAATTTTCTCTGGAGCAGCGTTTGCATGGAAGCTTTGCTGTTGTAACAGGTGACAAAGAGCAGGAGGTAGTAATCCGCTTCAATGATCTAGTAGCGGATTATATTCGCGAAAAAAATTGGCATCCGACACAGTCTCAGCGTGAGATGAAGGATGGTGGTGTCGAGTTAACAATGCATTTAAATAGTCTTACAGAAGTTCAGCGATGGGTGATGAACTGGTGTGGAAATGCGCGAGTCGTCAAACCGCCTGAACTTGTTGAGTCTGTCCGAGAGGCTGCTCGGAAAATTCTTGAGACTAAATCGAATAATAATTAACGCCTAGTGACTTGAGGGGGATCTTGGGCGAGGAGGCGTTTTGATTCCTTTAATAGGAAGTTTACCTTCGTAAAAGGTTCGTAGCTAATATCTTGCCATCGGATAAGGCCACCACGGTCGATGAGAAATGTACCGTGCAGTGGTTGTTTTTCAAAATCGTCGTATACTCTGTATTGTTTAAAAGCTTTTAATGATTTATCGGATACAAGTGGAAAGGGGAATGGTTTGTGTTTATTCAATTGAAATGTTTCACGTAGACCTCCAACGTTATCAGTGCTGATGGCGATAAGGTCGATGCCGGCTTGCTTGAAGGAGTCTACTTCAGGTGCAAATGCACTTAGCTGTTCGATGCAATGGGCACATCCTTTGCCGAGATAAAAAATAACGATGACAGGCCGGCCAGTGTAGTCGGTTATAGAGTGTTTTTTGCCTTGTCCGTCAGTGAGAGACCATTGCGTAGCTGGTGAAGGAGTCCACCGAAATGGGCCGAGCGTGTCCAGTGAAGGGCGTTCTCCGACATCGTTTGAGGGTTTCTTTTGAGTTCGCCAATCTTCAGGTAGATTAAGTTTTTTCGCTATTGGGTTTAACCTTTGAAATACAGCATGTTCAATGTCTATATTTGAGGAAATTTTACGAAGTATTTTAAACTGCTCTATGGCTTCTTTTTCTTTTCCAGACTTCCAGAGGATATCTGCATAGTTTGCTAATGGATATACTTCACTGGTGGATTTAGCTGATTGGCTAGCAAGTTTTTGCGCTTCTTTTTTGTTGCCTATATTTAGTTGGAGTTGAGCCTTGCGTTCGCGGTTAATACGACTGGCTTTTCCGATTTGTTTATTAAAAGCATCTTTATCATTATTGGAAATAGACTGATAAACAAGAAGTTCGGCTTTATATTGATCAATGTTTTTGAAGCGATTATTGAACTTATTCATCGCTTCAACCATAGCCTTGTTGATGTCATTGTCATTTTTCTTTTCAGCTCGTGCTTTTTCTTCTGCATCTGTGCCAGCTTCGAGTTTAAGTTGTTTAAGTTGGGTGTTAATCTTAACTAAATCTTTCAAGGCTTCCGCCCCTTTATCTACTTGCCCAAGCGAATAATGTGCAGCTCCAATAGCTGCCAAACGCTTAGCTTGTTCTTCGGGAATTGTGGTATGTGAAAGGTAAACAGTTTGTGAGAGTTGGATAATTTCTTCCCACATTTCATATCTTAGCAAGGTTTCAATGAGCCGTGTGCGGCCGTATCTGGCACTGCCTCGTTTGCCGTACTCGGTTGGGGAGTCAGGTTTGGCTAAAGTGTTAATTTTCGGATGGCGTGGTAGTTCAATCATGTTCTTGGCAAGGGCTACAGCGTCGTTTATGCGTCCAAGGAAGTTAAGATTACGTATGAGCCATTCGTTGTTATGTGCAAAGTTGTGGATTTGGTCAGGTAAAACACGATCTTTAATCATATGAGCATGATCTACACGAGCGCTGGCTTCTTGTTGCCAAACAGCGTCGTGATACCGTTTGAGTTTAGAATAGATGTGTCCAGGCATATGCCACATGTGTGCGATGCCTGGAGAGGCTTGGCCACAATTGGCGGCTGAGACTAGGGCTCTTTCCGGTTTTTCACCGTCCCAAAGATGGATGCGAAAGTGATGACAAGGATGCATAGGCTCTATGTCGAGTACATCTTCAATTAACATATTAATTGTCATGTGACTGCTGATGGTTAGTCCCTTATGAGAGCTTTGCCATAACCAAACTGCTAGAAAAGCTTTAGCTTCAATATCCTCAGGGAAATCGAAAATGATAGTTTCAAGGTCACGTACCATTTTTCGTCGACGATCTTTTTCGTTCTTTTTTGTGTCAGCCCAATAATTAACTTCAGAGTCGATCCAAAGTTTTTCGCGTTCACTTGTATTCTTCCGACGCTCCTTAGCTGAAGTGATGAATTTCTTGGCGCGTTCGACATTATTGCGGTTTGCTACAGCCATACCCCAATATGCCATGGCACAATCTGGATCAAGCATTGCGGCCTGTCTGAAACTACGTTCAGCTTCAAAGTACCAAAATCCATGAAGCTGAGAGACGCCTTGTGTAAAGAATAGTTGAGCTTCTTGTTTGTTCGTTGTGATCGGAAAACGTACACGCCCCATGCCTTTCATTAGATAGGCTTTTTGGCGTGGTCCTTCGTTGAACGCTTCGCCATGGTAGGAGTGTCCTTCGGGCACTTTTTTTTCTTCGGATTTAGCCTGTGCAACAGCAATTGACTGCATGCTTATGGCGATAGCAAAAACTAGTCCGATTTGTTTTTGAAAAGATTGAGTTTTTCCCAAAAAAATCATGGAGACAAAGTGTTTCATCTCAGGAAAGCTGTGGCAAAGAATTTGTTTGGATAGGTTTGTTAAAAATTCAATCGCATTTTGCTGGTTTTGGTTTAGTCTTGTCTCCCCGGTTTTGCCGGTTTCCTAAGGAAATGAAAGTTACCTACAACTGGTTGAAAGAATACGTCGATTTTGATTCGTCTCCTGATGAGCTCATAGAGCTATTGACTATGGCCGGACTAGAGGTCGAGAGTATTGAAAAAGTATCGGGTGGTTTTGATGGTATTGTGGTCGCTGAGGTGTTGGAAAAGGAACAACATCCGGATGCTGATCGTTTGTCTTTGTGTAAAGTAAATGATGGGCAAGAGGTTCGGCAGATTGTTTGCGGGGCAACGAATTTTGATGTTGGCAGTAAGGTGCCTTTGGCATTGCCTGGCTGCGAGATGCCTAGTGAGCCAGATGAGAAGCCTTTCAAGATTAAAGTTGGTAAAATTCGAGGAGTAGAGTCCTGCGGAATGATGTGCTCGGCCAAAGAGCTTGGGATCGCTGAGGATGCTAGTGGGCTACTTTTACTTCCAGAGGATGCTAGGGTTGGCCAGTCGTTTGCCGAGCATCTTGGCCGTACTGGGGATGATGTAGTTTACGATTTGGAAGTAACGCCGAATCGGCCTGATTGGAATAGTGTAATTGGGATTGCCCGTGAGTTGAGTGCTCTAACAGATAATCCACTTTGCTTGCCGAAAATCCCTAAGTTGCCCACTAATGACGAAGAGGCTTCGGACTTGTTCGATGTATTGCTCGATAATGTTGAACAATGCCCACGTTATAACGCTCGAATTGTTAGAGGTGTTAAGGTTGGCCCAAGCCCAGATTGGCTTCGTAATAAACTTGAGATGGTTGGGGTTAGGAGTATTAACAACGTAGTCGATGTGACCAATTTTGTCATGTTGGAGACGGGGCAACCGTTACATGCATTTGATTTTCAATTACTTTCAAAAAAAGAAGATGCTGAAAAGCCAGTGATTTTGGTTAGGAATGCTGCGAAAGAAGAGAAGTTTATAACTCTTGATGAGAAAGAACACGAGTTAGCGAATAGTGATTTGTTGATAGCTGACGAAACAAAGGGGGTAGCGTTGGCTGGTATTATGGGGGGGTTGAATAGTGAGATTGGTGTTGAAACTAAAGATGTATTTATTGAGTGTGCATATTTTGACCCCAAAAATATACGTGCTACCGCCAAAAAATTGGCTATTAGCACTGATGCTTCATATCGTTTTGAGCGCGGATGCGATCCTAATTGTTGTGACTTAGTCAGCCGACGGGCAGCACAATTGATAATCGATACTGCGGGAGGAGTTTTAGTTAAGGGAAATGTTGACGCCTATCCATTTCCGGTCCAGCCGAAGGAGATTCAGTTGCGTTTTGCTAAGGCAGATCAGTTGTTAGGTATTTCTATTCCTGCAGATCAGCAGGTTGCCAATTTAACAGGCCTTGGTCTTGAGGAGATTTCGCGCGATGGCGATACTTCGGCGTTATTTCGAATTCCGACTTCTAGAGTGGATTTGAAGCGTGAGGTTGACTTGATTGAGGAAGTTGTTCGGATTTTTGGTGTCGATAAAGTGCCATCTACGCCTCCACGTGGGTGTGTCGGGACTCACTCATTTGACACGATTCACGATGCTTTTGAAGAGATTCGTTCTATTTTGATTGGGCTCGGTCTGTATGAAGCTCAAACCCAGACACTTGTTTCGGGTAAAGCTTTGGCGCAACTTGGGATTAATCAGGTGGCATTGGAGTATCCGCTCAGCAGTGAGCAGGATAAGTTGCGAACGAGTCTATTACCTGGATTGACTAATGTATTAAAACATAATGCCAACCATGAAGTGGCCGATGTGGCTATGTTTGAAATAGGTCGAGTTTTTCGTGATGAGGATGGAATGCCGGCGGAGGGGTGGCGGTTAGGGGTGGCGTTGACTGGTCGACGGTTTATTCCGTTTCATGAAGGAGAAAATAGAGATGCTATCAATGAGTTTACTGATCTCAAAGGGATTCTTGAGGAGTTTGCTGAGAAGTTCGGCATGCGGGGTGTAGGTTATGAGCGTAACGATTTATCAGGAGATTTTCTTATTGAATCCGGTAGTGTTAGCCTGGGCAATATAATTGTTGGCACTTGTGGTCAGTTGTCACCGTTAATAGCTCGTCACCATGATCTTAAGCATCCGGTTTTTTTAGCTGAATTTGACCTTGATCTTTTGCTTCAGCGCCGGACGGTCAAGCGTAGTTTTAAGATGCTACCTGCATTCCCTGGAACTCGCCGAGATATTGCAATGATCGTTGCTGAAGATGTTACCCATGATGCTGTTTTGGCCAGTACTCGTAAGGCTAAGCCGAAAAATCTCAAGGAGGTGGAATTATTTGACGTTTATCGTGGTGCAGGTGTTGAGGAGGGAGATAAGAGTGTTGCTTATGCGTTTCACTATCGATCGAACGAAGGTACCTTGAAGGATAATCAAGTTGATGCCATTCACGAAAAGGTGATTGAGCAATTGCGTAATGATCTTAATGCGACCATTCGTGGCTAACAATTGATGAGCCGTACATTTGATTCATCTTCACTAGATCCACTTCGTGAATCCCTGTTTAAGCATCCAGTATTTCAGTCTGTAACTACATTGCCACGTTTGAGGATTTTTATGGAACATCATGTATATCCGGTCTGGGATTTCATGTCGTTGCTAAAAAGTTTGCAGAGTAAGTTTGCTCCACATGGTTCACCATGGTTGCCGGATGGGAATGGTGACATACGTCGTTTTGTGAATGAGATTGTTACTGAAGAGGAGTCTGATGAGGCGCTTCCTAATAGCGACACCCAATACATTAGTCATTTTGATATGTATCGAAAGTCAATGCATGAGGTAGGAGCTAATACTAGAGAAATTAATAACTTCATCTCATGTGTTGTTATGAATGGTTTGGACAATGTTTTGGCGAACGGAGCAGTACCTGAGCCGGCGAGGCGGTTTATGCAATCAACCTTTGAGGTGATTGAAGGCGGACAAGCACATTGTGTTGCAGCGGCATTTGCTCTTGGTCGAGAGGATATTGTTTCAAAAATGTTTAGGTCGCTTCTTGCTGAAATCAAAATTACTGATACAGAAGCACCATCATTTCATTACTATCTCAATCGGCATGCTCATCTTGATGAAGAGTCGCACGGCCCTATGGCAATTCGTATGTTATCGCACCTTTGTGATGGAGACTCACGACTATTAGAAGAGGCATTGCAAGCTGCCCGAGATGCACTGCAGGCGCGTATTATTTTTTGGGATGGTGTTTATAGTGCAATTTCAGAAATTTAATCTTCCATGCTAAAGTCTGACAACCCTATTATTAAGTTGTCAAATCTGACAATTCAGCGGGATAAAATAAAAATATTAGAAAGCATTAATTGGCAAGTTAACCAAGGCGAGCATTGGGTGGTAATCGGAGGTAACGGTTCTGGGAAAACAACTTTGCTTAGTGCTTTGACAGGTTATTTCGCGCCAACAAAAGGGGAGATTGATTTGTTGGGAGAGCGCTATGGCCAGGCTCACTGGCCGACGCTTCGGAAGAAAATTGGGCTGGTTAGTTCTAGTCTCCGGCAAATGATGGCCGATGATGAGCCCGCGTTGATTTCTGTGATCACTGGTAAGTACGCAATGATTGATCTTTGGGGGCGACCTAAACCATCCGATTGCAAAGAGGCGAGGAAGATATTACGCCGTATTGGCTGCAACTACTTAGCAGATCGCCTTTGGTCAGTTTTATCTCAAGGAGAGCGGCAGCGAGTATTAATTGGTCGATCACTCATGGCTAAGCCTAAAGTACTGCTACTCGATGAACCATGTGCGGGACTTGATCCTGCAGCTCGCGAAAATTTTTTACAATTTGTCGATGATCTTGGTCAGGAGAAAAATGCCCCTACGTTTGTTTTTGTTACACATCATATTGAGGAAATTACCTCAATTTATACGCATGCTATATTATTACGGGATGGACAAGTGCTTGATAGCGGTCCAATTAAAAAGATGCTAACAAGCGAAAAAATATCGGCAGTATTTCGTGAGAAGGTTCGTATAACGAGAATTGATGGTCGATATCGATTAAAACTGACACCTGCAACTCACTGAGTTTTGAAAGCTTCATTGTTATATTACTTGGCAAGGGTTGCAAACTTCATTGGAGAGTAGTAGATGTTCCTTTGTTTTTGCTTGTTGATGTGGGTGTAGAACTATGGATTCGGAGAAAAAGTCTCCTAATAAAAGGAAGTATGTTAGAGCTGTTGGTCCGCGTTTGCGGATTGTGCTGTTCAGTATTTTTGTTTTGTTTGCTCTGCTAGGTGCAAATTCTGCTTATCTTTCTAGTATTACATTTCTTGAGTGGTCTCGAGAACAGACTTATCAAAATTATTTTTACCAATTTATGTTCTTAGGGCATCTAGTTCTAGGGCTATTGATTCTTTTGCCAGTAATTTTCTTTGGGATTTTTCATATTAAAAACGCTTGGAATCGTCCAAATAAACGTGCTGCTTCAGTAGGATATGCGCTATTTTCAATTAGTCTTATTTTGTTATTTAGTGGGCTAGCGCTAATGAGAGTGGAGGGTTTTGAAATAAAAAATCCCGATGTGCGAAATGTGATGTATTGGGCACATGTGATTTCGCCTATATTAGCGGTTTGGCTTTATGTGTTGCATCGATTAGCTGGACCGAAGATCAAGTGGAAGACTGGAGTTGGTTGGGCGGTATCAGTGGGTGTAGTCGTTGTTATTTTGGTCACGTTGCACACGCAAGACCCTCGAAATTGGAATGTTGTTGGGCCTAAAGAGGGGGTGAAATATTTTGAGCCTTCGCTTGCCAGAACAGCTTCTGGAAACTTTATTCCTGCTGATACATTAATGATGGATAAATATTGTCAAGAGTGTCATCCAGATGTTTATGATGGGTGGTTTCATAGTGTTCATCATTTTAGTTCGTTTAACAATGAGCCTTATCATTTTAGTGTATCGGAAACTCGGGAAAAACTTCTTGAACGTGACGGAAATGTGAAAGCGTCACGTTGGTGTGCGGGTTGTCACGATCCGGTTCCATTTTTTAGCGGAGCCTTTGATGATCCTAAATTTGATACGCGAAATCATCCAACTGCACACGCTGGAATTACCTGTACAGTTTGTCATGCGATTACTCATGTGAATTCGACCAAAGGTAATGCTGACTATACTATCGAGGAACCAGTTCATTATCCTTTTTCAAAGAGCGAAAACTCGATTTTAAAGTTTATCAATCGTCAGATGGTTAAGGCTAAGCCTGAGTTTCACAAAAAAACATTTCTCAAGAAGTTGCATAAGACTCCGGAGTTTTGTTCTACCTGTCATAAGGTAAGTCTGCCGTTTGAGTTGAACCACTATAAAGAGTGGCTACGTGGGCAGAATCATTACGATAATTATCATTTAAGTGGGGTATCAGGTCATGGGGTTCGTAGTTTTTATTATCCGCCAAAGGCTGTAGGAGATTGCAATCAGTGTCATATGCCCTTGAAAGCTTCTAATGATTTTGGGGCAGACTTTTTTAGTGAGAAAACTAAAGATTTGCAGATTCATGACCATCTTTTTCTTGGTGCTAACACAGCAATTGCTCATATCCGGAATAAACCTCATATAGTTAAGGCACATCAGGAGTTTTTGAAAGACTCAGTGCTGGTGGAAATATTTGGCCTTAAGGAAGGTGGAAAAGTGGATGGGGAGCTAATAGCTCCGATTAGACCAACTATACCTAGTCTTAAGCCGGGAAAAGAATATCTACTTGAGGTTGTTGTTCGAACAATGAAGGTTGGTCATTTGTTTTCACAAGGCACGGTCGATTCGAATGAAATTTGGATAGATGTTGCGTTAGAGAATGATGGCAAGAACATAGGGCGTAGTGGTGGCCTAGGTAAAGGGCGGGAGGTTGATCCTTGGTCGCATTTTCTCAATGTGTACATGCTGGACAAGGATGGGAATAGAATTGATCGCCGCAACGCTTCGGATATTTTTACTCCATTATACAATAATCAAATGCCTCCAGGTACTGGCCAGGTTGTTCACTATCGGTTTAAAGTACCAGAAGATACTGAGGGCGAAATTGATGTTTCTGTCAAATTGAATTACAGAAAATTTGATGCGAAATACATGAAGTACGTTTATCCTGATAAGCCAGAGAATGATCTTCCAATTACTTTAATGTCGAGTGACAAAGTAACCTTTTCTGTAGATGGTAATCCGACAACTGGTCAAGTGCCGGACAAGCCAGAATGGCAGCGATGGAACGACTATGGTATTGGGCTATTACTCAAGGGGGATAAAGGCAGTGAGAAGGGTGAATTGGTTCAAGCAGAGGATGCTTTCAAGCGTGTTGAAGGGCTTGGTTATGCTAGTGGATCACTCAATTTGGCGCGTGTTTATGTGAAAGAAGGCCGTCTCGAAGAGGCTGTAGAGGCGCTTGGTCGAGCTTCAGCAGCTAATCCGCCTGCCCCGTCTTGGACGGTTGCTTGGTTTAATGGGATCGTAAATAAGCAAAATGGATTCCTAGATAAATCAATCGAAAATTTTCGTAGCATACTCGAAGACCGCTCCCAGGAGCAGCTTGACCGAGGTTTTGATTTTTCTCAGGACTACGTATTGTTAAATGAGCTTGGTCAAACTTTGTTTGAACGGTCCAAAATGGAGCGTGTTAACGAGGTAAAGCGAAACGATTTTCTTAGTCGTGCGCTCAAACGATTCGAACAAACACTGACATTTGATTCTGAAAATCTGACTGCGCATTATAATTTGGCACTAATTCATTCACAATTAGGCAATGAGGATCTGGCAGCTAAGCATAGGCGTTTGCATGAGAAATATCGTCCGGATGATAATGCTCGTGATGTAGCGGTTGCTAATGCCCGTCGAGCTAATCCTGCTGCGGACAATGCTGCACAAGCTATAACCATATATAAGCTTCAGCGCAACGGGGCACCTGGTCTAGATATTTCTGTTAAGGGAACCTCGAATATCGAGCGGCGTTGACCTTGCCAACAGTCGTCGTTGCGTTGTTTAATGTGTGCCGTGTTACAGCAGCAGACCTTAGCCAAACCAGTTAGCTTTTCCGGCGTCGGATTGCACAGTGGTAATAAAGTATCAATGACATTATTGCCTGCACCAGCTAGCACAGGAATTATATTTCGTCGTGTAGATCTTGAAAGTCGTTTTGAAATTCCAGCTCAAGTCAAATATGTCACAGATACCTCTCGTTCTACGACGATAGCCAAAGGTAAAGTCAAAGTTCAGACCATTGAACATGTCCTTGCCTCATTGGCAGGTTTTGGAATCACTAATGCTATCATTGAGGTTGATTCAAATGAGCCGCCTATTGCTGATGGTAGTTCCCGGCGGTTTTGTAGAATGGTCGACGAGGCAGGCATAGAAATACAGGGGGAGAGAGTTGAGCCAATTGCTATCACAGATGCAATCGAGTATACGAATGGTGAAACGGTTATGAGTGCGTTGCCTTACGATGGGTTTAAAATTTCCTGCACAAGTTCTGACAAGGCTGGTCGATTTACGCAGTTTTTTAGTATAGATTTGACGGTAGATTCTTGGGAAAAGGAAATCGCACATGCGCGGACATTTTGTTTCTATGAGGAGATTGAATTTTTGATTAAAAATGGATTAATCCGTGGAGGCAGTCTTGAGAATGCCATTGTCATTCGTGAGGATGCGGTGTTGACGACCGAGCCTATGAGATATCGTGAGGAATTTGTACGTCATAAAATTCTGGACATTATTGGTGATCTCAGTCTTGTTGGGGTGCCATTACGATGCCATATAGTAGCGATTAAACCAGGGCATGCTGCCAACTGCGAATTAGCCAAACTTATTCTCCAAAAAGACGTTAAGTCTAGCTAGTTATATGAAATTTATCTCTACCATAATGGAATTTATTTAATCTAAAAAAAATTCCATCTATATTTAATACAGTGAACGACCTAACTACATCCCTACTGGATTCTGAACAGATCATGCAGATTTTGCCGCACCGCTATCCTTTTTTGATGGTGGATCGTGTAACTCGAATCGAAGGCAATGAGATTACTGCCGAGAAAAATGTTACTATCAATGAACCCTTTTTTTCGGGGCATTTTCCTGGTCATCCTGTCATGCCAGGGGTACTGCAACTTGAGGCAATGGCGCAAGTTGCTGGCATACTAATGCTGAAGCAAGCTGGTAATTCCGGGAAGATCGCCTATTTCATGGCGGCAGATAAAGTGAAATGGCGTAAGCCGGTCAAGCCCGGGGATGTATTGCAGATTGATATCGAGTTAATCAAGGCAGGGACTAAAATTGGAAAAGCGAAGGCAGTTTGTGCAGTTGGGGGGGGAATAGTTAGTGAAGCTGAGATTACTTTTGCTTTAGTTGATGAAAAATAAAGGCTTTTAAATGTCAGAGATTCACCCCAGCGCAATTATCCACCCACGAGCCAGTATTGGTGATGATTGTAATATAGGTCCATACTGTGTGATCGGTGAGAATGTAACTCTTAAACAAGGCAATAGATTGCATTCGCATGTTGTGATTGATGGCCACACTGAGATAGGGGCTGGAAATGAATTTTTCCCATTTGCTGCAGTTGGGCTTAAGACGCAGGATTTAAAGTGGAGAGGGGGAACAACTTGGACACGCATTGGCGATCGCAATACATTCCGAGAAAATATTACAGTACACAGCGGTACCGGAGATGGGGAAGCTACATTGATTGGCTCTGATAATTATATTCTTGCCTATTGCCACATTGCTCACAACGTTGAGTTGGGGAACCATGTTATTATGTCCAATAACGGCACTTTAGCAGGCCATGTTATAGTAGAAGATTATGCTATTGTCGGTGGATTGTCGGCGGTGCATCAATTTTGTCGCCTCGGTAAAATGTCGATTATTGGGGGATGTTCAAAGATTGTTAGTGATGTGGCACCTTATATGATGGTTGATGGCAATCCTGCTCGAACACGAATGCCAAATAAGATCGGTTTGGAGAGAAATGGGATTGCCGAGGAGAGTAGAAAGGCCATCAGTCGATTGCATCGATTATTTTTTCGTAAAGGGTTAGCGGTGAGTGGTGCTATTGAAGCTATCCGTGCCGAATTTCCAGAATTACCAGAGGCACAACATTTTCTGAAATTTGTTGAGAACAGTAACCGAGGAATTACTCGATAAGGTTCAGCCTTTTAGTTTATTTCCGATGCGTTTCATTAAATATTAATTTGATTTAATCAAAAAAAAACCGCCTCAAAAAGAGGCGGTCAAATAATAGGCTAATGAGATGCTATTTAACCTTTGCAATATTCTTGGCTGGATCCTTCTTAAATTTCCCAGCGCAGTTGTTGCAGCAAAAACCAACCGTATAGGTTTTGTTTGGGGCGAGCGCTTTACCGCTGAGTGGGCATTTATCGTTTACAGTTGTGCGGACAACTTTAACTTTTTTAATAAGGTTGGCTGCATCTTTTTCAAATTTTCCCTTGCAGTTGTTACAACATAAACCGACAAGATCACCCTTGTAGCTAGCTGTTGCCTTTATGGCTTTGCCAGTGAAAGGACACACGTCATTAATCGGAGCAGCTTTAACCTTCGCAATACTCTTAGCCGGGTCTTTACTGAATTTCCCTTGGCAATTCCCGCAGCAGAAACCCACAGAGTAGGTGGCATCTTTACTGATTGCATTGCCGCTAAGTGGGCACTTGTCATTTACAGGGCCAGCTATTGCGCTGATTACAACAACTAAGCTCAGAAAACCAAAAAAGGTTCCGAGCCATTTGATTACTTTAGATTTCATAACTGTCTTAATATTAAATTGCCTGATTTATGGCTTGGAAAGAAAATTAAAGATCAGTTTATTGTGGGTCAACATCATACTTTTGAGTTATTGGAAGAATATAAACTATTAAATTCGTTTTTGAAAATTATCTAAACCTCTGTGATTGCAGTGGTTTATGCTTTGAAAATATTCAAAGAAATTCCTGTAGAGGTTTAACTCCATAACCCTTTTCTTTTAAGGCGGATATGCCGTCTAGTGCCGCTTTAGCGCTACCAATGGTAGTGATGATGGGGGTATTGGTATATACAGCAGTCGTTCGGATTTTGATTTCATCTTCTCGAGGAATTTGGCCAGATGGCGTGTTTATTACCAATTGAATTTCGTTGTTTTTTAGAAGGTCCACTGTATTTGGTCTGCCTTCAGATAGTTTGTGAATAATGTCAACTTTGAGCCCAGCACTTTTAAGAGTTTTTGCTGTGCCGGTAGTAGATATTATTTTGAAATCCAAATCAATGAAGCGTTTCGCCAATTCAATAGCAGCGTCTTTGTGGGTGTCGCTTACACTTATAAAAACGCTACCCTCCAAAGGCAGTGATCCGCCTGCTGCCATCTGAGATTTGGCATATGCAGTTCCGAGGTCAGAGTCGATACCCATTACTTCTCCAGTAGATTTCATCTCCGGAGATAAAAGTATGTCTTGTCCGTGAAAGCGATTAAATGGGAATACTGATTCCTTAACTGTCCAGTAATTCGGAATTATTTCTTTTGTGAAGCCTAGATCTTTTAGTTTGTTTCCAGCCATTACCTTTGCAGCTAGTTTTGCCAAAGGTTTACCAATAGCTTTACTTGTAAACGGCACAGTACGTGAAGCACGAGGGTTTACTTCTAAGACGTAAACTATCTTATCCTTGATAGCATATTGGACATTCATCAGCCCAGTTACTTTCAATTCTCTAGCCATGGAATCTGTGTATTCTCGTATGGTATTTAGGATTTCGTCAGGCAGAGTGTTTGGGGGCAAGATCATTGCTGCATCGCCGGAGTGGACTCCAGCAAACTCTATATGCTCGAGCATTCCTCCGATCACTACGGTGGCTTCGGCTGGGTCTTCGTAATGATCAATATCTGCAATACAGTCAACGTCTACTTCAATTGCGTCTTCAAGAAATTTGTCTACTAGAATCGGTCGTTCTGGTGAGGCTTCAACTGCTGAGCGCATGTATTCGCAAAGTTCATCGTCAGAATAAACTATTTGCATGGCACGGCCACCTAGAACAAAGGATGGACGAACTAATACTGGATAGCTTAACCGACTTGCTGCGGCGAGTGCTTGTTCTTCATTGATGGCTAGTCCATTGGGCGGTTGCGGTATCTTTAATTTGTGAAGCATTTCTGCAAACATTTCCCGGTCTTCAGCACGTTCAATACTCTGTGGTGAAGTCCCAATAATATTAACTCCATTAGCTTGCAGGCCAAGCGCGAGGTTTAGTGGTGTTTGCCCTCCGAATTGAGCAATTGCACCCCAACATTCTTCGCGATGATAAATATGTAGAACATCCTCAAGGGTCAATGGCTCAAAAAATAGTTTATCGCTTGTGTCGTAGTCAGTGGAAACTGTCTCGGGATTAGAGTTAACCATTATAGTTTCGAATCCTTCCTCCTTTAGTGCAAAGGAGGCGTGTACGCAGCAATAATCAAACTCAATTCCTTGGCCAATACGGTTAGGCCCGCCCCCAAGAATTATGACTTTTTTCTTTTTGCTGGTAGAGATTTCGTCATCGCCACGATCGTAAGATGAATAGTAGTAGGGAGTGTATGCTTCAAATTCTGCAGCACAGGTGTCGACTAGCCTGTAGCTAGGTTCCAAACCAATAGACTGTCGTTCGGCACGTATTTCCTCTTCGGTGTGTTTTGTGAGGTTAGCAATCTGTCGATCGGAAAATCCGAGTGACTTGGCTTTCGTTAACAAATCTTTGTCCATTTCATAAAGCCCGGAGTGAATCGGGCAAACTCGGCACAGTAATCCATAAACCGAGGGTCGTGTCGAGTGATTCTGTTAATTCTATTTTTTTTGAACGTTTTTTGTTGAGTCAAATCGAAGTCTAACGAAGATTGCGAGGTAGCCAAATAATGAAAAAGAGTATTTTGAAAAATGTTTTTGTTTTAATGTCGAGCACTGTTTTTTTTGCGTTTATATGCCCAAAATCGCAATTAAAAGCTGCTGAACCTTCTGAGGCACTGAAACTTGCGCAGCAGTTGAATCAGGCGTTTGTTGAGGTGGCTGAAAGTGTTTCAAAATCGGTTGTTGAGGTTCGAGTGGCTAATA
Source organism: Verrucomicrobiota bacterium (assembly GCA_030747605.1). GTDB lineage: Bacteria > Verrucomicrobiota > Verrucomicrobiia > Limisphaerales > UBA1096 > UBA1096. The sequence continues at coordinate 8,581 of JASLKL010000015.1, read as the reverse complement.
AGCCTGGAAATTATGGAATGCAGGGAGAGCAATTCCGAGATGCCCCGTTTTTTGACCAATTACCCGAAGATTTTCGTAAATTTTTCGAGCAACAACCTCAGGAACGTGAACAACCAGATCGTTCACGAGAACCGATTTTTGATGGTCAGGGTTCAGGTTTAGTTTATCGAGAAGATGGGATCATTATGACTAATCGCCATGTTGTTGAAAGATCTGACAAGGTTAAAATAGTTTTCAAGGATGGGAAGGAGTATGATGGCAAAATTCTTGGTGTCGATCGTGAATCTGATATTGCGGTGATTAAAATCGATGCAACCGGATTGAAAGCTGCCAAGATAGGGGATTCTAGTAAAACAAAGGCGGGTGAGTTTGCGATTGCAATTGGTTCGCCGTTTGGACTTAAGTACAGTGTAACTATTGGGCATATTAGCGCAAAGGGTCGACGAGTTTTAACCGATCAACAAATGTTTGATCAGGATTTTATTCAGACTGATGCTAGTATTAATCCTGGTAATAGTGGTGGACCATTAGTGAATATTTATGGAGAAGTAATTGGCATTAATACACTAATCCGTGGAATGAACACTGGAATTGGGTTTGCTGTGCCTAT
>JASLKL010000015.1:0-7872 GCA_030747605.1 Verrucomicrobiota bacterium | reverse complement strand
AAAGCGTGCTCTACGCTATAAGACCGCTGGTGATTCGGTTCAAATAGGTTTGATGCGTGATGGAAAGCCTAAAGAGATTCAATTTGAGACTGGGGCCTTTCCTGAAGAGTTCACAGCTGTCGCTCGTACTCGGCGTATTGAGGAGAAAGGCTCTCAAGAACCTTTACAGGCGGAGTTGTTTGGGATGAAAGTGCAGGAAATTAGCGAAGACTTAGCCGAAAGATTTAAGATCAGTGAAAAAGAAGGGGTTATTGTAGTTTCTGTAGAAAAAGGTAGTGTTTCTGAAGAGAAAAACATTTCACCTGGAGATGTAGTCACTCGTATTAATAGTACTGAGATTAGTTCGATTGAGTCTTTTAATAAGTCAATTGAAAATGAAGACCTTAAAAAAGGAGTTTTAGTTCATATAAAAAGCAACGGCAGTCAAAGGTTTGAAGTTCTCAAAGACTATTAATAGTTCTTTTACTGTTAGCTTATGAGAGGTTTTATGAGGTTTCCTCCAACGTCGGTTAGGCGAAAGTCTCGTCCCTGGAAACGGTAGGTCAGTTTTGTGTGCTCGATGCCAAACTGGTGAAGTAATGTTGCGTGAAGATCGTTGATATGTACTGGATTTTCATCGATACCCCAGCCAATTTCATCTGACTTGCCATAGACTTGACCTCCCTTTATGCCGCCACCCGCCATAAACATGGAGAAGGCAAATGGATGGTGATCACGGCCGGTATTCATTTTTCGGCCGCCTCTATTTTCACCGAGTGGGGTTCGTCCAAATTCAGCACCCCAAACTACAAGAGTGTCCTCGAGTAATCCTCGTTGTTTTAAATCCTTGATTAGTGCGGCTACCGGCTGGTCTGCCATGGTTGCGTTATAAGAAATTTCTTTATCAAGATCACTGTGATGATCCCATGAAGCATGGTATAAATTCACAAAACGAACGCCACGTTCAATAAGTCTCCTAGCCAAGATACAGTTGCGGGCAAACTTAGTGTATTGTCCAGCTGGCCCTCCTCGACCCGGAGATAGTGTGTCTTTTCGTTCAGCCCCATATAGGTCGAGTATGGATTGGCTTTCTCCAGAGAGATCCATTAATTCCGGTGCGGCTGATTGCATTCGGAATGCCAATTCGTAACTTGCAATTCGACTTGCAATTTCGGGATCGCCTACAGCTGAGTGCCTTATTCGGTTGAGATCGTTAATTGCATCCAATCCGTAATGCTGCATTTCGCGGGTTATGCCGGGAGGATTACCTAGGTTTAATACTGGATCACCTTGGTTGCGAAATAATACACCCTGATAATTTGAGGGTAAGAATCCGCTCGACCATAGTGAAGCTCCACCGCTGGATCCTCGCCCAGCTGTTAGTACTACGTATGACGGTAAATTTTTTGATTCACTACCTAGTCCGTAGGCTAACCATGATCCCATACTTGGTCGCCCGAAGAGCGGCGATCCGGTATTCATCATCAGCTGCCCTGGATGATGATTGAATTGGTCTGTATGCATAGAGCGGATCAATGCTATCTCATCCGAAACCGATCCGATATTTGGCAGTAGGTCGCTAAATTCCATTCCACATTGGCCATAGGGTTTAAATTTGCGTTTAGTTCCCATTAGTACGGCTGAATCTTTTTTGATGAAGGCAAAACGTACATTTGCAGTCATCTCCTTTGGTAGTGGTTGCCCACTTAATTCATTTAGTTTTGGTTTTGGGTCGAAAAGGTCGACATGGCTTGGCGCTCCTGCCATGAAAATAAAAATACAGCGTTTAGCTTTAGGTGCAAAGTGAGGAGTATTTACAGTAGCTGAATTGTTTGAGTTAGCGAGAAGATTATCTTGCTGCATCAATGAAGCAAGTGCGGCCATGCCAATACCACTGGCACTAGTTGCCATGAAATCGCGGCGGGTAAATTGAGCCCATTCTTTGGCTGCCAATGAGTCGATACGCTTCGACATATTAATTTCCTTGGGTGGGAGAAATATACTCTTACTTATATTACTAAGCAACTTGCAGCTAAGATTTATTAAAGTAAATCCTCTAATAACTCAGGAGGCCTTGCGATTAAGGCCTGACGACCTTTAACAATAATCGGGCGCTCGAGTAATATTGGGTTTATTGCGATAGCGGTTAATATATCTTCCTCGGGGGTTTCAGGCGATAAACCGAGTTCGTTGTATTCATCCTCCTTCTTGCGAAGAAGTTCGTGAGCGCTAATCTTTAATTTTTTAACCAAGTCAGCGAGTTCAGTTTGGTTAAGTGGCTTTTTGAGATATTCGATGACATCTGGTTCCTCACCGTTTTCCTTTAATAGTTGAAGCGCTTGGCGACTTTTTGAACAACGCGGATTATGATAGATAATCATTTTTATTTTTTTAGTAGATGCCGAACACGATCGTATTCAGGGTTAACACATTTATCGCCCCATCGCTTAAGCACGGCTAAAAGGCCCGGATTACTTTCTGTTTTTAGCCCTTTATCACCGTTTTTTTCAATCCATTCATCAAGAAGGTCTTGGTGTTTTTTTAATTCTTTTTTGAATTTTGGATCTTTCGCTAGATTATTTATTTCATGTGGGTCTTGGGATAAATCGTAAAGTTCTTCAGGTTCTTTTTTGGGGCCAAAGAAAATCATTTGTGTTTCGTTCATTTCGCCCTTGGCCATCATTTCTCGGAAGCGCTTTGAGACCGGCCATGAGTCCTTATAGCTCGGTTGCATAAATGGTCTATTAGGCAGATAATTTCTCAAGTATTTGAAACGAGGTGTTACCAAGGCTCTAATTCTCTCGATTGTATAATCGCAGCGATCACGGGCTGCAACAATGAATTTTCTTTGAGTATAAGAGCTCGCGAGAAAGTTCATTCCTTCCATATGTTTAGGGATTTCTATTCCTGCTGCAGCTAGGCAGGCAGGAGCTATATCGATTCCACTAATCAGGTCATTACGAACTTTTTTTCTAGGGGCACCTTTGCCAGCTACTATCAGTGGCATTTGAATCCCTCCTTCATAGAGGAACTGTTTGTGTCGATGCAGTTTGTAACCATGGTCACTAAAACATAAAATTAGTGTATTTTCGTAAAGTCCATCCCGTTTCAGCGCAGTTATAATGTGGCCTACTTGTTTGTCTGTCTCGATTAAGCAATCATAGTGATGTGCGATTTCCTCTCTCACTTCAGGAATATCAGGATAGTATGGAGGTACTGATACTTTGTTTCTTTCGATTATTTTTTTAGCGCGTTTTCCAAGTTTCCCGCCTCCGAGTTGTACTTGCCCGAAAAACGGCTGGTTCTTTTTGCGTCCTTTCCAGCAATCTCCAGCAACCAATGCTGCCGGTCCCCATCCTCTTTTTTTGGGGATTACATCGTACATTTTTTTAGTATCATGTTTGAAGTTATAGTCGTCCTTTCCACCCTCGTTGAATGTCCAATAACCAGCAGTACGAAATATTTCAGGTAATGTTTTTACGCCTTCAGGTAGACGAATGTCGTCGAAGACTGGCCCTAGATTTTTGCCGCGGAAAACCGCTCTACCGCTTCGGTGGTTATGAATACCGAGGCTAGTCTGCATCGCCCCTGTGATAATTGAGGAACGAGTTGCTGAACAAACGCCGGCAGGAGTATAAAAACGATCAAATCGAATTCCGTTTTCAGCAAGCTTGTCAATATTGGGAGTTTTAATAATTTTGTCCCCGTAGCAGCTGAACCAGCCGCTCACGTCTTCAAGGTATATCCATAGTATGTTTGGCCTGTTTATCGCTTGTGATTGGCCAAGAATTGAAAAGAGGGAGGCAAGTAAGACTAGAGTACGTTTCATTCTAAGCGAAAAATGACATGCAATATTAACTCAAACAAGTCCTCGTTAATAATCGAAGCAGGCTTTTATTCCACAGTAAGTGGTCCGTCAAAGTGTGTGAGACTGATAACGTCGGTTTTGGCAGTGTGTGGGCCGTGTTTTTTTCCTTTTGAGGCGTAGAATAAGGTTCCCTCGGAATATATAGTATCTGATTCTTCCCATTCGCCAGAAATTATATAAGCCCATTCGTTGGCAATTTTGTGTGTGTGTGCGGGTACTTTAGTGCCAGCCTCAAATTTACGAAGTACGACAATGCCGCCCGTTTTTTCATCCTTGTGAAGTATCTTAAGTTTCACACCCTCGTAGGGGCCTAGGATCCACTCTTTTTCATCTGCTTTTCCAATATACTGAAACATTATTCGTCTTGAACTGGATTGGTGAGAGTTCCTATACCTTCAATCTCAATAGATATTTCGTCGCCATCCTTGAGTAGTACAGGAGGGGTGCGTGCAAAGCCAACTCCGTGCGGTGTGCCTGTGAGGATCACTGTGCCGGCAGCTAGCTTAGTACTGCCACTGAGAAATTCTATTAGTGTAGGCACATCGAATATCATATCGTTTGTGTTCCAGTCCTGCATTATCTCTTTATTTAATATAGTCTTGATGTTGAGATTGTTTGGATTTGAAATTTCATCTCGGGTTACTAGTGATGGACCAAGTGGGCAGAAAGTGTCGAAAGTTTTACCGCGACACCACTGTCCTCCTCCGCCATTCTTTTGCCAGTCTCGAGCGCTGACATCGTTTGCGCAAGTATATCCAAGTACGTATTCCAGTGCATTTTCTTTGGAAACATTTTTGCAGTCTCTTCCGATAACAACAGCCAATTCGCATTCGTAGTCTACTGATTCGCTATTGAGTTTTCGGGGTAATAGAATTGGGTCTCCTGGGTTTTGCGCAGTGCTCGGCATTTTCATAAACAGCACAGGATTTTCGGGGATTTCTGCCCCGCCTTCTTCCGCGTGTTTTCGGTAATTAAGACCAATACACAAAATCGTTGAAGGGTTAACTGGAGTAAGCAGTTTCTTGACTGAAGCTATTTCATTGGTTTCCTTATAATTGCTGAAAATGCAGCCTTCAATTCGGGTTATAGAGTCATCATCTTGTTGAGATCCAAATTGGATTTCATCTTGATCATTTAAATATCGGACAATTTTCATTATTAATTGGGCCGCGACAAATTAACAGTGCTGTCGATTGTGCTACAAGGAAAAGCCTTCTTGAATTAATTCAACCAGTGAGGATTAAGGCCGATTTGATTATCTAGATCACGTATTTTACTGACGACATCAGGTGGCATTTTTATTCCTTTGATCAAGGCTGTTTCTCGCCGTTTCCACTCCATTTCCCCAGGCACCAATAAATGTTCGATTTCGTTAACAGTGGGGGCGGTATGAATTTCATTTATTAGGTCGTCGACGCGCTGGAGGAATTTAGTCAAGGGCATCATTGCCTCAGGATTAATAACAATGAATGCGGCTCCGTGACCGGTTGGCTTAGTTTGGTCATCGAAGATCCAATTTAACACTTGCCAACTAATACTTGCTCCAGTCAATACGCCCGCTAGATTTTCGTGAAGTAGCGCCATTCCGTAGCCCTTGTGTCCAGTCATTGGTGCTAATGCGGCTTTTAGCGGGTAGAGTGAGCCATCGGTCGTTGGCTTGCCATCCGAGTCGATGATCCAGTCTGTTGGGATTGTTTCTCCACGTTGGGATGCAGCATAAACTTTCCCCCCTGCTACGGTACTCGTAGCAATATCGAGAAGGATCGGCGGGTGTTTTCCTGCCGGGATTGAGTATGCTAGTGGGTTTGTACCCATTACTGCTTTCCGAGATCCAGGAGCACAAACACTTGGAATGTCGTTAGCCATTGCGAGGCCAATCATGTTTGCTTCTGCTGCAATTGCTGGATATACCCCTGCAGCCCCAAAATGACTGGTGTTTTTCACCCCCACGTAGGATATGCCAGCCGATTTGGCCAATTCGATTGCCTTGTGCATTGCAAAATCACAACCGATCTGGCCCGCAGCATTATCACCGTCCACAATTGCCCATGCCGGACCTTCGCTAACGATCCTAGGTTGACCTAATGGGTTGGTTCCTCCTGCCTGAAGCCTAGCGACATAATCTCCCAGTAGTTTATTTCCATGTGTGAAGGTTCCCCAGCTGTCTGTTAGTACCAATTTATCGGCAACCGTCAGGGCGTCCTTTTTGTTCATCCCAATTGATGTCAATGTTGACACACCATAGGAGTGTAGTTCTTTTACAGGAACTGTGATCGAATCAACCATTGGGTTATTTTTTGCGTTTAGCTTTGGGTTTAGCTTTGGGTTGTGGTTTAGATGTGCCCCATTTAGCCCGACGATCTCGTTCATGCCTCAATCGCTTAGAATCTAGATACTTACCTGTGACAACTGGTGTATGCGACATTTTTGCAAAAGACTTCATTTTAGACAATACATGTGGATATTTTTCAGCAATGTTTATGGTTTCACTGATGTCCTTATTTAAGTCATACAGTTCCCAGGCGCGGTTTGGTTTAGTTTGTATTGCTTTCCAATGTCCTTGCCTTACTGCGGTTTGGCCTCGAAATTCCCAGTATAGCATCTCATGTTTTTTCTGTTGCCCTTGATTAAGCAATGTTGGCAGAAACGAGATACCATCAATATCTTTTGGTGCCTTTGCTCCGGTCAGTTGAGCTAGTGTTGGTAGCACATCAGGTTGATAGAAAATTAGATCATTCACTTGACTTGGATTAATTTTTCCGGGCCAACGTACAAGATAAGGAATCCTTAGTCCGCCTTCGAATAGATTTCCCTTACCGCCCCTGAATTCTACGCCGGTTTTTGGATTTACATTTGGCCCAAAAAATCCGCGCGGATTTTTTGGGCTGCGAAAACGATCTTGTCCACCATTGTCACCGGTGAAAAATACAATAGTATCTTTTTCAAGTTTCAATTCTTTCAATAAATTAAGAATCTGGCCAACATTGTAGTCTACCATACTAACCATGGCTGCATAGTTCTTTATGTCTTGTGATATAGATGGATCTTTAATCCATTTTTCACTTTCGTATAATTTCCAAGCTGGGTCATCCTTGGGGATATCGTACATTCCATGAGGCGGTGTGATTGGAAAGTAACAGAAAAACGGCTTATCTTTTTTTTCACGAATAAAGCTAAGCCCTGCTTCCATAATTTTATAATGAGAATATGTTTGGCCTGAACGCCCCCCTTTATTTCCTTTAAGCTCAACCTCAATGCTATTGCGAATTAGATAAGATGGATAAAATGAATGTGCGTGAACTTGATCATAGTATCCGTAAAATAAATCAAATCCGTGTTTTTCTGGCACGCCTGTAGAGTCTCGTCCCCCGCAACCCCACTTGCCGAAGCCTCCAGTTTCATAGCCGATATCCTTAAGTATTGATGCGATTGTAGGTTCATTTTCGCGCAAAGGGGTTCCTCCGTCATTAGCTCTAATTGAAGCATGCCCAGCATGTTTTCCGGTCATTAAATTACAGCGGAGAGGTGCGCATACCGGTGCGCCTGCGAGCGCTGATGTAAACCGGATTCCTTCTGCTGCGAATCGATCGATATTTGGCGTCTTGATGTATTTGTTTCCCATGTGTGATAACTCATAATAAGCGAGTTCATCAGACATGATATAAACTATGTTTGTTTTTTTTGCTGCGGAGATATTTAAAGTAAATACCAACAAAAAGAATGACGTTAGAACATAACGAATGCGCATATAAAAATCATATATTTACAGTATATTTAGGAAAACTAAAAAATAAACAATTCTTTATTCTAGTTTTTTTCATGAATTATATTCATTGATTTTTATTTATGAATTGGCAATCATTTTTCTATGCTTTTGCGTGTTATGATGTTTGCCCTTTTTGGGCAGATATCTCTTATAGAGATATCTGCGGATGATTCTATAAAGCCTTTACTTTCTATTTTTGGAAAGCCGCTTGAGGCTATAGAAATTCCGAAAGATAAAGTTGCTAGGTCGATGGTGGAAT
>JASLKL010000159.1 GCA_030747605.1 Verrucomicrobiota bacterium | reverse complement strand
ATTGATGAGATTGATCAACATGTTGCGCGTTTGCAACTTGCTCTCCTTGCTCAAGCGGAAAGCCATTCGGATTCTTTAATTCCTGGTTATACACATCTTCAGCGGGCTCAGCCGCGTTGTTTAGCCCATCATCTTTTGGCTTATGTGGAGATGTTTGCCCGTGACCATGAAAGGCTTCTTGATGCTTTTTCGCGTGTGAATGTGTGTCCACTTGGTAGCGGAGCATTGGCTGGGTCTACGTTGGCATTGGATCGCAAACAAGTTGCCGCATTCTTGGGGTTTGAAGACTCTAAGGGCCGTCCTGTTATTTCGCAAAACTCAATGGATGCAGTTAGTGACCGAGATTTTGCTGTTGAATTTTGCTTTGTTGCTTCGATGGCAGGTGTTCATTTGTCACGTTTGGCTGAAGATCTTATCCTTTGGTCATCTAGTGAATTTGATTTTATTCGGATTTCAGATGAATACACGACTGGCTCATCGTTAATGCCTCAAAAGAAAAATCCAGATATTGCTGAAATTACTAGAGGAAAGAGTGGTCGGATGGTTGGTAATCTCGTGTCTTTGTTAATGTTGTTGAAAGGGTTGCCTATGGCATATAACCGCGATCTTCAAGAGGATAAGGAACGCTTGTTTGATAGCGTGGATACTATTCGTTCTACTATAAGATTGATGACGGGCATGCTGGCTAATATTACTATTAAGGTTGAACATTGTGAAAATGCTGCCAGTGATCCTAGCTTATTAGCCACGGATCTGGCTGATTATCTTGTTGAACGAAAAGTCGCCTTTCGTGAGGCTCATCATATTGTTGGAGCTTTGGTAGCGTTGGCGGAAAAATTAGATAAGCCATTGAACTTGTTGAGTATTAAGGAGATGCAAAGTGTCAGTAAAAAATTCAAAGCAGATGCTTTGGGTGTTTTTGATTTAAAGAAGGCCTTAGACAAACGAAATATCACTGGTTCACCAGGTTCTAAGGAAGTGAAGAAGCAGCTCCGGTCTTGGCTGAAACGTCTGGCTTAATTTATTCTAATGACGGTGTTGCATGCCTAGAATGATGTGCGTAATATTCCTTTTTATTGCATTGTATGAAGATTCCAGCTTTAAAATTTAATAAAAATGCTCATGGCCAGAGCCGTGCGGGTTCGGGTTTTACTCTTATTGAGTTGCTGGTAGTCATTGCAATAATAGCAATTCTCGCGGCCATGTTGTTGCCAGCACTGGGTAAAGCCAAAAGTCAGGCGCAGCGAACAAACTGCATTAATAATCAAAAGCAACTTGTTTTGGCGGTTCATATGTACACGGACGATAATAGTGATTACCTGCCGTTTCCTAACTGGGGTGTTCAGACTGAGGGTTGGGCTTATAAGTACAGCACTCGAAATATACCTAAAGGGGAATCGCGTTTCCGACCTGAGTTAGGTCAGCTTTGGCCTTATGTAAGTAATAAGGATTCGTTTTATTGTTTGGCTGAAAAGGCAAAGGATTTAAAATCGCGGCGTAGCCAAGGCTTACAGGATACAACTAGTTATGTGATGAACGGTGTTGTGGGTAAATTCTCTAATGGTTGGTTCAATGACAAGACTCATAAGCGGCATCAATTTGAATCTGAAGATGTGTTGTTTTGGGCTCCAGATGAGCGCCGTATTTTTAATTTTAATGATGCTTCGAGCACGCCTGGTCAGATTTATTTTGAGGGTGGACAGGAAATATTTTCTGAGGGCATAAGTAAGAGGCATAGCGAAGGTGCTGTTACTGGGTTGTTTGGAGGCAGTGTGGAATTCATGAAATTTGAATGGTACAAACAGGAGTTGAAGCGTAAGCCCGGGCGTCTCTGGTGCGTGCCAAATTCCAAACTCGGAACTTGATTTAATACATTTATAATGAAAGCAAAACGCATTAAAAAGAACAACGCTGCATTCACTCTAATTGAGTTATTAGTTGTTATAGCTATAATTGCCATTCTTGCGGGAATGCTCTTGCCTGCCTTAGCTAAGGCAAAGTCCAAGGCTCATGGTATTTCCTGTGTTAATAATAATAAACAGTTGATGATGGCTTGGTCGTTTTATGCTGATGATGCTGATGATCGTGTTACTTGGGCCTATGGTGATCTTGGTAGCGGCAACCGTCCTACTTACGAATACGGTTGGATGGGAAATATTTCTCTTGGTTATGACGCTCATCCCAAAAATTGGGATCCTATGCATGCACAAGCTTTGCGTCGAAGCCCTCTTTGGGATCATGTAGGGCGTAGTTCTGCTGTGTTTAGGTGTCCTGCTGACACTAGTACAGTTAATGCAGGTAAAAAACATGGAATTAAGCCGCGGGTTCGGAGTATGTCTATGAATGCTTGGGTTGGAGGTGATGGGCAGAATGGCAGAAGCAATGGGCATCATACATGGTTTGGTGGTCCAAGGGATGGAACAATGTTCTTAAAGCGTAGTGACATGTCTGTGCAGGGTGCGTCGCAGGTTTGGGTAATGATTGATGAGCGAATGGATAGTATTAACGACGGTTTTTTTGTTATTTGGATGCCTGGTTATCCTGACCCTAAGAGAACAATCATGGTCGATTACCCTGCCAGCTATCATAACAATGCTGCAGGGTTGTCTTTTGCTGACGGTCATGCAGAAATTAAAAAATGGCAGGATCCGCGAACGGTTCCGCCTTTGAAGAAAAATGGAACCATTCCACTCAATCAACCTCAACCAAATAATAACGATGTTGTCTGGTTGCAGGAACGCACTACTCGACCTAAGCGTTAATAAACGCACATAATGCCTAGTGCAAAGTGGTACTGGCATCGCCTTAGGGCGATGGGCCCAAGGGAGTTGGCTTTGCGCCTGCGTAAAAAGTGGTATGAGCTATCAGATTCTAAACAGATTCAATGGCCTGAGCTGAGTTTAGAGTCCTCCGCTTATCCTTTACTTCCGGATAATGTTGAAGCTCCCGCAGCTCTTCTTAAAGCTGTTAAAGAAGATGCGGATCGTATTTCGCTTGGTAAACTTCGATTCTTTGGTCATTTAGATATTACGGTTGATTCGCCTCCACTTTGGCATCGGGATTATCAGGCTGGTATTAATGTGCCAACTGATAAGGTTGCCTTCAATTTGGATCACAGAGAGCTTTCTTCTGGTGCTGCAATTAAGCCTTTATGGGAGCCGAGCCGTTGGTATGGTGTGGTTCGTTTGGCTCAAGCATGTTGGCTGCATTCTGATGATAAATACGGAGAGCTGGCGTTAGACTGGCTCGAGGATTGGGTTGAAAAAAACCCTCCATATTTTGGGTGGCATTGGACTAGTGCGCTTGAGTCAGGAATGCGACTTATCGCCTTTACTTGGATTGATGCTTTTATAAAAGCGTTTGAAAATGGGTCTGCTAGTGCTTTGGATAAGAGGTTGGATAAACTTCGTCATAAAATACTTTTGCCTCATGTTTGGTTTACGTGGAGGCATCGATCATTTGGGTCTTCCGCGAATAATCATTTGTTAGGTGAATTAAGCGGCTTGGTTATCGCTGTTTCTCGTTGGCCTAACCTTTCTAAATTGGGCCCGACTCTTGAAAGGTTAAGTAAAATGATTGAGCGTGAAACATTAATTCAGTTCAATCCCGATGGCGGTAACTTTGAACAAGGATTAAATTACCATTTTTATTCATGGGAGTTTTGCTGGGAGGCTCGGCAGGCGCTGAATGTATCTGGTGTTTTGCATGGGAAACGGCGAGCTCTCATTGATAGTCGTCTAGTTCAGGCGGCTTATTATTTTAAAGAGGTTCAAGTAAATTCAGCGCCTTGGGATTATGGAGATTCGGACAGTGCCTACGTACTGCCTTGGTTTTTGGATGAACAATTTGTTGCTAGGGAATGGTATCAGTGGCTGGACGGACAAGAAAAAGAATCGGTTTTTTATCATTTTATGCGAGGTGCTTTTGCTGGAAGTATTGGAGATCCTCTGTCCATGCCGAACCAGAGTGGTTGGAGAGTGTTTTCTGACACAGGCTTTTTGATGAAGAAGTGTGGTCAATGGAGAGCTAGAGTTGATGTTTCTCCATTAGGATCGGGCTCCATGGCAGCTCATGGCCATCTTGATGCACAGCATTTTTCTCTTTGGTTAAACGGAGATGCGATGATTATAGATCCAGGTACTGGTGATTATCATGGAAACCCAAATCTTCGTAATTGGTTGGCTTCCCGTAATGCTCACAATGGGCCAAGTTCTGAATTGGCGCCACTTGCTGAACGTAAGGGGTTGTTTCTTTGGGGTAATATACATTCACGTCCGTTGTGGACATTTAATGGTGATATTTTAGAGACCGAAGTTCGTGTCGGGGGGAGCTCTTTAAGTAGGACAATTGAGCCTTTAGAAGAGGTTAAGGGAGGATGGCTTGTTCGTGACTCTTTTGAAGAGAAACTTGGGCAATTGGGTGTTTTTAGTGTCCGGTGGCAGTTCGCTCCCAATTGTAAGGTTAATCCGATTGGGGATTTAGCTTTTCGGGTTGAATCAAATTCAACCGTCATGATTGTTGAATTAGGGGCCGGCTGGTCTGTTGTTGATCTTTGCAATCCGAATAATATTGGAGAGAGTGATAAGATGGATTGCGTAGTTTCTCCTTGTTTTATGAAAATTAATCATGCGCCTTGCCTTAAGTTGACTGCAAAGCCAGGTAACAATTCTGATTTTACAACCATGTTTAGGGCTGGGTAACCGTTGTTTTGGCATTTATTGATTGGAAGTTGTTCACAAAAACCATCTGTATCTTGCTGTTGATGTAGTCTTGCAGCTAAATTGTGCCTATGTCGAAGCCTGAGTTCGTTCATTTGCATTGCCATACCGAGTTTTCGATGCTCGATGGAGCATGCCATGTTGATCGCCTAATGAAGAAGGCGAGCGAACTTAATTTTAAATCGCTTGCCATTACTGATCATGGTGTGATGTATGGTGCAATTGACTTCTATAGAGCTGCAAAGTCCAGAAATATAAAGCCCATCATAGGTTGCGAGGTTTATGTTGCTCCTGGGCATCGCACTGAACGTAAAACATCAGCGAGAGGTAAAGATGCATATTATCATCTTGTTTTATTGGCTAAGAACGAG
>JASLKL010000158.1 GCA_030747605.1 Verrucomicrobiota bacterium | reverse complement strand
CTTCTCAAGTAAAGCTAGAAAGCACAATATAGAGTGCCTTATAACACTCTAACCACAATAGGTTGTGGTTTTTGAGTGACAATATGTCACACTTTATTCACATTTTACTATCCCACACAGACTGAACGAGTTGACCCTTGCCCGAGCGACACGCAATATCCGCGCTTCGCTAACCATTAGTTGGTTATAAGCACTACCTAAATTCATATGAGTGTTGACTCGATATATTCCGATCTTACTTTGAAAAATGGGGCCAAAATGGCTTTACTCGTAATGGATGGCCTCGGCGATATCGCCACAAGTGGTACCGATTACAAAACTCCACTTGAAGCAGCCAATACACCAAACTTGGATGCCCTGAGCAAAGATTCTGCAATGGGCCGATTGATACCGGCAGCACACGGTATTACCCCAGGAAGTGGTCCAGGACATCTTGGACTATTTGGATATGATCCGCTTGATGTAGAAGTAGGACGAGGAGTGATAGAAGCACTCGGACTAGGAATAAAACTTGAACCAGGTGATGTCGCAGCTCGCGCCAACTTTTGCTCGCTTGATGCTGATGGCTTAGTCACAGACCGAAGAGCAGGACGAATAGAAACCGAACTCTGCGAGGAACGTTGTGCAATACTTTCGGCAAATATAAAAATGATTATGGATGCAGAAGTCATTATTAAACCTGGAAAGGGTCACCGGTTTGTAGTGATTTTTCGCGGAGCCGATCTAGCCGGTCCATTAAGTGATACAGATCCTCACCGTGAAGGATTTCCTATTGCTGAGACTCAGCCTGAAAACTCTAATTGCACCAAATCGAAAAAAACGGCACAGATCATCGGTGAATTTTATAAAGTTGCACTGCCATTACTTAAAGGAATGGAACCAGCAAACGGTTTTCTCATGAGAGGCATAGCTCACCAGCCTGATATACCTACATTTGATATCCGTTACTCAATGCGGGCGGCATGTTTAGCAATTTATCCAATGTACAAAGGATTAGCCCAGCTTGTAGGCATGACTAAACTCGAAGGCTTACAGGATATAGGGGAACAATTTCAGAAATACATCGAGCTTTACGATGACTATGAATACTTTTTCGTACATCACAAGTATACTGACATGTACGGTGAAGATGGTAATTTTGAGGCTAAAACCAAAGCAATAGAGGACTTTGATGCTGCATTACCAATTCTGCTTGAAAAAAAACCTGACGTTATTGCCATAACTGGCGACCACTCAACACCCTGTGCACTCAAAGGGCATTCTTGGCATCCGCAACCCGTACTTCTGTACTCTGCCAATAGTGGGTCCGACAAGCTGGATCGATTCACTGAAACCAACTGTAATAGTGGATCGCTAGGAATCATTGAGGCGAAACATCTTATACGCCTAATGCAAGCAAATGCCTTGATGTTCGACAAGTTCGGCGCATGAAGGCCGTCATACTCGCTGCCGGAAAAGGCACACGCATGGGGACTCTAACTGAAGAGTTACCAAAGCCAATGCTACGTGTACAAGGCATACCAATCCTCGAACATATAATCACAGGCATAGCAGCACAGGGCGTAAGTGAATTTTGTATTGTTGTTGGCTGGAAAGCAGAGGTTATTCGAAAACATTTTGGAGATGGATCATCACTTGGAATTAAGATTCACTACGTTACTCAAAAAGTACAAGATGGGACCGGCAAAGCTCCGGAATTAGCCAAAAAATTTGTCGGTGATGATCCCTTCCTTCTGACCTACGGAGACATACTTGTCCGCCCTGAAACATACAAACAGATGTTCACACGTTTTGCAGAAGGTGACTTCTCTGGTCTCATCACCGTAACCCCAGGCGAAGACGTTCGAAAAGGTGGTATCAATTTTTTTGACAATGCTTTTTGTTTAAAAAAAATTATTGAGAAACCTAACGATGAAGAACTTAATCAGCTCAAAGTCGATGGATGGCTAAAAGACGGAGAACCAATATGGTATAATGCCGGTATTTATATTTTTAAATCAGTCTTGTTTGACCACACTGAAAAACTCAAAAAAACTTCGCGCGATGAATATGAACTCACCGATGCCATCGGGACTATGATTGACGCCAATGAAACAATCGCTGGCAATAAAATTGAAGGTCGATGGGTCGATGTACGAGACCCTGATGTACTGAAGTCTCTAGGCAAATAGAGACACAACTTCTTCGTCAAAAAGCAAAGGTGATAACCTATGCAAATTTAATCTCCACTTAATTGGAAACAGGCGATTTCGTCCGGGCCCCGAAGATAAATCCGATTTCCCACAATGGCTGGATGTGACATCGAATCAACCTTACTATCACCAAAGGGTCGTAGTCTGCTAAGAGGACTGAACTTATTCGCCGCCGCGTCGAGCAGCAACAGATCCCCACTCTGAGTCCAGACCAATACTCGACCGTTGCCTCCAATTACATTTGAGTGATCATAAAACATATCATCCTCCTTCACCCACACCGTTTTCAAATTGTTCTTCAAGTCGAGGCAATACATCTCACCATAAGCAGTAGCGAAACCGCGATCACCAACTATGACCGGTGAACAGGTATCCGGTGCTAGGGATGGGTTAGCCATCACCGGTTTGTCGAAAGGTGTTCCGTTTTTCGAAAACTGATGCAATCTTGTGCCGTTATTCTCAGTTGCAAGTAATAGTTGACCATCATAAATAAGCGGCGTGGTAACATTGAAGTCGGATCCCTCGGTTGGAATATGCTGCCAAATTCGTTTACCAGTGTCTGGATCCCAGCCGCCGAGACTGGCCGAATCGTAACCAACAATCTGCTGACGTCCGCCAAGTTCACTAACGACAAATGCCGAATAGGCAGCCGCATGACCGGATGTCTTCCAGATCAGGCGTCCGGTTTTTCGGTCAAGCGCGACTAAAGAAGCATTAGACACACCGGGATTAATGATTAACTTTTCAGCAACGATCAATGGTGGTGCACTCGAACCCCATGGTAATAACTTTCCCCCGTATTCTCGGTAATAATTCGTCCTCCAAACTACCTCCCCCGTTTCGAGTCGAAGACAATGTAAATCACCCAGAGCCCCGAGAAGATAAACCAAACCGTCGTGAACAACCGGTGTCGCACGGGGCGAATTACTGTAGTCCAGTTCCCTGTCCGCCTCATACTCCAATCGCCACACCTCGCTGCCATCATTAACATCAAGACAACGAAATAAATCTTGTGTGCCACCTCGACTTTTATCAGGAATAATTACCCACTTGTCAGTAGCTGCAGGCCCTGCAACAGCTGGCCCCGTCAGTTTGGTCGACCATACCTTTTGCAACACCTTAGGCAGTTGCCTTGGCAGAGTTAACGCTTGGCCACGCCGGCCCGGCCCACGCCAGTCCGGCCATCCCAACTGATCGGGTATCTTCACAAATCCCTTGACCGACTCAAGTGCGACCAATAGCTCCTTTCGCTTATCCAAGCCGGTGACCTCCTCCAGCACACGCTTGACCAAAGCATCATCGGCAGCGTCAGTCCGAAATAATCGCACCCCAGGGACCGGCGGAGTCTTGGCTAATACCCGCACCGAACCCTCACTCACCTTCTCACACCCAACCAACAATGGCGGCAAATACTCGGGTACAACAGCCGAAGAAACCTCACCATCTGTCAGAGCCAAAGCACCGGAGTCAACCGCTCCCGCGACCTCGAGACTAGCTGATTTCGCTAATCGTGCTTTTCGCAATGCAGCCTTAGCAGCCTGATGTGTCTCGGCTTCCTCCTCCGGACCAAGCATGACCGAACGGCCAGATAAGTCAGCAAGTCGTCTGGCAGGATCTTTTGTCCGGACAATGAACACACCACGTTGTGTCACGGCCCCCGTACGGTCGGTAAGATCTGCAATCGGAGTGACCTGCAACTTGAGACGTTTCGAATCGAAAGAAACCATCGCATCCTTCCCGATGATAAAATCTGGCGTAGCTCTTATACGCCTGAGCGCCAGGTCAAGACTCTCCTCAAATGTCAACTTAATCGAACGACCCAGAACTTTACCAAGGTGATCACCAAGCTGATCGTAACGCCGTTGCCCGACTCCCTCAACACAGGAACAGGACAACGGCAAAGACAACGGATCCATCACCACCACCTGCACCGGTTTTTCGGCTGCTTGACTAAATGCAAACGCAAGAAAAAATCCGGCGTACCGAGTCATTTTTTCTTTGGTGCAAGAACGCGGATAAGATTGGCACGAACGTCCATTACATACACACGGCTAGCATCCTTGTTAACCTCAATCGGAATATAACATGTCTGGGCAGCAAGCTTGCTACCACGATCAAATTCAGTAGTGTCCACATAACCCACTACACCGAGAAATTTACCATCGGGCGTGTACTTCTTAATGCGACCCACCCCGGACTCAGCAGTGTAAAGAACATTGTCCGGCCCAATGTCAATGTTGACCGGATTGCAGCAAGCGGCGAAACCCTCGATACCGGTACGATCCCGTTTCCCCCAACGACCAAGTCGTTTGCCGTCAAGTGAGAAACGATTAACGCGATGCCGTGAATTCTCGGCTATGAGTAGCTCGCCGTTCATTACCTGCATGTCGATGTGGCTGCAACAACCGTACTGTTGCTCAATTATCTTTTTTGCGCCGGTTAGATCGCGGTTAAATCGATAGATATCCTCAGTAGCGCGCATGCTATTACCGGTACCAACCGCGAAAAATACGTACTTTTCGCTGACGAACAAACCGGCTGCAAGTGACTTCGAACCGCTAATCTCATCAACATCTGCCATCGCAAGCCGCTTGCCATCCTTGTCATACGAAGCAATTTTACCGTGGCCGGCGACATACACAGTGCCATCTTCGCAGTTATGAATCATCTTGGGGTGCGGCCCGTCATCCGGCATCGGCCACTCGGCCTTGATAGACCCATTCGGACTAACAACACGAATACCGTAGGTATGCTTGAATAGATCATCCACCGAAAGTGGTCCACGGTTACCTCGACTTTCTGGACGATTACCACCCCGATCAGACCTTTCCCGGCCACCCCGATCAGACCTTTCCCGGCCACCCCGATCAGACCTTTCCCGGCCACCCCGATCAGACCTTTCCCGGCCACC
>JASLKL010000157.1 GCA_030747605.1 Verrucomicrobiota bacterium | reverse complement strand
CAATGATTGAAGAGTTTTATTATATTAACAACAGGGAGCAGACAGTCCATTTTCGGCATGATAAAAAATCTTATGTAGCGTTCTGCGATGGTCGGGTTGAATTGATGGGATTTTCAAGAGGCTCAATCGATCACAGAATGCCCGAGCAGTGGATAGGGCGTTTATCTTCGGATGTATTATTATTGCAAAACTCTTCGGTAGACTAATTAGTCTTCTTTTTTGCTCTCGATAGGCACTTCTGTTTTTGGCTCTGTTTGCGTAGGCACAACTGGTGTGGGTTCTTTTTTTATTCGTGTTACCTTTACTTCCAGTGGGGTATATTTTTTTACGATTATATCCTTCATACTGCCAAAAGACACGCGGACATTTAGATTTGTTTCATTGACCCCTTCAGGTAATTCGAATGGGTCTAAAAAAACTTTAACAGCTGTTGGACTTGTTAGGTCAGGTGCTGGGTCGGCGTCGGATGCTAATTCGACTTTCACTTCTTCGGGGTCGATTATATAGCGAGACGTGTCATTTGGTGTCTGTAAAATCCGTAAGGCGAAATTTTGAATGACGTTAACCCTGTTTGTAGTCGATTCGGGTGTTTCCAGCGGGGCACTGGGTTTGGCTTCGACCATTGTTGCCTCTTTGACGCGCTTAGGGTCGTTTGTTTGTTGGCGACCATTGATAGTATACCAAATTGCAATTGCGGAAAGAATAGACAATGCTTTCCATCCAATATTACGAGTGAATATTAGCTCCCAAGACATTTTTAGATTGATGCCGGCTTGGGCTTAGTACTGGTCTTTTTATTTCGTGATGTAAAAGACTTTATCCATTTGGGTAAACTACGATTCCTGATAGGTGTTACAAATATTGAATTCAATGTGCCTCGAAGTTTTTTTAATGTAATCACTTGTGATAATTGACCTTTGTGGGCGGTTGATATTGCTCCAGTCTCTTCTGAAACGACAATTACCAATGAATCTGATTCTTCACTCATTCCCATTGCAGCTCGATGTCTCGTGCCGATAGTTTTGCTTATATCCTGTCGCCGCGTTAAGGGGAAGATGCAGGCTGCACTTAATATGCGATCTTCTTTTATAATAATGCCTCCGTCATGGATCGCGTTATTCGGGAAAAAAATAGTTTCAATCATCTCGGGAGTTGCTTCGCAGTCTATTGGTATGCCTGATTCAACTACGTCTTGTAAGTGAGTCGACTGTTCGATTGCAATTAGAGCACCAATTCTTGAATCACTAAGCCTGTCGACGGCTTGAATAACGACTTCAATATTTTCCCTTTGTTCACGTAAAGATCCGAAAAAGGTAAGATTCCCGAGTCCTGCTAGTAATCTCCGTAGTTCTGGTTGGAAAATAATCAAAGCGGCAAATGCTGATAGTCCAAAGAAATAACTTAATAAAGATTCGAGAACCTTGAGGTTTAGACCTATGCATACTAAAAGGCCAATGAGTAGTCCAAGGAAGGCGAGTACAATTGGCCAGCCGCGGGTTCCTCGAAAAAAATCTAGTGTATAATAGATAGCAACTGATAATATGCCGATTTCGGCAATGGGGCGCCAATATTGTAGCCAGTTATTATCAAGTGCTTGTTCCATTATTATTTTCAATCAACGCCTCAGTCATGCGTATAGCTTGAACGGTTTCTGCAACATCATGAGCTCGTATTATGTGTGAGCCTTGAATGGTAGCCCAAGCGGCACATGTAAGCGAAGCCGGTAGCCGTTTCTCTACAGGAGTCCCGAGAAGTTTTTCTATAAAGGACTTTCGAGATGCTCCAATTAAAACCGGACGCTCGAATACGTTAAACTTATTCAAGTGGCTCATCAACTTA
This sequence comes from Verrucomicrobiota bacterium, assembly GCA_030747605.1. GTDB lineage: Bacteria > Verrucomicrobiota > Verrucomicrobiia > Limisphaerales > UBA1096 > UBA1096. The sequence continues at coordinate 3,280 of JASLKL010000157.1, read as the reverse complement.
ATATTATGATGCAATGATTTTCCGAAGCCAATACCTGGGTCAATAGCTATTTGTTCAGCAGATATTCCGTGATCTTGAAGACTGTTCAAGCGTTCATGGAAGAAACCGCAAACATCACTAAAAACATCTTTGTAAAATGTGTTTTTTTGCATTGTTCGAGGGGTTCCTTTCATATGCATGCATATATACCCAGCTTTAGTCTTGGAGATGACATCCCACATTTTGGCATTATTATTATTTGCTCCGATATCATTTACTATAGAGGCTCCAGCATTGATGGCTTCTTTTGCAACAATCGGTTTATGTGTGTCTACAGATATAATTAATCCTGCTTGTTTGGCTAATTGATTTATTACAGGTATTACTCTATTTAATTCTTCTTTAACGGGGATTGAGGCTGCTCCGGGCCGGGTGGATTCTCCTCCTATATCTAGAATATCAGCACCTTCGTCAGCAAGTTTTAAAGCATGATCGACAGCTGTGTTAGAATTTAAAAAATGTCCACCATCTGAGAAGGAGTCTGGTGTGACATTGACTATTCCCATTACTAATGTTTTGCGAGGGAAATTGAATATATGCTTTCTGGTGGTCCAGCGCATGTTAAAGATTAATGTTGGTTTATTGCATGAACAAATATGAATTGCTCATTTAAGATCTAAGATCTGAATTAGAATCTTTTCAAAAGTTTCAGCCGATGGTGGAGGGCCGAACATGACCCGATTTTTGATTATTGATTGCGGCATTATAGTGGTGCCACCATTGTTGCTATTTAAATTGTACACTTCGATATTTGTTGCAAGTTGATCCAGTACGGATTGGCTGTTAATTGTCTCATCAAGTATTTTTTTTCCTATGATTTTTTCAGCGTGTTCGCGAACTGTAGAAAGTGTCTTGGCGGAGTTGTGGTTGCTGAATAGCCACTGATCAAATTCGTCATATTTCCCCGGAGAAACTTGATGAACTGCGAGGCATATTTTAGCGTAGTTGCAGGCGTTAATATGATCTTTTTGAGTAGATTTGATGCGCGGGTTGCATTTGCTGTCTAATGGCATCGGGATCATGATGCATGAGAGCTTGTTTTTGTATTTAGGTATAATTTTTCGAACGTAGCTGTGCAGTGTGCGGCAGTGGTGACAGGTATAATCAAACAGTACTGCAATACGATTTTCTGCGTTTCGATTTCCTATAATCGGGAGTTTAGGTGTGATTAGGCTAAGTTTGGTTTTTGGTATTGGGAATGGGGCTTCTTTATTATTCAGATTATTAGCAGTAGTGTTGTTTTGATTTGGTTTGGCGGTAATCTTTGTTTGATTATTTTGTATAACCGTATTGGTTTTGGAATTGTTAAGTTCAACAATTTTTGGGGCAGGCTTTTGTTTTGGGAAAAGAAATTGAGTTGCTCCTATAATCCCAATTAGCGTGGCCATTGTTAATATTCCGCCTGTTATATTTATTTTAACATTTAAGCGCTTTGCGATTATGCCTGCGCGAGCGAGGAAGAGCCCTGAGGCTGTCATGGCTAAAGCGTGTGCGGTGCAGCAGTATGGACAGAATGCCTTAATTATTAAGGCTTGTATACTGATGAACCAAATACCTGCACCAATTACACCAAATGCACAAAGTGTAAGCGTATTTAATGAGCGTATGTGTTTTTTATTGCTAGGTAAAAGATTGTTATGTTTTACACCGAATGTTTTTAAAAAAAAGACAAGGTAAAGGCCAAGGCCGGGTATAGAAACTGGAATTCCAAGCCAGTAAGCCCATGGGCTTTTTAGCACCTTGTCGCAATCTGAGTCAGGACCACATCCGGGCACGTCTCCACCTTGTGTTAGAGTTAGTAGTGCTAAGTAAGCAGTGATAATTGATGCGGAAATTAGCAGGACGCGTGTTATTTGAATCCAGTTTCCGATTGGAATGTGATCTTTGTGGAGATTGTTTCGGCTTGATTTGGGAATGCTCATTACTGTTATCAGCGGAAGTATTTATTAAATGAATTTATAGTTGATTTAGCTGCTTCATCTGAGTTTGGAATCGGGAAAGCTTCCGCAGAAACAAATTGGTCAAAGCCAATTTCATTTAGAGCATGGGATATTGGTTCATGATTCATATGGCCAAATCCTGCTGCTCGGCGGTTGCTATCGACGAAGTGGACATGGCCGATTTTATTCCCGCTATTTTGGATAGCCTGATGAATGCACTGTTCTTCAATATTCATATGAAACAGATCTGCTAGTATTTTAATGTTCTCACTCTCTAGTGTGCTCAGATATTTTGCGGTATCATCAATTGTATTGAATAAGTTAGTTTCGTAACGGTTTAGAGGTTCGTAAAGCAAAGGGGTTTTATATTGGTTTGCGTAAGCTCCAAGTTCATTGAGGCCAGCGCTTAGCCAGTCGATCGCCTTTTCTTTGCTTGTGCCATCTCCGTGCCGCCCTTGCATAGATCCAATAATAGCTGGGGCTTCGAGAGGTCCTGCAAAATCAATTATGCTCTTTATAAAGTCAGTTGCTTTTTTGCGAATGTTAATATCTGGGTTGGTAAGAGAAAGGCCGTGAACAACCATTCCGGCTCCGGTGCCCATTGCTGCAAATTGGAGATTATGTTGTGATAATAAATCTTGAAATTGATTTTTATCGACGGATTCGGCACTTCGTGGAAATACCTCTACTCCGTCGAAGCCTAATTCTGCTGCTTTGGCGCAGCTATTAGGGAGATCGTCCCAATATACAAATGGCCCACCTTTTGCTTCTGGTACAAGAGCAATCGTTACGCTTGATTTAATCATATCAATAAAAGGTGCAGACTCAGTCTTGGTTGAGTTTGTTGCAAGCGCGAAGTTGTTTTTTGTTCTGTTGTGGATGCTGCCTTAGCTAGGCAGCATTTATTTAAGGTGGCGATCTGCGAAGTTTAGATATTGCTCCCAGTCGAAGTCCGTGACGTCGTGTTTTCCTGTGCGAATGTGATATCCGATATTGTGTCCAACTGAATGGTCGTTTTTTGGTTGTTTAGGTGAATTGAGTCCTTTCAGGTTGAATAATTCATAAACAGAGCTAGCGTGATATGCAGATAGAAACTCACCTTTTGGGTCTGCCCATTTATCTTGAGTTGCGCTGGCAATGTAAACAGGTCGAGGTGCTATTAGTGATATTAGTAGGTGTTGGTCCACCGGGAGGTCGTTAACTCGGTCATTATAATTAGTAAAGTTATCGCAAAACCAATGAGGAAAGCTTGTGTTTATTTTTTTTACTGTCTCTCCAAATTCTCGACGACTAAGAGCAGC
>JASLKL010000156.1 GCA_030747605.1 Verrucomicrobiota bacterium | reverse complement strand
AATTGAAGAGTACTTAAAAACACATCTCACTCAACATCGTTGTGAGCATGTTTTATCCGTGCGGGATCAGGCAGCAAAACTAGCTAACCGCCATAATATCAACTCCGATCAATCAGAATTAGCTGCCCTGCTTCACGACTCTCTAAAAGAAATCCCCAACGATGAGCTTCTACAATACGCAAAAGAGCAAGGATTCTTAATCGACAAATACGAAGAAAAAAACATCAGCCTATTACACGGAAAGCTGGCGCCTTTTTTTGCCAAAAACCAATTCGGCATTGATGATGAAGTCGTAAACAATGCCATGCGAAAACATACCACAGGAGCGGCTGACATGGGGCCAGTGGACAAGGTTCTCTTTGTCGCAGATTTCTGCGAACCACTAAGACGACATACTGAATCCAACGCAGTCCGAACTTTAGCTGAACACGATCTAGAAACAGCAGCATTCGAAGTAATAAAACACAAAATCCAAAAAAACCTCTCAAAGAATCGCATTATTCACCCAGACTCTTTTAAAGCATATAATGCCATGACTCAAAACTGCACCGAAGGCAATCTACAATAGTAATACTTACCATTGAAAATATGTGATCTCAATCCCGGCCCCGACATTGGAGCTAGTGCATGGCATATCGAAATTGATGGATGCGGTTTGTTAATGGACGCCGGCACACATCCTAAACACGACGGACGAGAGGCACTACCGCTGTATGATGAAATTAAAAATTGCCCAGTAGACACAATCGCAATTACGCACTGTCACCACGACCACGTAGGTTCACTTCCAATTGCTCTGAGAAACTTTCCTCAAGCGCATGTCATGATGACGGAACTTAGCTATTTTATCATTGAAAGAGTTCTACACAACTCTGTGAACGTAATGAAGCGTCAAGCCTCCGAACTTGGAATATCGGAATACCCACTCTTTACACACAGAGAAGTAGATGAACTTGCCCCAATCTTTCAAGGTTACCGATATAATAGAGAGATTGAGTGGGCTTCATTTAATAGAACGATCGCCGGAAAAACCTCGCCCACACTTGAATTCCATGACGCCGGCCATGCGCTAGGCTCGGCAGGAATCATGGTGCGAGGCAATAAAGAGACCCTCTTTTACACCGGCGATGTATGCACTCACGATCAAACCATTCTCAAAGCGGCTCGTTTCAATAATATCCAAGCTGACGTGATGATTATGGAGACGACTAGAGGCAATCGCAGTACTCCTACTAATTTTTCTCGAGATAATGAAACGGAAAAACTAATGAGCGCAATCGAAGATACCTTCGAGCGAAAAGGAAGCGTCCTAATTCCAACCTTCGCACTAGGGCGCACACAGGAAATACTCTCAATTCTTGCACTTCAAATGAAATCTGGCCGCCTTAAAAAACAGCCAGTATTTATAGGTGGACTAGGGCGAGTTTTTACAGAAATTTACGACCTGCAATCACATCGGGCTAACCGCCAGCATACTAACCTTCAACTGGATGAGGAACTCGAACTTTCAGTGCTAAGCCGTGATCAGGCAGCAAAAATAAAGCTAAACAAAAACCGACTCTTTGTAATGACCGCTGGGATGCTTACAGAAAATACAACTGCTTACGATTTAGCAAAGCGGATGGTTGAACAGCCCGAACATGGAATTTTCTTTGTAGGTTACGCAGATCCTGAAACTCCTGGAGGAAGACTAAAGGCTGCTAGCCAAGAAGAACAATTTCACTATTGTGACACTACCGGAAATTTAAGTAAACGATGCGAAGTTCGTGATTTCGACTTCACAGCACATGCCAATCGCGAGGAACTACTTACATTAGTTAGCGCAGTCGAACCTCGAACCCTAATCTTAGGCCACGGAGACACTCAAGCTAGAAATTGGTTCAAAAAACAAGTCACAAAAAAATGGCCTTCAATGAGAGTCGTAATCCCTAATCCTGGACAAACTTTGGAGATTAATAATTAAAATGGCGGTGAAGAGTCGCTTGCAGATCTCCTCACCGCCGGAGAAAGTCTAGCCTGAGCAACTAGTTTTCCCCTAACCAAGAGAGAGGGCTCGTTATGGAGCGAATCCCTCTATCTCCTACATTCTTCCGAATTAGAAATCGGAAAAATTTCAGCTCTTTCCTTACTGCTTAACTTCCCCAGCTTGGGCAAACATCAATAGAAGTTTACCCAAGCGGAGAAGCCTCAAATTAAGAATTATAACCGGACTCACCGTGGCTGTTCAGATCCAGCCCCTGAACTTCCTCATCCTCCGATACTCGGCATCCTCCAGTCAAAGCAGATGCAATATAGTAGGCAACTACGGAAACTACTCCACTCCAAATAATGGTAACCACTACACTTTTAATCTGTGCAAAAACCTGAGCGGCCATTGAATCCAACTCTAACCCTGAACCTCCCAAACTTCCTGCGGCACAAACTCCCGTTAAAATAGCTCCTACAATACCGCCTATGCCATGAACCCCAAAGACATCCAAACTGTCATCATAGCCTAAAGCTTTTTTCAATGAAGTAGCGCAAAAATAGCAAACAACAGCAGAAGCAACTCCAATAATCAATGCACCAATTGGCCCTGCTGAGCCAGATGCAGGGGTTATAGCAACCAGGCCAGCAACCGCTCCGGTAGCAATACCAACCGCAGTTGGCTTTTTAGCAACAATCCACTCCACAATCATCCAAGTAAACGCAGCTGTAGCTGTAGCTACCTGTGTAACTAAAAGAGCCATTCCTGCACCTCCGTCAGCAGCAAGCTGACTTCCGGCATTGAAACCAAACCAACCTACCCAAAGCATACTTGCGCCTATTACAGTCATAGGAACACTGTGAGGTGACATCGAAGAAGAACCGTAGCCTTTACGCTTTCCTAACAAAATACATGTCACCAATCCGGCAACACCCGCATTAATATGGACCACAGTTCCACCAGCAAAATCCATAGCTCCCCAACCCGCAATCAATCCGCCACCCCAAACCATATGCCATACTGGAACATACGAGAGCGTAAACCAGATGGTACAAAAAACTAAAACAGAACTGAATTTCATCCGCTCAGCAAATGCTCCAACAATTAGTGCCGGGGTGATGATTGCAAAAGTCATTTGAAAGGTAAAAAATACGGACTCTGGTATAGTACCATCAATAGTACTAACACCTACGCCTTGCAAAAATATCTTATCAAGATTACCTATGACGGCATTACCTTCTCCATAAGCAAGAGTATAACCATAAGCCAACCATAATATACTCATCAAACATCCGACAGCAAAGCATTGGACTAGTATCGACAGAATATTCTTTGCCCTAACCAATCCACCGTAAAACAAAGCCAAACCTGGAAATGTCATGAATAACACCAAAGCTGTAGCAACAATCATCCAAGCCGTATCTCCTGAATCACCTCCTAATTCAGCAAATGTTTTTTCTGCGGCCGGTTCTGCGGCTGCCTCAGCAGCAGGCGCATCTTGGGCATGCATCACTTCTACCGGCAACAGTGTTACCGCCATCATAAAAAGCACACCCGTAAGCGTACCTAAAAGGGTTTTCTTCATAGTCATAATTCGTTGTTAAATGTAGCTGCTGGATCTGAAACTTTATCGCAAGCGATAATGTGCCAAGTAACACATCAGCGATATACTGTTTAGCATCCCCCTTGCCAAATAAGATGAAGAAGCTCAAATAGTAAGCTTAAGCCACTAAACACCAATAACTTAAAAAACTATACTTAAACCTTGGCATGATGCTATTTGCACGATACAAGGTGTAACAATTCTTTCGCACTGATCAAATTACGACAGTTTGAAATAAGCTAATATTTCAATTAGCGAAAAGAATGAAGTACTGCAAACGGATCATTCACAGTAGCATGGAATGGATTTGATTAGTTAGTAGATCGATAGATTAAGACTATTTCACAGCCCAGTAATCGACTACAAATACATCCTCAATAACGGGCCCTACAAGCTCCACAAACTTTTTGTGTTCAGGGTGAACGAGGTAATTATCTCTTCCTTTTTCAGAGTCAAAAGTAATAAGATAACAATGTTTGAAACCTTTGTTTAATCCTTCGGGACTATTGTTTTTTCCCTTCTCAAATCCCTTAATATCTTTAATTTTCTTCTCTAATTCCACAAAGGCTGCCTCAACCTCAGAAATCTTCTCCTTGGACACATCACTCTTATATTTGAAACAAACAAAATGACGCAATTGCTTCAGCTCTTTTTTCTTCTCTTCTGCGTTAGTATTCATAGTTACACAAAAAACACTCAGTACCACCAAACCCAATAATCTAGATGCAGTTTTCATCATTTATAATTAAAGCAAACTCAGAATCTCAAAGGAGTTCAATAGAAGCAAGATTCGACTTAAGACTTGAAAAGTAATCTTCTAATTGACAACGTATCACCACTGCAAGGATTGCGCGCGGTTAGCTCAGTTGGTAGAGCACTACCTCGACACGGTAGGGGTCATTGGTTCGAGCCCAATACCGCGCACCATTTCTTCAATTCCCTAAGGTTTTTTAACACTGCATTTCTGCGTCTTACACCAATTGCGACCAAATTGAACTAAATTGGTTAGCGGATGGTTAGCGGAATGAGGGTTAATCCCCCACCTTCACCCGGTAGTATTGTTTCTGAAAGAGGGCTTCTCGAGTGTCAGTAAACTCAATCGACTTGCCATTCCCCTTGATGCTTTCTAACTCTCCCCACTCCTTCAAATCCGAAGAGAATTCAACCACATAACTTTTCCTTCTCTCAGAGAAAAAAGAGAAGTTTACAGGACTACCGGCCACTACCCTCTCGAATTCTAGTTTAATAAGTTTGTTAATTTTCGTACCAACAGGAAATGACGAAGCAATAGTTACTTTTGGATTAGGAATATCAACCTCTCGAATTGCTGAATATCGAAATGCTTCTGTTCCTATTTTCTCTACAGGTCCATTAAAAACTACTGACTTTAACAACAAAGATTCAGTAAATGCAAAATGATCAATACTTTTTAGACTCGCAGGAAATAGCATTTGTGTAACTGCAGTTTTTGCAAATGCTAACTGACCAATGGTTTCAATATTTTCACTTAGCTTAATATGCTGTAGCGCAAAGTTTTCGTTAAAGGCATTAGAATCGATT
>JASLKL010000155.1:244-5182 GCA_030747605.1 Verrucomicrobiota bacterium | reverse complement strand
TTGTTTCTGGCGGGGGTTCTGCGGGAGGCCATGTGGCTGCAAGTACTGGTACATTGCCTAAACATGAAGAACCTAGTGAGAATATAAAGGTAAGTTCTGTTCCAAATGCTATGGTGCTCTACAACCCGGTACTGATTACAGCCGAGGCCAAGGGTTTGAAGACATTCGGTGGTGATAAACTCGAGAAACTAAAGGCGCGACTTGGTGTGCAAGATCCAACGACGATTTCTCCTTATCACAATATTCGTAAGGCTCTGCCGCCTACGCTGATTCTTCACGGCAAGGCGGATACAACTGTGCCGTACTCCAATGCGAAAGCATATTTAAAACAGGCTACTGCCATAGGTTTGCGGGTAGAGTTGGAAGGTTATGAGGATATGCCTCATGGGTTTTTTAATCTGGGTCGCTATGACAACAAAATGTTCCTGGCCACTGTCACTCGAATGCACGAATTTTTACGATCCATTAGATATTTGAAAGGTAAGCCAAGGGTTAATGAGTTCCTAAATAGCTTGAGTAAAAAGGAGTAAAAAGGATTGGTTAATGAGCAAAGAAAACTGGGTATGATGGTGTCGGTGTCTCCAGATGCACAAGGGTTTGCGCAGGCGCTTACGCAGGCGGAAGAGGCTTTGAAAAAAGGGGAAAAAGTTTATCTTTATTGTATCGATGATGGGGTGGAAGGGTTGAGTGATTCGCGTCTAATTAAGTTAAAATCTCAAGGTTTAAATCTTTTTGGATGTGCCTTTAGCGCTCGACAGCGCAGACTTCCACTGAACGATTCAGCCATATTTACTGGTTTATCTGTGTTGAGTGATATCATGGCCGACACAGATCACTTTGAAAGTTTTAACTAGTATTTGCGGCCTAAGTGTTAGGAACGGTGAGCGATTGACCGTTATCCTTTGGCCCCAAGCCAAGTAGAAAAGGGGCGGCAACCTTTGCGAAGGTTTTTGGTTTTATAGCTGTATCTGCCCCATTACCAAAGCAGCTTTGTAGCATTTCGGTGTTTACTACACCAGGGCTTAAAGGCACACATGCCATACCGCTTGGAAGTTCTTCTGCCATTGCTTTGCTAAGTCCCTCTATGGCCCATTTTGTGGCGCAGTAAGGTGCCACCTCGGGCGAGGTGCTTCGACCCCATCCAGAGCTAAGGTTTACTATTATGCCATGGTTACACTTAATCATTTTTGGTGCGAAATGCCTAATAACGTTGGCTACTCCCTTGATGTTAATGTCAATGACCGTATTGAATTCAGCAGCTGAGATGTTTACAAGTGAGCTGTTAGAATTGATAATTGCAGCATTGTTAATAAGCAGATCAGGGGATCCATGGTTTGCGAGAGTTTTGCTTGCCCAGTTGGCTACTGAGGTATCATCTGTGACATCTATTCTTGAGAATTGATGTTTTGCTCCGAGAGTTGTTTGCAACTCATCAATTTGTTCCGCTGTCCGGCCGCATCCAATGATTTTGTGGCCTAGTCGGTCAAATTCCTCAACCAAACCCCGACCGATGCCGCGAGTAACTCCGGTTATGACAATTGTCTTACCCAAGTTTGGTTTTCTGTTACGGTTTAATTGAACGAAGATTTATATTACGAATTTTTGATATGCATTGGAACGATGCAAAGCCAATCGGTACCGACAGCTCGATTGGCCCCGGACGCAGTGCGATATTTCGATCTTCGAGAGGAAGATCAACCGCCATTTCTTTATCAATGAAGCACTGAATCTTTTCATCAGTGACGCGTATTTTAAATCGGTACCATTGGTTCTTCTCAAATTTTTTGAATGAAGCTGTTTCGTTCTCGGCTGCATCCATTCCATCGATGCTAGATATACCGACTACAGATCCTCCCCAGCCTCCTGGTATAAAAGTTGCGAAAGTTTCGCCTAATGGAAATGTTATTGCACAAAAAAAATCATCTCCATCAACCTTCAATGCTTCAGCTTCCAATTCGTAATTAGATCGAGGAATATTGTCATGAGCTAGGTTGATTCCTGAGATTAATTCTCCCATACCTATATGCAGTTCGCCATCTTTGACTTTGATCTCTCCACTGCCAGCAAAATCGGTGATTTCCCAGCCAGCAAGATCTTTGCCATTGAATAATTTCGGTGAGGTATTTTGTTTTCCATTTATACAGCCTGATCCAATCGCAGCTGTAAATAGGACGCAAAACAAAGATGTTTTGAGGTTTAAAAACATTTTCGATAATTTCATAAAATTGTTAGCGGACAAATTGGAGGCAAGGCGCTATGCCGTTCAAGACTTTAATATCAATTGACTTTTTATTAATTGGAGTTTTTGCATGAAAGCTTATGTATAGAGCCATCTTTCATAATTGTATGGATCTTATTTCGGTTGAGCAGCAGCTTGGGATCTGCAAGGGGATCGCCATCAACCATTAAAAGATCGGCAAGAAAGCCTTCCTTCACTTGTCCTAGTTGATTGGGCATATCCATTGCTTCTCCTCCGTTTTTTGTCATCGTGAGAATCGCCTCCATGTTTGTCATTCCGCAGTGACGAACGAAGTGGTCTAAATCCCGGGCGTTTTGACCATGAGGAGTAATCATAAACCCATAATCTCCTCCTCCCAAAATTCTCACGCCACGTTTGATCAATTCTTGAATTGCTTTAATCGCACTATCGAGTTCTTCGCGGAATCCCATGCTTTTAACTTGTTCCTCCGTAAACCAATCTGAACCCTCATATGCTGCAATTGCAGTAAATCCGATATTGGGGCTTACAAATAGCCAGTCTTTGTTTGCTTCTAGTAAGTCGAAAGCCTCCTCGTCTGCATAGTTAGCGTGATAGATCACTTTGATACCATGGCGAACGCACAGTTTGATCGACTCGGCACTGCGGGCATGAGCACTTAACCTTTTGCCATGTGCATGTGTTACCTTTGCGGCTGCTTCCACTTCTTCTTCACTCATGATCGTTGTTTCAGAACCTGCATGTGGCACGAAAGAGTCACCTGAGATTACTAATTTGATTATATCTACTCCTTCACGGATCAATTCCCTTGTGAGGCGGCGGTATTCTTCTGGGCCGTCTGCCATTAGTGCCATCGAATCAACTTTAGGCATATGGAGTGTCCGCATATCTCCTAATCCGCCAGTGACCGTCAACCAAGGAGTGGCAGCAAGTAGGCGAGGGCCTGGTATTTCGCCATTTTCTATGGCATTACGAATTACTATATCCAAACGCGGTTTGGCCGATGCTGCACTGATACAGCTGGTAATGCCGTGGTCGAGGTAAAGTCGAGCGTTTTGCATAGTCAACAAAGTGTGCTCTTCAGGTGGAATACGACCCAATGCTGCAAGGTCGTCGGTATTATTAATGCTTAAGTGAGCATGAGACTCAACTAGTCCGGGCATTAGGGTCATCCGGTTTTCTCCATTGATTATCTCAGCATTGTTCTGGTTAAGGGACTCTCCGTTACGAGCGATTGCGACAATTTTATTGCCTTCAACTAAGACCTCGCCCGGAAAAGGATTTTCTCCGGTACAGTTTAGTATGGCGACATTTTTGAAAAGGTACCCTCTCATAGATCAATCCTTTGATATTGCTTTGAGTTCATTGAATAAATCTCGAGCGGCATTTCCTAAGTGCATTGTGTCGACCCCGGCTAAAATTAGATTGTATCCCTTTTGAAGGTAAGGCTCGACTGCCTTTGTGCTTACGCCAAAGTAACCAATGGAAAGGTTGGATGATTGGCACGCCTTAAAGACGCGATCCATAGCATCTGTGACTTCCGGATCATTTATTTTACCCATTTTACCAAGGCTTGCTGAAAGATCGTATGGCCCAAGCATAATGCCATCAATGCCTGCGATTTTGACTATCGATTCAATGCATTCGACAGCTTGTATATGCTCTGTCTGAACAATTACGGCCACATTATCATTGGCTGTTTCCATATAATCGTCAAATCGCATGCCGTAGCCATGTGCTCTGCCTAGGCCGACACCGCGGGTTCCATCTGGCGAGTAGCGGGAAAATCGGACCACATCTTTGGCTTGGTCTACTGTATTAACCTGAGGGGCAATGATACCTGCTGCTCCGAGATCGAGGACTTTCTTTATGGGTACTTCCTCGGCGGAAGATAGACGCACTACGCACGAGACTTTGTCTCCGACAGACTGGAGAATGCCTTGTATATCGTTGTAACTCAAAGAACTGTGTTCCGCATCCAGAAAGAGCCAGTCAAAACCGACGTCTGCCAAGATTTCTGCAGTCGCGGCCGTAGGGAGTGTTACCATGGTGCCTATTAGTGGTTTACCACTCCTGAGTTGCTGTCTGAAGTTTTTCATCATTAGCCAATGCCATCAACTATCAAGGCAGTCGAGTCTGCCAAATAAGTTTTCTACATGGAATTGTTTGGACAACAAGCTGCCCTTAATGGATAAGCGGATTCAAGCCTTAACCGCCTTAAAACTAATTCATTTGTTTATTTCGGCAAAAGTTTTGCCTCCATTTTGTTTTATTGTATCTGCCAAGTTGTCTTTGGCTACATCAAGCGGAGTGCCGCCGAAACCATCGTCGGTTGTGGAGTTTATATCGGCACCTTTTTCAATTAGTAGTTCGGTGATTTTTTTATGGCCTCGTTGAGCAGCTAGATGGAGAGGAGTCCATCCGGCTAAGCCTTTGGCATTAACTTTTGCCCCCTTTTCAATTAGAAGATCGACTATTTCTAAGTGTCCCATGAACGCTGCATAAGTGATTGGGGTGTCCCCGCTTTCATTAGCAAGATTTACATCCACTCCGGTGTTGAGTTGTTGAATTACTATATTCAGATTTCCTTCTCTAGCAGCTTCATGGATAGAACTGCTTTCCAATAAGGCAATAATCTTTTCTTGTTTCCAGAATCGCGCTCGGTCGACTGGTGTTTGTTCGATGTCATCTTTTGCGTTGATATCGGCACCTTTTTCAAT
>JASLKL010000155.1:0-234 GCA_030747605.1 Verrucomicrobiota bacterium | reverse complement strand
AATCAGTAGTTTGGCTACATCGACGTGACCTTCCTGTGCTGCAAAATGTAGAGCAGTGCTTTGGTCATCACCTAGTCCATTAACAGGGACTCCGGCATCGATTAGTTTTTTGACCGCATCAAGGTTGCCAGCTTCAGCTGCATCGAGCATATCTTGAGTTTCATTGCTGGCTTTAGGTGAAGGTTGATCTGGCGCTTTCCCGCACCCGGTTAACAAGAGGAGTAAGGTTAGCAG
>JASLKL010000154.1 GCA_030747605.1 Verrucomicrobiota bacterium | reverse complement strand
CCACCAAACCGGCCAACGGGCCTGTCGCGTCACACTGAATTTGCCTGTTGCCTCACTAATCGGTGCACCGGTGTAGTCAGTTGCCTTGCCTTGTAGCTCTACTGTGTCACCCAGTTTTGGGGGTTGTTTTGGTTGGCCTAATTCTACCAAAAATTTGGGTCGTTTGTATTCCTCTATCCGGAAGCTGGTACTTCCTCTGGGAAGGCCTTTTGAATATACTGAATATCTACCGGTAAGCCGGTTTTTTGGTGAGGTAAAGCTACCGGAGAGCGAGCCGAATCCGTTGGTCTTGAGGTCAAGCTTTTCGACTTCTTGTCTGTTGGGGTCACGTAGGGCTACAGTAATATTTTTATTTTTGATGACACTGTATTCATTTTTTTCATGGTGCCATGTTAATGCAATTCCCTTGAATTGAATCGTTTGGCTAGGGCGATAGATGGCGCGATCAGTGAAGAAAATAATGGACTGCTCCTGTTTCGATTTTGACAATTGACCACCCCAAAATCCATTATTGGAGGTTGTTCCTACTTGTTGTTCCCCATGTTGAGCCAGAACATCACCGTAGTATAACTTTGGATCTTTGGTGAAAGTAAAGAAACCGTTAGGGTCAGAAGTGGTTTTTTTCTCAGTTGTTTTGTCTGAACGATTGCTGAGCCATATTGAAATGTTGGCTCCTTCAACGGGTTCTCCAGAGTCAGCTTCCATCACAAAGCCTTCGACATGGTTGGCTCTTGATCGTAAGACAAGTGACAATTCGCTAATCCAAATTGCTGTGTATTGTATGCGATTATCATTCTCACTGAAATCTGCATTGGCACTTGAGATCAGAAAGTAAAATCCTGGAGGAACACTGTTGGGAATGGGACAGGATTCGGTGCGCTCCTTGAAATCTGCGGTTGATGGAAGATTATGTTTCCATTTTTTTATCGGGACTTTTTGTAAAATTTTCTGACGATTTTCTTGGTTGCCTCCAATGCGGAATCGCTTTGCTCTTTGATACAACCAGTTTGCCTTCACAAGACGGAAGTGTGCTTCTGTAATATTGCGATAACGAACGGATAATTCTGCATTGGAATTGCTCCAAACTGATTCTGTTGTCACATAGATATTTTTGGCCTCAATCTGTGCGACTAGATTGTGGCATCTCTTGCCACCTCTTGAATTTTTAAACTGATCTCGGCCGATTATGGCTATTCTTCGGGCTTCTGCCCATTCACCTTTTTCATATAGAGCATTGGCCCAGTGGAAACGTGCCCAGGCAGATAGTTGACTTGGTTCATTTTCTGCAACCTCACGAATTGTTTCGATGAACCGACTTGTTTTACCTTCACCAACAGCACTGTTTTTTGCGAAGAGCAATCTGGCAATGTCTGCATCCACTCTCGCTGCAGAGTTGGCGTCGTCACGATGAAAAGACAAAATATCCTGAAACAATTGTACAGCCTTTCGTAAGGGGGACTCCTTGTCAGTTGTCTCAGGTTTCCATGTCAGGAATTTTTCGAGGGGGCTAAGTATTGGATCTTCGGCATTGATCTCAAAGGCATCCTCTGGTTTTGCAGCTGCGAATTCGCCTGAGGTATAAAATCCCAATGCTTCGTGTGCGATAAAGTCGTACAATGTAGGACGATAATTTTCCGGTAAAGTAGGCTTGGTTAAGAGGTCTCCAAATTCACTGGTAGCAATGGTTTTTAGGCGTCCGTCGGCCAGTGCGTTCGAGAAATGCAGGTCGATCTCGCGGTAAATTCGGGGTAGATCCCATGTGGTGAAATCTTTACCAAGTGGCTCATCTGTCGCAGTTCGCTGCATGAATCGGTATCTGTTTCCCTTAAAATACTGCCAATACCAGTGGGCAAGTATTGTTTCTAGTAGCGGCTTGGCTTGATCTGGAACTTTCTCAAGTTCATCTTGTAGCCGAGTAATTTTTTCCTCTGGTTTATTCCCCTGTACGGTTCCTTCGTGAGTTATCCGTTTGGCTAATGCTTTTATGCCTTCGGCGAATTTTCCATCTTGGATGGCTGAATCATAAATCGTTTGAAGTTTAGCTGCGGCTGTTTTTGGTAGTCCTTTTTTCTCCGCGTCGATGACTTCTTTCCATAAAGCCTCTCTATTGACCGGTTGTGACTGTGTCAAAACCAGTCCAAATACCAGAACTGAAAAAGTACTGATTAATTTCATTTTAATGTTCAATAAGGTTATCCGACTAATCGGACTAATAAACGTTCAATAAGGAAGGGAAAAATCTACGGACAGGAAGTTGTTTTTGCCGATTAGTGTTTTTGGTTTTTTCTTTTGTTCCTTCAACGGAAGATCATTGCGGTAAGTTGATTTGTGTCAAAGTATTTTATAGAAAAATTTCATATTATTATATTCACATGGATGCATCTCAATTGACGGGTCCAAGTCAATGAAGCTAATTCTTTAATCTGGATTTTTAGCAATCTAGTTTATCCAAGTAGCTCGGTAGCAATGCGGGCTTCAGGATTTTCGACTAGTCTCAGGTCTCGTGGGCCTACACGGAATTTGAGTTTTTTATGATCCAGCCCAAACTGATTGAGCACAGTGGCTAGCCAGTCATAGTGATGAACGATGCCATCTACAGCATAATGAGAAAATTCATCGGTCTGTCCATGAATGTAGCCTTTTTGAAATCCTCCCCCGGCGACCCACATGCTAAAACCATAGGTGTTATGGTCACGCCCAACCGTTTCTCGCTTCGTCAGTCCATCGCGGAATTGAATAACTGGCAATCGCCCCATTTCTCCTCCCCAATGCACGATGGTACTGTCGAGTAATCCGCGTTCTTTTAGGTCGCGGACAAGTGCTGCAGCGGGTTTGTCTATTTCTGCGCACCTTTGTGGTAGGGCTGTTTTGATGGAACCATGATGGTCCCAGACTTGTCCGTTGCAAGGGATCTGAACGAAGCGAACTCCACGTTCTACTAACCTTCTGGCAATTAGACAGCGAGTGCCGTAATCACGGGTAACTTTCTGATCAATGCCATACATTTTTTTGGTAGCAGCCGATTCATTAGATATGTCGAACGCTTCACGTGCGGCCACCTGCATACGCGCAGCTAAACCATAACTTTGCATTCTTGCATCCAGATCGTTTTCACCGGGATGTTCCCTGATGTATTCCTGATTGAGTTTGGATAACAACTGCAGTTGTTCTTCTTGCGGGTCTCCCTTGAGGTGTCTTGGTGGGTCGAGATTGAAAATTCTTGGTGCCACCGGTCTAATAACCGTACCTTGGTATATCGAGGGCAATTTGCCATTTGACCAATTTTCTCCACCGAGCAATGGCAGACCTCGGGTGTCGGTCAGTGCAACATAAGAGGGTAACTCTTGTGTTTCGCTTCCCAGTGCGCTGGTTAGCCAACTGCCAAGAACAGCTCTGCCACTGTTGGCTTTACCTGTGTTTAGAGCGTAGTTGGATGGTCCATGGTTATTGGCACCTGTGTGCATTGAGCGGATCAACGTGATGTCGTCGGCAATACTTCCTAAATGTGGAACCAGCTCCGAAAGTTCCATTCCACATTGTCCATGAGGTTTGAAATTCCACAGCGGCGCCATGATTTCTCGGCTGGCTTGTGCCGGGTTATCAAACTTTATATCGCCGGTAAAAGATTTCCCATTGTGTTTAATGAGTTCAGGTTTGGGGTCAAAGAGATCAATTTGACTGGGCCCCCCAAGCATAAACATTGAGATCATTGCCTTTGCTTTTGAGTTGTGATGTGGCTGTTTGGGTAGCAGATCGTATGTTTTTTGTTCCAGCTCTGGTTTAACTGGTATTCCGGCTTCTTCAGCCAATAGGCCATCTCGCTTTAGAAGCCAAGAAGCTGCAACTGAGCTTAGGCCAAATGCTGAGGTATGTAGCATGTGGCGACGGGAACAAAGCATGGTTTTCATAGTAATAGTTTAGTCAATGTACAAAAATCTATTCGAGGCCATAAGTACTTGAGCTAGTGCGGCCAGAGCACGTTTTTTTGGAGCTTCTGGATGTTTCTTTATTATTTTTTGCCAATCTGCATTTTGATCCGCTTTAAAGTATTCCTCTTGGCGTTTGAGGAAATCAGAAATCAAATTTTTTTCTGTGGGCCTTGGGCCGGTGGAGTACAATCTACTAAATAGAGTATTTAATCTTTGATTGTTGTTATCCGGATATTTCATAAACAATCTTTCTGATAACTGATTGGTGAGTTGAACTATTTGATCGTCGTTTAGGAACCATAGAGATTGTGTGGCTACAGTGGTTTCTCTACGGTTGTCACAGTTGGGAGTCATTTCTGGAAGGTCAAATGTAGCCAATATGTTTAAGGGCAAGCTGCGGTTGACCTCAACAAATGCACTGCGTCGTAGTGCTGCATCCTTTTGTTCACTGACTCCTGCAGCCAGGCCATCCCGAATTTTTTGTATTCCAATGACCACTTTTCCTTCTCCGTCTGTGGTTACCGGTACGCTTGGGCCGCCTGTGTTTAGGTTCAGGTTATAGGTCGTTGCCAAGATGAAGTCTCGAACTGCTTCAGCTTCAAGTCGGCGCAGGTTGTATCGAGCAAAAAGTCGATTTTCCGGATCCAGCTTGTCTAGTGTAGGATTACGTTTACTGGATTGCTGGTAAACGGTGGAAAGTAAAATCATGCGATGCAATCTTTTATGATTCCAGCCGTGTTCGACAAAATCATTTGCCAACCAATCCAGCAGTTTAGGGTGTGAAGGCGAATCTCCATTAATTCCGAAATCTCCAGGTGTGTTCACGATGCCTCGGCCAAAATGATGCTTCCAAACCCGATTAACAAAAACCCTTGCTGTTAAAGGGTGACGCCCGTCGGTTAGGTGTTGAGCGTAGGCTAGTCGGCGGCCGGTAGTAACAAGGTTTTTATCGTTGATTGGGAGTGATATCTTGCGATTAGCCTGAGTTAGCGCGGTCAGTTCTTTTGGTTGAACTTTTTCGCCTGGGCTATTTGGATTTCCTCGAAAGAAAACAGCACTTACCGGAACGATATCTGGCTGTTCTGTGGCAATTCGTAACATTTTTTTTGGAGGTTTCGTGGCTCGAACCTTGGTGACTTCCTCCTTTTGTTTTTCAAAATCTCTATGAGCAGCATTGTCATATTCCACAAGAAATCCTGCGATAAAACTGACTGGCTTAACCATGGGATATAAGTCCAATAGTTCCTTCTGTCGGTCGGTTTGTTTTTGTTGTGGAGTTAGTACTGCTTGAAGAGTCTCGTCTCGAACTGTTTCCGGAACATTCTTAACTTTTGCCGCCTGAATTATTT
>JASLKL010000153.1 GCA_030747605.1 Verrucomicrobiota bacterium | reverse complement strand
AAGGCTGGTTGTGATGTTTACGTACAGAAGCCAACTGGTATTGATGTAGTTGAGAGTCAGGCGATGCTGGTTGCAGCTAGAAAGTATGATCGAGTGGTGCAAGTTGGAACTCAGCGGCGAAGTACTCCGCATCTAATGGAGGCAAAAGAAAAAATTGTTGATGCAGGTCTGTTGGGTAAAATTGCTCATGCGGAGGTCTGCTGCTATTATCATATGCGGAATCGAAGTAATCCTGCTGACAGCCAAGCCCCGGTCAATCTTGATTACCAAATGTGGACAGGCCCAGCGCCAATACGACCTTACAATGAGCTGTGTCATCCGCGTGGTTGGAGAGCTTTTATGGAGTATAGCAATGGAATAGTTGGTGATATGTGTGTGCATATGCTTGATACTGTTCGATGGATGCTCGGCCTTGGCTGGCCGACAAGTGTTGTTTCTCAAGGTGGTGTGCTAGTTGATAAACAAGCTAAGGCAAATACTACCGATACGCAGACTGCTTGTTTTGATTTTAATGATTTACAGGTCGTTTGGCAGCATCGTGCTTGGGGGCATTCGCCAGACCCTAAATATCCATGGGCTGCGTTCCTGTATGGGAACAAGGGGACTCTCAAATTGAGTGTTAATAGTTTCGATTTTATCCCAAGAAATAACAACGAACAGAAAAACCCAATACATCGTGACTGCGTAATGGAGCTTGAGGAGTATCCTGAGGATAAAACTGAAAAAGATCTTGAGCGTCATGTTGCTCCAGCGGTGCGAACGCACATGCTGGATTTTCTAAATTCAGTTGCTAATCGTAGCAAGCCTGTGGCTGATATTGAGCAGGGTCATATTTCTACAGTGAGTTGTTTGTTAGCCAATATTTCTCAGCAATTAGGCGGTCGTTCCTTGCGGTGGAATCCTGAAGCACATCAAATAATAAACGATTCAGAGGCAAACGGTTTGTTGAATCGTCCTTACAGAGCCCCTTGGGTTCATCCGACACCTGACAATGTTTGATTTTTATAAGATGCTGAACTTGTTTCCAATGATTATTGGTTATTGGTGGGGATAAAAACATTAAAGGTTGTACCTTTAACGTTTGGTTCAATTTTGATCTCGCCGCCATGTGATTCTATGATGCGGTTGACAATAGCTAAGCCTATACCTGTTCCGCCTGGTTTGCTTGAGCTAAGTAGAGATGTGAATGCTTGTTTTCGTAATTCAGGATTCATTCCAGAGCCTGTATCGGAAAACTCAATGCGAACATGTGTTGGTTTGTTATTTGTTTTGGATAGTTCGCTTGAACTGGATTTAATTTTCAGTATTCCGCCATTTGGCATTGATTCTAGTGCGTTAAGAGTAAGGTTTAGAAAAACTTGGCTTAATTGTTGATCGTCGGCTTTTGCTTCGGGTAAATTTTCTCCCAATTGTACATTAAGTTGCACATTTTGTTGTGCGAATTTACGACGCACGAGGATCCGAAGATCATTGATTATTTTGTTAATATCACTTGGTTTAAACTGCGGCTCTGCATTACGAGCAAAGGTTAGTATTTGTTCCACAATATTGTTTAGGTGATCCATTTTCTCTCCCATAATTCGTACATCTTCTGTTCGCGGATCGTTTTCTGGAAACTTAAGGTCAAGTGAATGGTAAAGCATCTTTAAGACAGTTAGCGGATTACGAATTTCGTGTGCTACTTCTCCAGCTAGCAGCCCGAGTGCTGATAGTTTTTCATTTTGTCTCAACAATTCCTCTGTCTCAACAATACGTTCAAGAAGGCGTGCTTTCTCTATAGCCAGTGCTGAAAATTCAGCTAGCGCCATTGCAATATTAATTTCTTCGTTTGAGAATACATATGATTTTCCCTTATATATATTTAAAGTGCCAATAGCGTTTGATCCGAAAACTAAAGGGATGCTTAGTAGTGCAACGAGGCCTTCGTTGCGTGCAATATCTTGTTGTTGGTAGGCGTTAGATATTTGTACGTTTTCAATTTGAAGCGGTTTTTTTAGTCTTACTACAGAACCTAAAAAACTTTCAGATATAATTACGTCCGGTTTGTTAAGATAGGCCTTTCCTGCTCCAAATGAGGCAACGAGACTAAGTCGGTTATTAGTTTCATCTAGTAGCTGTAATGCACATGTGCGTGAATCCATAAGACTTGATGCTTCACGAGTAATCGTATTTAACGCTTCATCCAGATCAAGTGTGGAATTTATTGTTTGTCCGACAGTTATTAGAGATTCGAATAGGTTTGCTCGTATTTGTGATTTTTCGTAAAGAAATGCATTGTGTATTACTAGTGCGGCTTGGCTTGTTAGTTCAGTAAGTAATGCTAAGTCGTTTTCGTTGAATGCATTTAATTTTTCAGAATCTACATTAACGACGCCACTCAACACTCCGTTAATCTCTAATGGGACGGCTAACTCGGATTTTGTGTGTTTATGGACTTGAACATATCGTTCATCGTTATGTACATCTTGAACGATAGTCGATCTTCCTTGCTGAGCAACCCAACCGGTGATCCCTTCTCCTACTCGAAGTTTTAATTCCGTTCCTTCAGGCAGGCCGTAAGCGGCTTGAATTTCTAGAAAGCCATCGATTGGGTTGATTAAAACAAGTGAACCGGTAGTCGCATTTACTAATCGCACTGCTTCTCGAATAATAAGATCTAGTGCCTCTTGTTGGTCTAGTGTTGAGTGGATAACCTTGCTGACCAAATAGAGTTGCTTAAATTGTTCAGAATTTATTTCGGGATGAATGGTCGCTTCTTCGTTCACCGTTTGGTGGATGATGTTATTATCCTTAGCATTTCGCAAGGATGAGTCGTGCTATTCGATGGTGAGTTACTCGTATCGAAGTGCTTCGATAGGGTCTAGTCTCGATGCCTTTATTGCGGGAAACAATCCGGCAATTAATCCTACGCATGCACTGAAAGCTACCCCAATTAATAATGCTTCACTAGTAATAACAGGAGTGTTTTCTGCCGGCACTAATTGAGTTAAGACCCATACAGACCCATACGAAGCTGGAATGCCCATTAAGCCTCCCATAAGCGCCAGAGCTAAGCTTTCCATAATTATCTGAATGAATACTACAAACCCAGTTGCTCCCATAGCTTTAAAAGTTCCAATTTCTCTGATTCGTTCGTTTATGCTAGCTAACATAATATTCATTATACCTATTCCGCCTACAAGTAAGCTCATTGCGGCAATTATTCCTCGAATTATTTTAGCGCTGTCCAACTTTTCACTTATAGTTGCAATAACATTCTCTTGAGTTCGGAATGAAAAGTCCTCAATGCCATTATGAGTACGCATCATGATATTTCTCATTTGAGCCATTGCCTTTTCCAGATAATCCATATCTGTCACCTTAACATCTAGGTCACTCAAAGTTGGATCTGGAACAAACACTTCAGGTTCGGCAGATGCTTTGGAGAATCTGCTTTGGAATGAGCTGGACGAAGAACTTGAAGATGACATTCTAAATTTCATCCACATTGTATTTAGCGGGATATGGATTGTATTGTTTCTGTGTTGAAATCTACTCCCTCTTCTTGATCCAAAACTACTGGTCCTTTTTGGGCCGCTTTGATTAAGTGATCGCTTTAATTGGGCTTCTCTTTTCTTTTTTTCTGCTTCAGTTTCGATTCTTTTATAAACACCAATAACTGAGAAGGGGATATAGTTAATATTAATAGTTTTACCTATTGGGCTAATAGGTTCACCAGTATCAAGATCTTCTCCAAATAGTGTGGTGCTGATATCCGATCCAATAACGCAAACATTCTTTGCTGCATAATCTTCAAATGAAGTGAAAAATCTTCCTGTTTCTATTTCATAGGAATTCATTTCCATTATGTCAGGCCAAACACCACTAAACTCTGATATGTAGGCTCTTTTCTTTTGATATGTTGCGCGAGCTCTGTAAACGGACATTTCAGGTGAAATGCACTTTAGTAGTGTTGATCCCTCTTTAAAAGCATAGGCGTCTTTTACTGTTATACCGGGGGAATAGTCTCTTTTATGTTCTTGATAGCTGGGAGGTTCCTCATCATCCACATTTACTTTATCTGCACCTCCGAAAGTCGCCATTTGTTCTTTCATCGCATTTTCCATGCCTTGAACAATAGCAGACATGGTAACTAAGCTCATGATTCCAAGTACAACTCCAATAATGGTGAGAAAAGATCGAAACCAATGGGAAAATATTTCCCTTAAACCAATTAAAAGTGTGTTGAAAATAAACATGCAGATTAATCGTATCTTAGGGCTTCTATCGGATCCAATTTGGCTGCCTTTATTGCAGGGATCAGACCTGCAAGGCTTCCAGTTATCACACTAAAAGAAAAACCTATAATCATGGATGTTGCTGTAATTATTGGAGGTGTAGTGTCTGGTGCATAGCTGGCCAATGTGTCAATTAGGACAGGTGAAATAGCTAGCCCGATAATTCCTCCAGATACTGCCAAAACAATACTTTCAGTAATAATCTGTGAAAATACATCAAGGTTTGTAGCGCCTATTGATTTTCGTATACCAATCTCGCGTACTCTTTCAGATATACTCGATAGCATAATGTTAACTATCCCTATTCCACCGACTAGAAGACAAATTCCAGCTATAAACATTCCGCTTGTTCTTTCATTATATATGGCGAGAGTAATGTCCTCGGAAAAGGCTTCTTGTGTTTCAAACTCAAAATCTTCTAGGCCATTATGAGTTCTTAACAGAACATTGCGAACTTGTTGCAGGGACTTTTCGAGTAGTGAAACATCTCGTACTTTCATTGATAATTCAGAGAGGCTTCTGTCCATTTCACTCCCGCTCTCAAAACTTGAATCCAATTTTGAAACTAAGGTGTTAAGAGGCAATAAGACGGTACTATTCTTTGATCCATATACCCGCATTGTTCTTTGACTGTTGCTATCGCTAAATCTAAACCGACTCCACCGATCAGCCGGATTAATGGTTTCATTGTTTTTTTTGGCTTCCTCCTTTTTTTTGCGATCTTCTTCGGTCATGTACTCTTTAAACATGCCAACTACCTTAAATGGCTTATAATTAATAAAAATAGTTTCGTTTATTGGAATAATCGTCTCTCCGTATTTATCGTACTCACCAAATAATGAATTCCTTATTTCTGTTCCTATAACACATACATTATTTGCAAAGTAATCGTCTATTTCTGTAAACATTCTTCCATGTTCTATTTCATGCTCCATAATATCTAAAGCTTCAGGCCAGGTTCCTTGAAGCAATGTGAATCGAGTGCTTTTGCCTTTTCTTGTAATTTTTAAATTACTCCTAAAACTCATTTTTT
>JASLKL010000152.1 GCA_030747605.1 Verrucomicrobiota bacterium | reverse complement strand
AAAAAAGAATCGGGAGGATAATGTGAAAAACAATAAAATTAGATTAATTGCGGGCTTAGTTCTGGCTTTTTTTGGAGCTAGTGCGGCCTTAGCAGACAGCATAAAAATCGGATTAATAACCACGCTTTCGACTGGAGGCGGTTACTTAGGACAGGATGTCCGTGACGGCTTTTTACTTGCCATTAAAGAAGAAGGTGGCAAGCTTGGTGGCACCGCGGTAGAAGTGCTGGTGGAAGATGATGGTCGAAAGCCTGAAACCGGTCGCGCAATTGCCGAGAGATTTCTTGAGCGTGACGGAGTTGAGATCATGACTGGCATCATCTTCTCAAATATTTCACCGGTAGTGGCTCCACTAACTTTGAGAGCGGATCGGTTTTACGTAACACCAAACTCCGCACCTTCTCAGTTTGCTGGAAAGAAATGTCATGAAAATTATTTTGCTGTAGCATGGCAAAATGACTCTCTACACGAAAGTGCAGGACTTAATGCAACTTCCCAGGGATACAAGAATGCCTATATCCTTGCTCCCAACTATCAGGCCGGAAAAGATGCACTTGCCGGTTTTAAGCGCTTTTTTGACGGAGAGATTGTAGGTGAAGTCTATACTAAACTTGGCCAAACAGACTATGCTGCAGAGATTGCCAAAATCCGTGCAGCCAAACCCGAAATGGTATTTCAATTCCTACCGGGAGGCATGGGTATCAACTTCGCAAAACAATACGATCAAGCCGGCATGAATGACGAGGTGCCTCTTGTATTAGCATCCCCTTCAACTGATATTAATATCCTGAGGGCTGTTGGTGCATCGATGGTTGGCATTTCAAGTTCTTCCCATTGGAATCATGATCTGGACAATGCTGCTAACAAAAAATTCGTCTCTGGATTCGAAGCTGCATATGATCGTTCACCTACCGTTTATGCCAGCCAAGGCTATGATACAGCCAAGCTGATTGCTAGCGCATTAGCCGCAACAGGCGGTAAAGTGTTGGAAGACATGGACGGTTTTCGTGCCGCCATGAAAGCTGCCGACTTTGACTCCGTTCGTGGGCCATTTAAATTCAATAACAACAACCACCCAATTCAGAATTGGTATAGTCGCGTTGTGGTTGAACGCGATGGTCAGTTTGTGAATGAAATCACCGGCACTATCGTCGAAAATCACGGCGACGCCTATGCAAGTCAGTGCTCTATGTAGCTGACATAAAATTCGATACAATTATAATCGGTGCCCTTCAATAAGGGCGCCGATTTTCACAAAAAGTACGCGAATAACAAAAAACTATGGCGCAGCTTTATTTCGAGCAATTACTAAATGGCATACAGTTGGGAATGTTCCTTTTTCTAGTATCCGCTGGACTTACCCTTATTTTTGGATTCATGAATGTCATCAATTTAGCTCATGGCTCTTTGTTTATGATCGGCGCCTATGCCATAGCTCTTTTTCATGGTGTGACCAACTCCTTTCTGCTGGCTCTAATTCTGAGCCTTCCTTTAGTTGCTCTTTGTGCTTGGATAATAGAAGTAGTTATAATTAGCCGTCTGTACACCCGCGATCACTTAGATCAAGTTCTGGCTACCTTTGCTTTAATCTTATTCATTAATGAAGGCACTACAATTCTATTTGGACGTACACCTATGTTTTTAGATGTTCCTCCATTGCTATCAGGTACAATCTCTCTATTTGGTGTTGTTTCTTACCCTCTTTACCGCGTTGCTATAATTGGCGCCGGGCTCGCCGTTGCCATTTTTCTGTGGATTATCATCGCCAAAACCCGCTTGGGTATGCAAATTCGTGCAGGTACCACAAACCGAGAAACTGTGGAGCAACTTGGGGTCAATATTAGCAAACTTAACACTATAATCTTCGTAGTAGGAGCCATGTTTGCCGGATTTGCTGGGGCATTGGCCGGGCCACTTACCTCCGTGGAGGTCGGCATGGGCGAAAATCTTTTGATTTTGTGTTTTGTTTGCATCGTTATAGGTGGCATCGGTTCAATCCGAGGCGCTTTGCTAGGGGCTATCATCGTTGGAGTTGTAGATACCATGGGACGCGCATTCGTACCCGATCTTCTTGTTAAATTCTTGGATCCAACATACGCCAGCGGAATTTCGGCGGGGTTGTCTTCTATGTCTATATATCTTTTGATGGTTGTCGTTCTCGTAGTAAAACCAACTGGTCTCTTTCCGATTATAAGGAGTTGAGATGAAATACACACACCACACTCGCTTTCTTATCGGATGCCTTTTAGCTCTAATCCTGTTGCCTTGGCTCTTCCATGCAACGGACTCTTCCTACCTGGTCTCAACCTTTACAAGGTTAATAATTTTTGCAATTGCAGCAGTTAGCCTTGATCTCTTGATTGGTTATACGGGCCTTGTATCCTTTGGTCATGCTGCTTTTTTGGGTGTAGGCGCATATACCGTTGGCATTCTGTCCTTTCACGCATATGAAGAAACAACATTCTTAGGTCTGCCGGGCACACTCTCAGGATTAACAGCTATTCCTCTAGCGGTTCTGCTTTCGGCACTTGTCGCACTGATTATCGGAGCGTTGTCACTAAGGACCAAAGGGGTTTACTTCATCATGATCACGCTAAGCTTCGGGCAGATGTTATTTTTTCTATTCGTGTCACTCGAACAATACGGTGGAGATGATGGTATGATGATGTTCGATGGGCGCAACACCCTACCCGGTTTAGATTTAAATGATAGAGTAGAATTTTATTATTTCTGCCTGACTTGGTTTACTCTCTTCTTCTTGTTTTGCACGCGATTGGTACGCTCAAAATTTGGTCGCACTTTGGCGGCGATCCGCCAGAATGAGGACCGTTTATCCTCGATCGGCATTAATGAGTATTGGGCCAAGTTGCAGATTTTTGTTATTGCAGGTATAGGTGCTGGACTAGCAGGGGCTTTATCAGCCAATCATACCGAATTCATTAGCCCTGACATAACACATTGGACACGCTCCGGAGATTTAATGATCGTGGTAATTCTCGGAGGTATGGGCACTTTGATAGGCCCAGTGCTAGGCACATTTTTATTCCTTCTACTCGAAGAGTTCCTACCCCTGATTCTGCATTCATTTGGATTTGACTTGTTGAGCGAGCACTGGCGCTTCGTTTTCGGACCAATACTGATCCTAGTAGTGCTTTATGCAAAGTCTGGCCTCTACGGCATGATATTTCGGAAAGGAGGTTAAAGAATGCTTAAGATTCAAAACCTCTGCAAATCCTTTGGGGCTATTAAGGCAACCGATAATGTCTCACTTTCAATTGACCAAGGCACAATCCACGCTCTAATAGGTCCGAACGGAGCAGGAAAAACTACACTTATTTCTCAACTCTCAGGCTATATGCAACCCAATAGCGGTACAATTACCTTTAACGGCTTTGACCTTTTAACACTTCCTGCTCACAAACGCCCTCATGCTGGTCTTGTTCGCAGTTTTCAAATTACATCTGTCTTTCCAGAACTAACCGTTTTGGACAATATCTGCCTTGTTTTGCAATCAATGTGTGGACAGGCTCAAAGCATATTTCGCATGGCAAAAGCTGATCTGTCCGAGCGTAATGAGGCCCAAGAAATTCTAAACCGAGTTGGTCTAGGTGATAAGGCCAACTCATTGACTGGCAACCTTTCGCATGGTCAAAAGCGCCAAGTAGAAATTGCCATGGCACTAGCCACCAAACCGAAGCTACTACTATTGGACGAACCGATGGCAGGAATGGGAGCAGAAGAAAGTCGTCAAATCATGACTTTACTTAATACCCTCCGAACCTCTGTAACCATGCTTTTGGTTGAACATGATATGGATGTAGTCTTCAAATTAGCCGACAAGATTTCAGTTCTGGTTTATGGTCGAGTGGTAGCGTCAGACACACCTGAAAACATTCGGAAAAACCAAGATGTGCAGGAGGCCTACCTTGGTGGAAACGAACTCAACCCAAAGGTGAAAAGATGCTGAGTGTCAAAGGACTTGAAGCTGGTTATGGTAGCTCAAAGGTACTGTTCGGAATTGACCTTAACCTAAATGAGGGTCAGCTTGTTGCAATGATGGGTCGCAATGGAATGGGCAAAACTACAACCGTTCGTGCCATCACAGGTTTAACCCCTGCATCTTCAGGCTCAATAAAATTAGCAGGAAAGGATATTACAAAACTGAAACCCTATCAGATCGGCCAGGCCGGCGTCGCACTGGTACCTGAAGGGCGGCAAGTTTTTCCTACCCTCAACGTACGTGAGAACCTGACAGCTACTGCTTCTGATCGATCAGGGAAGGGTTATTGGACCCTCGAAAGGGTATTTGATCAATTTCCCCAATTGAAAGAGAGAACGTCCCAGCTGGGAAGTGCACTTTCTGGAGGTGAGCAACAGATGCTCGCCATAGGCCGCGCACTACTAACTAATCCACGTCTGTTAATTTTGGATGAGGCAACTGAGGGTCTGGCCCCTATTATTCGTCAGGAAATCTGGAAAACCTTGGAAACATTAAAATCTCAAGGTCAAACTATCCTAGTCATTGATAAAAACCTTGAGGAGGTTGTCCGCGTGGCAGACCACGCCTACGTTTTGGTGAAAGGGCAGGTTGCCTGGGAGGGCAATATGGAGGCTTTGCGGGATGTAGAAAATTTTGCTGAAACCTATCTGGGAGTTTAATGATGACGGAAATATGGAAATCTTTTTGCCAAGAAGAGCTTGAACGTCAGTACAATGCTCGTGCTTCAGTTGCAGATTTCGATTTCGAAATAAATCGATATCAGTCACTGAGTGCAAACAGTTATTCTGAATGTGAGGTTGTTCGGGATCTATCCTACGGATCAAAACCATCAGAACGTATCGATTATTTCCCAACCATAAAAGATGCTCCTGTTTTCATTTTTATTCATGGTGGTTACTGGCGGTTACTAGGACGGAAAGATAGTGCCTTTATGGCAAAAGCTCTTGGAAAAATTGGAATTAGCACGGCTGTTATTGAATATACACTCGCCCCCGAAGCGACCCTTGATCAGATCGTAGATGAAATTCGCCGTGCTGTCGTATGGATATTTAACAACATAAAATATCATGGAGGAGATCCGGACCGACTATTCATATGCGGTTCATCCGCAGGTGCACAACTTTCAGCCATGGCTATGACCAGCGACTGGTTGACAGAACTTTCCCTACCAAAGAATATCCTGAAAGGTGGACTATTGCTTAGCGGACTTTATGACCTTGAGCCGGTTAGGCACTGTATACCAAACCAATGGTTACAACTTGATTTTCAGGCTGCAAAGAGAAATTCTCCTCAACACTTAAACTTCGCCCCTGGACCAAATGTCCATATTAGCTGGGG
>JASLKL010000151.1:393-5356 GCA_030747605.1 Verrucomicrobiota bacterium | reverse complement strand
AAAAAGAGAATACACCAACTGGAAGCCCGCTGAGTCATGGAGCAGCGTCTTTCACATCTAGGCCCTTATCCGCTAACTCCTTAATCTCCGCTAAACGCTGTTTAGATTTCTCGCCATATTCCGAATCTGGAGCCAACCGATAAGCTTGATCATAATAAATCTCAGCACCCCTCCATTTATTTCTCTTCTCATAATAACGCGCGATATTAAAGTTGCCTCTTGCCTGCTCGAGCTTCATATCATCGATACGCTTCTTCGCATCGGGAATATTTTGATGTTCAGGATAAAGCGTAATCAGGTCGGAATAAGCATCAATCGACTTTATTGTTACAGCCTGATCATACTCCGCATCAAGGGATTGATTCTGATATGCCATACCAGCAGCAAATAAAGCGTTAGAGGCGATCTCCTCACTCTCTTTGTATCGCTCAGATGCTGTCTTGTAAGCTTGAACAGCCCGACCATAGGTCTTGTGCCGCTCACTCTCCGAAAAATGAAACCCTTGAGCGTGTTTTTCCCAAGCTAATCCAATTTTCATTTGTGCCGTTGGAGCCTCTTTACTGTGAGGCCCCAAGCTCACTACATCATGATACAATCCTGCTGTTTTGCGCATGGACCTGAATAAAGGAACCCGGCCCCAGAGCTTGAAACGCTGACCATTCAAAAATCGGTCTGCAATAGCAATCTGGCGACGTTGAATATCTTCATAATCCACATTCTGAGGATAAAGAATCAGCAGATTTTGATATTCCTTGAAAGCCCGCTCATCATTTCCTCTTTTCTCAAATGACTCTGCAAGTAGTAGTTGAGCCTGAGGAGCGTAGTCTGAAAGCGGCCATTCATGAACGATTCGCCGGGCAGCCTTATAAACAATTTTCCAGTCTTCCTTAGTAACAGCTTCTCGTGCTACTTCGAGTTGGCTCTTGGCACGATCACGCCGCCATTTGCCTACGCTATCTCTGCTTTCATAAGACCAGCCTTCACCAGGTCTATAAATAATAGGAGCAGGCGAGTTGTTAGGCCAAACCAAAAAAACAACCGCCACGAGAAGCAAAGGACTAATCCAACGCTGCATGGCTTTCACACTAGGCTAATTTTCCATTGTGCTCCAGCCTGATTTTCCTTTTGCCAACGGACATCGAAGGCCAAACTTCACGCCATTGGATGTCAAAACCTCTAATAATCACAGATGACCCGAATTTGCTTACTGGCATGCCTAATCTGAGCCAAAATCCCCAATGGCAACCTATCAATCATGGAGATTGGTTCGGCAAAACGAAGCAAACTTGGGTGGCTATCGGTGGCAACCCAGAGACAACTCCGATGGCCTTAACCGGCTTGGAGTCATGGCAACAAATTATGGTTTTGGCTAGTTCTCCAATTTCACAAGTTGATGGCCTTCGAGAAATGCTACAATCAGGGAAAGCACCTCCTTCACCTTTCGCGTGCCTCGCTTTTACCGGAGATGGTTTTCATGGGAATCGCGGCAGGTCTTGGAAAGCGCTTGAAGGAAACTTGCATCTTACAGCTTTATTTTCACCTAATCGTCCTGCCCAAGAGTTAGGAATAGGCCTGAGCATTCTCCCATCACTTGCTGTTGTTGATGCTCTTAACCATTTTGAAGGGCTAAGCAAAACAGCACAAATCAAATGGGTAAACGACGTACTACTCGCCGGAAAAAAAGTATCTGGAGTCATTACCTCCACCTTAACCAAAGGCGAAAATGTTGAACATGCAATCTTCGGAATCGGTGTAAATATCGCCGCCACCCCTTCACTTACTCCAGGAAAATTCGTTCAAGCTCCGACTTGCCTTCGTGAATCTTCACCGGACAAAATAATCACTCAACAAGTATTTTTACCTGTATTACTCGAATGCTTAATTAAACGGCATACACAACTACTTAATCAAGGACCAGATCCCCTACTATCAGATTACATCCATCAAAGTGGCGTAATTGGTCGCAACGTCGAGATATGGGAAGAGCCCTCAATCATAACTAGTGACCCAGTAATGATTGGCCGAGGAAACGTAGAGAACATCCTACCTGACCTCTCAATCAAACTAAAAAACCAGTCAAAACCGATTTGCCGTGGCAGATTGATTTTTAGTTAATTGATTTTTCGGCTTTGGCCCAAGCCAACACACCCGTATCTTTATCGGTATGCGCACGGTTAAAGTGCCCCTCGGGGATCGCAGCTATTCCATTAAAATAGGTAATGAACTTCTTCCTAGTCTAGGCAAGGAATGCCGTCGCCTAAAACTTGGAACTCGCTGTGCCTTGGTAACAGATCGTAAAGTTGGCCCAATCTATAGTAAGATAGCGATGTCTTCTCTACGTAATGCAGGCTTTGAGCCAATCGAAATACGCGTTCCAGCTGGAGAAACAGCAAAAAGCCTAAACACTATACAGTCCAGTTATGATAAGCTAGCCAAGCACCGAATCGAACGTAGCTCATTCATTGTGGCACTTGGAGGAGGTGTCGTCGGAGACATGGCTGGATTTTTGGCAGCGAGTTATTTACGCGGCATCGGGTTTGTTCAAGTTCCTACCACTCTACTTTCTCAGGTTGACAGCTCAGTTGGAGGCAAAGTCGGAGTAAATTTGAAAGCTGGCAAGAATCTAGTCGGCGCCTTTTATCAACCACGTCTAGTACTATGTGATCTTAATACTATAAGAACGCTTCCCAAAAGAGAACTTCGTGCTGGATTAGCTGAAGTAATTAAGTACGGCATTATCGAGGATTCGAAGCTTTTTAAAAGACTCGAACGTAAAATGTCAGATTTACTTGCCTTGGACACAAAAGAGCTGGCTTACATCGTAGCCCGTAGTTGCCAAATTAAATCTAATGTTGTTGAACAAGATGAAACTGAAAATGGCCTACGTGCCATTCTTAACTATGGCCATACAATCGGACACGCACTTGAAGCGATTTCCAGTTACGGCAAATTTTTACATGGCGAAGCAATCTCAATAGGCCAAGTGGCTGCCTCGAAAATCTCTCGTGACCTACACGGGCTCAGTCAATCTGAAGTTGATCGAATTGAAGCACTTTTTACTGCTGCCGGATTGCCAACAAAGATTCATCTATCCAAAAATGAAATGAAAAAACTTTTAGTGGCAATGAAACTCGATAAAAAAGTCAGCGATGGAAAAGTAAATTTCGTACTAGCAAGTACCATCGGTAAAGTAAGCTTCGGCATTGAAAGCCCAGAAGCGACCATCAAGGCATCACTTATATAATTTTAACTTCTATTTACATTCTGAACATAAGCCAAAGAACTCCAATTTGTGAGTTATTCGACTGAATCCAGTGTGTTTTTCGATAGTTTCTGTTAGTGAATTAGGAAAGCAATGGTCTATCTCAATTACCTTAGAACAATCAGTACAAACTATATGGTGATGATGGCTATCTAACCCCGGTTCAATCAACTCAAATCGGGCAATACCATCACCAAAATCAAATTGCTGCACAAACCCAATCTTTATAAATAGATTTATTGATCGATACACAGATGCAAGATCACAATCATTAGAAATTCCGTTATAAATCTCACGGTTTGTAATTGGATGACTCTGTTTATGAAGAAACTCCAAAATAACATGTCTAGGTGCCGTAAGTTTCAATCCAGTTGATTGTAATATCTCGATCCACTTATCTAAATTTGCACGCTCATGAAAATCACCGCAGCAACGTAATTCCTCAGTTTGCATACTAATGAAGATGAAACAGCATCCCAATACCTGCAATTGCCAACCCTAAAGTAATAGCAAGCATCTTATGGGCATTAAACTTATGACCCTCGCTACTTTCAAAAAGTATCGTTGTTGAAACATGCAAGAATATACCTACGACAATTGCTAAAATTTCTTCATGAAAATCCCCAATCATACCCGCCCCTGCAAAAAGGGTCCCTAAAGGAGCCATAGCACCAAAAACAACCAGCAATCCAAAAGCCTTAGGCTTACCCATCCCACTATTTAGAAGCATAGAAAGAAATACCATAGCTACAGGATATTTATGCAACACAATACCCCAAAGTAATCCACTCTTCCATGCCTCTATGATCATGGGAATGACTATGATCATGGGAATGACCTTCCCCAGCATCCACCAAAGGCATTCCTTCAAGAAAAGCATGGAGGCAGAGGCCAATAAGCAACGCAATCGGTATCGCACTACCCTTATCATGATGTACATGGCCATGCTCAATTCCTCCCGATAAATACTCGAGCATCACCTGAATAAAAAAACCTACCAAAATGAACGCACCAAAATATGCTCCTCTTCCTGTATTTGTGAATACCTCCGGTAAAAGATGCAAAGCAGTGATAGATAATAAATATGATCCACTAAAGGCAATTAACAACTTAAGTCGGTTACGATCGGTCGGCTTAATCCAAAGAACAGTCAATGCTGCTACTACAACAGAAGCAATTAGTAGGGTTATAATCATGTTCCAATTATCAAAAATAAATTAGCAAACAAACTGTAAGAACACCATTTGCAATCCATTTGCAATTAAATAGCAGAAAAAACGCCGAATCATTACGATCCGGCGTTAAAAAATATTACTTCATCAACAGTAACTGCCTAGCGCGTTTGATAGCATTAGCCATCCGTCGTTGATAACGCGCAGGTAATCCTGTGTATTTACGGGGTAAAATACGACCATGGCCTGTTACAAATGTCTCTAACAGCTCTGTATTACGATAGTCCAACTTATCGATAGTAAAATCCACCTTCGGTCTTGGACGAGGCGTACGCGTCTGTGTCGTGTTGTTATTCCTCTTATTCTTGTCGTTCTTCTTTGGCATGTTATTTAATTTCGCGGTGAAGCGTATGACGGCGCATATTAGGGTTATACTTTTTCATCTCCAACCGATCTGGTTGAGTCTTCTTATTGCGCTGAGCCATGTAACGCGAGACCGGCTTGCCGGCCTCTTTAGCTTCCGTGCATT
>JASLKL010000151.1:0-383 GCA_030747605.1 Verrucomicrobiota bacterium | reverse complement strand
TTTTGCTGTCTTGGGATCAGGGAAATCCCCTTCTATTTTGTCCTTCACCTGGGCTCCAGGCGAAGCAATGTTTCCTAGCTGACCAAGTGATCGACTCTGCAGCGCACCATAACGTTCTAGTTCCGACTGAGCATCTACACGAAAACGAGTCCAAGGAATAGCATTCAGTCGAGGTAATGGGATTGGCTTGCCTGTTAATTCGCATAACCCAAAGGTTCCTTTCTCAATTCTCTTCAGTGCTTCCTCTATCTCGTAAATGACATCTTGATCAGATGAAAGAAGACTTAAATTAAAATCTCGATCAAAATTATCTGTACCAGAATCAGCCATATGAACTCCATAGCTTTCCATCTCTTTAGCCGATTCTTTTGCTAACCCGTTAC
>JASLKL010000150.1 GCA_030747605.1 Verrucomicrobiota bacterium | reverse complement strand
GATTTCGGCATTGAACCAGAGGTTTGGTTTCCGTAGTTTCTTTTCTTACGCAATTATATCATGAGATTTGGCATTAATTCATTTTTGTTTGTGTCGCCATTCACGACACAGAGTACTCGTCTTTTTTCTAAATTCAAAAAATGGGGATTTGACACAGTTGAACTTCCTATTGAGGCACCAGAGCATATTGACTCACTTAAGGTTAAGACTGGGCTTGATCGTGCTGGGTTGGCTTGCGGTTCGGTATGCGCCTGTATGGGGCCTGGCCGTGATTTCCGAGGATCAGCCAAGGATCAGCGTGAGGCCATGAAGTATTGTAAGGCACTTATAGACCACATGGTGAATCTCGATTGCCCATCGCTGATCGGTCCAGTTTATTCTGTAGTTGGTAAGGCCGATGCTGTTGAGCCCAAAGATCAGAAGAAAGAATTTGCCCTTGTAGTTAAGAATCTCAAGGTGCTCGCCAAGTACGCTGAGGATCGTGGTAAAGTAATTTGTGTTGAACCTTTGAACCGTTTTGAGACTGACTTTTTAAATACATGCGAAAAGGGTCTTCGCCTTATTAAGGCTGTTGGTAGTCCTGCACTAAAACTCCACCTCGATACGTTCCACATGAACATTGAGGAGAAGAATCAGGCCAAGGCAATTCGAGCTGCTGGTAAACACCTAGGGCATTTCCATGCTTGTGGTAGTGACCGAGGGACTCCTGGAAACGATCATATTGACTGGAAGCCGATAGTGGCAGCGCTGAAGTCTGTCAAATATAAGGGCGACGTTGTTATTGAATCGTTTACGACAGATGTAAAGGTGATCGCTCGTGCAGCGGCTATATGGCGTAAGATGGAACCAACTCGTGAAGAGATCGCCACGAAAGGGCTCAAGTTTTTGAAGAAAGCCTT
Source organism: Verrucomicrobiota bacterium (assembly GCA_030747605.1). Taxonomy (GTDB): domain Bacteria; phylum Verrucomicrobiota; class Verrucomicrobiia; order Limisphaerales; family UBA1096; genus UBA1096. The sequence goes on along the minus strand of JASLKL010000150.1, from coordinate 4,546 downwards.
TAAGTAAGCTAAATTTAAATCATGAAAAAAATTATTACACTATTGGGCCTTGCGGCATTTGCATTTGTCAGCCAGGCGGTCGCTGCCGAGAAGGGGTTTAAATCGATCTTCGATGGTAAAACTTTGGATGGTTGGGATGGTGATCCCAAATTTTGGTCAGTTGAAGACGGGTCTATTTCAGGTAAGACCACTAAAGAAAATCCAACCAAAGGCAACACCTTCATCATTTGGAATGGGGGCAAAACTGGAGATTTCGATTTACGTTTAGATTACAAGATTGTCGGTGGCAACAGTGGTATCCAGTACCGAAGTTTCAAGCTTAAGAATGGTGCTGATAAGTGGCGTATTGGTGGATATCAGGCCGACATTGATTCTGGCCCAACTTTTTCCGGAATCTGCTACGGAGAAGCGTTTCGAGGCATCCTTTCTTTGCGAGGTAAGAAAACTACATTGACCTTGGGCGACGATGGTAAATTGAAGAAGAAAGAAGAGGAGTTTTCCAAGGATGCTGATGTTGCTAAGGCAATTAAAAAGGAACAATGGAATAGTTATCGTATCGTTGCACGTGGTTACAATTTGACGCAGTACATTAATGGCGTGAAAACCACCCAAGTAATTGATAGAGACAAAAAGACACGTCGTGCCGACGGTTTGCTTGCATTGCAACTTCATGCCGGGCCTCCAATGAACATTCAATTCAAGAATATGCGCATCAAGGAATTACCTAAGCGCGTTCGTAAATCCGGGGCCGGTAAAAAGGGCAATGCTAAGAAATAAGCTGTCCATTAGGATTTAGTTAAATGAGAAAACTACTTGCGATCGCCTGTGTGATTGGAATGGCTTGTGGAGCATCTGCCGCGCCTAAAAAGGTGGTTATGATTGCTGGTAAACAGAGCCACGGCCTACTATCACACGAACACAATGCTGGGATTCAACTTTTGGCCAAGTGCTTAAACGAAGGTGCTTCGAAACAAGTCACTGCAATCGTTCAACTGAATGGTTGGCCAAGTGACGAATCGGTTTTTGAGGATGCGGATGCAATAGTCATTTATGCTGATGGGGGAGGTAGGCATCCGGCGATCCAAGGAAATAATCTAGAGAAGCTAGACAAAATAATGAAAAAAGGAGCTGGTTTTCTTACTATTCACTATGCTGTCGAACCTACTACTAATAAGGGAAACAAGGAGTTTCTTGATTGGCAGGGAGGTTGTTTTGAGACTCACTGGTCAGTTAATCCGCATTGGGTAGGTAATTTTACTAAACTGCCTAAGCACCCAATCACTCGGGGGGTAAAGCCCTTCAAGGCTAATGACGAATGGTACTTTCATATGCGATTTCGTAGTGACAATAAGGGCAAGCTGATTCCAATTTTAAGCGATGTTCCACCAAAGGAAACGATGAAGCGAGGTGATGGCGCACACAGTGGTAATCCGAATGTCCGAAAGGCGGTTGCTGCTGGTGAAGCCCAGCATGTTGCTTGGGCTTATCGTCGTGAGGATGGAGGTCGAGGGTTTGGTTTTACTGGTGGGCACAATCATTTGAACTGGGGTAACGATGATTTTAGGAAAACCGTACTAAACGCAATTCTTTGGGTAGCGAAGGCTAAGGTGCCAAAGGATGGTGTTCCGTCCAAGCTGACCAAGGAGGATCTCTATGCGAATCTAGATGGGCAACGAGGTAAAAAGCCTGCTCCAAAGTCGGCAACTGGGATTAAGAAAAAATAATCGATTTTGTAACGAACAAGTAAATCATTTTACGAGGAGCAGCCGGTTGGCTGCTCTTTTTTTTAAGTTAGTAAGACCATATATTTGGTGTTTACTTCAAAAAGCTTTCGTCAATTTGATGAAAAAGGTATTTTTTGTTTTGTGAAACACACCCGGATTGTATTAGCGCTTTTGGTGGCTGGATTGGGGAATTTTGAGTTCGGCCAATCTGCTAATGATGAGTTTGCCAAGTCGGTGGCGACTCTTCGCAATGTTGGCGGTGAAGGGAAGGGGAATATCGCTGCTAGCCAAGCGATGGAATACTTGTCCAATAGTGGCAAGGAGACAATTCCTGCTCTGCTTTCTGCGATGGATGGAGCTAATCCTTTTGCAGCCAATTATCTTCGTGGAGCTATTGAGGTAATTTTTAATAAGATTCTAGAAGAAGGTGGGTCTTTGCCATTGATTGAGCTGGGTGAGTTTTTGTTAAATAAAAGTCACGATACTAAACCTAGGGCGATGGCATTTGATTTAATCAGGCGGACTGACGCTGAAGTGGCTAATCGATTAATCCCTGGTTTATTAGGGGATCCCAGTGTGGATCTTCGTCGTGAGGCAATTTCAAGGTTACTTATTCAGGCTAGTGGTCTGGTGAAGGAGAATAAAAAGCCGGCTGCTGTTCTTATCTATAGGCAGGCGTTAGATGCGGCGCGGGATTTAGATCAGATTCAAACTATTGCATCAGAATTGAGAGAGCTTGGACGCAATGTAAATCTAACACAACATTTCGGGTTTTTAACTAATTGGAATCTTGTTGGGCCGTTTCATAATAAGGATCGAGCTGGATTTGATGAGGTGTTTGGACCTGAAAAGAACTTTGCTTTAGATACTGAATACAAAGGGATCGATGAAAATGTTACTTGGAAACAATATGCGACAGACGACGAGTACGGTATGGTTGATTTCAATGAACCATATGGAGCATTGAAAGAGGTAACTGGTTATGCGCGAACGACTTTTATATCGACATCTGATCGACCTGCAGAGTTGCGTTTAGGATGTAAAAACGCATGGAAGATTTGGTTAAATGGTAAGTTGGTTTTTGGTCGAGATGAATATCATCGCGGCATGCGGATTGATCAATACAAGCTGCCGGTTCAGCTTAATAAAGGGACTAATATTATTTTAGTAAAGGCCTGCCAAAACGAGCAAAAAGAGGAATGGACAGTGCAATGGCAATTCCAATTGCGTGTTTGCGATTCAACCGGGACAGCGATTCATTCTATTAGTAAAACTGATGCAAAAGTTGTAGCAAAATAATTTTAAAATAATGAAAAAGCATTTGTTGATTATCGGGTTAGTTATTCTTGCTGGAAGAGTTTCGGCAGGAGATTGGACCGGCTTTCGTGGGCCGTTTGGTAATGGTGTTTCGGATGAGGTTGGTTTACCGGTAAAGCTTGATATAGAAAAGCATATTGCTTGGAAAGTCGATTTGCCAGGCAAGGGGCTTTCTAGCCCTTTGGTGGTGGGTGATCGAGTTTTTGTCACGGCCAGCGGCGGAACACGACAGGATAGATTGCAAATTCTTTGCTTGAGCTCTATCGATGGTTCAGTCATTTGGCATCGTCAATTTTGGGCGATGGGTAGCACAATGTGTCATTCAAAGACTAGTATTGCAGCACCAACTCCTGTGACCGATGGAGTATCACTCTTTGCAATTTTTTCATCTAATGATCTTTTTTGTTTGGATCTAGACGGTAAATTGAAATGGTTGCGTGGTTTGACTGTGGATTATCCGAATGCACGCAATAGTCTAGGCATGGCTTCTTCATTGGTGTTGGCCAATGGAATTCTTGTGACACAGGTAGAGAACGATAGTGAGTCTTTTGTTGTTGGATTGGATAGAGGTAGCGGTAGTAATCTATGGAAAATTAATAGACCAAAATCTGCCAATTGGACTACCGCCACAGTCCATAAAAATAAGTCTGGGAAAGAGCAGGTATTTTTGCAATCCGGGCAAGGTATCCATGCTATAGATCCTGACAGTGGAAATGTTGTTTGGCATTATTCCGATGGTGCCTCGACAATCCCTTCAAGTGCACTAAAAGGGAACATGTTATATGTCCCATCTCAAGGTTTGACGGCGCTTGAGTTATCCAAAGATGGGAAATCGTTTAAGCAGAAGTGGCGTTCTGGACGGTTGCGTCCTGGCACAGCCAGTCCGTTGGCATATCGGAATCATATTTATAGTCTCAATAACGCAGGTGTGCTTGCCTGTGCAGATATAGATAGCGGCAAACGCCTCTGGCAATTACGTTTGGATGGGCCTTTTGGTGGTTCGCCGGTTGTTGCAGACAATCATCTTTACGTATTCAGTGAAGAAGGGGTGGCACAGGTTGTCGACTTGACGGCACCAGAAGGTGATATATCTAGTAAGATGGATTTGGGTGAAATGATTCAGTGTTCTCCTGCGGTTGCTAATGGAGCATTATATGTCCGTAGTAACTCACGCATTTGGAAGATTGCTAGAAAGACCCGATTTTGATTTTTCCCGGCTTGGCTAATTATCAGACCTGAAAGTTTATATTTTGAAACGGCTACGGTTTGATTGTAATCGTTGACCATTCGAAGTCATGTCGTTCAGCGTATTCTGAAAGTACTCTTTCGTTTTCAATTAACACAGCTCGGACCAAAGCAGAATCATCTGCTCGGCCAATGTGGTTGATATGATTTGGAATTAGTCCTGACTCTTTGTGTGCGTAAACTAAGGCATAAGCAGCTTCTGCGACAGTCACATAAGGCAGATTATCCTCTACGCCTTCGACAAAATCCTCTACAACATC
>JASLKL010000014.1 GCA_030747605.1 Verrucomicrobiota bacterium | reverse complement strand
TACCCTCACCAAAAAACGCTGATATACTTTGGCTACAAGAACGTTCTGCTCCACCGAAACGCAGGCGACGTTGATCTCTAAAACACACGCAAATCAAGCTCGTTTCCTTAAGCCAACTGTGGCTCAATTAGCGCTGTAACCTTTCCAGAATGTGAGATTGCTTTCTTTTCTTTTACTGTCGATTACAAGCATTGTAGCGTTCGCAGCAGAGCCTTCAATCAGCCTAGACAAAGACGACGTTGTTGTATTTATCGGCGGGACGGACATGGTACGCGCGCAACGCAGCGGCCATTTAGAGACACTTCTAACTTGGCATTTTCGTAAAGAGACACCCAAGTTTCGCGATATGTCGTGGGAGGCAGACACGGTGTTCGCACTTGGCACCGAAACCGAACGCTGGCGTAGCGGAGGCTTCCGAGGCATCAAGGGACTCGGCAATCTGGAAACCCAACTGAACAATCTAAAGGCTACGGTGGTAATAATTCAACTTGGGAAAAACGAAACATTTGCCGGCATCAAAGGCCTTAAAGCATTCATTCAGTCTAGTAATAAGTTATTCGGCCGACTCCGAGGAGAAGGTCGGAAATTGATTGTCATTTCACCAACAAAATTTGAGCAATCAAAAAACCCACTTTACCCCGACCTAAGAGATCGAAATTCCGACTTGTCGCATTACGTAAAAGAACTACGTACAGCTGCATCAAATCACGACGCGATATTTGTTGATTTATTCACTGATAACGAAGAGAAGTTCACAACAAACGGACTGCATATTGCCCCGGATAACCAAGCAAAGTTTGCGTTACAAATCGCTTCATCACTTGGCATCGAACGGCCCAAAGGCTTTGAAGGACTAAATGATTTACTAGTCTCGGTTCGCGAGAAACACCGGCTGTGGTTTGACTACTGGCGTCCAGCTAATTGGAAATGCCTATTCGGCGACGACAATCGACGCGTATTTAGCATCGGCAATCAAAAAAATATTCCCAGTATACGCGATGAACGCGACCAGATTCCAGATCTAATCAATGCAGCAGAAAAAAATATTACTGCCGTTGCCAAAGGCGTGACTAAGCCCAAGATAGCCCGACAAATCTCACTGCCACCACCAACCTCAGCGCTTTCGTCAGAAGAGGAAATGAAAGAATTTCGACCAGCCGAAGGTTTCGAGGTAAATCTGTTCGCCTCGGAAAAACTCGGCGTGGAAAACCCCCTGACTATGCGCTGGGATTCTGAGGGAAGGATGTATGTAGCTTGCACTTGGACATACCCACATCTAAAGCCAGGTGAAATTCCTAACGACAAAATAATCCTACTCACCGACACAAACGGTGATGGCCAAGCAGATCATTCGACCGTTTTTGCTGATGGATTAAATATCCCCACCGGTTTGGAAACGGCCAACGGCGGAATATATGTAGGACAATCGACCGATCTTCTTTTTCTGCGAGATCTCGATGGGGATGGTGTGGCCGATGAACGCAAAGTGATCTTAAGTGGATTCGGAACCGGCGATTCACATCAAGCCATGAACTCATTTACATGGAGTCCGGACGGCGAGTTATTCTTTTGTCAAGGCGACGGCATCGAATCACGCGTGGAAACGCCTTGGGGAATATCTTCACTTTATCAAGCTGGAGTGTACCGACTTCGTCCTGGACGACTTGAACTACATGGCCTTCTGGATGATTTTATGGGGCCTGGCAACCCATGGGGTGTGGTATTTGATAACTGGGGTCAGTCACTCGTAGTCGATGGTGCTGGTGGTATCACATATCTGACACCCGCTTCGATCCCAGCCAAGCGTCGTTTGCGCCTCGATCGAATCGGTAATCCTGGTGGCTATTGCGGAGTTGAGATGATAAACGGACGCAACATGCCAAAATCTATGCGCGGCCAATTCGTAATCAACGACTTCAAGTCTAACACCGTTAAGAGATTTTCACTACGTCCCAACGGATCTGGTTTTAAACTGGACTGGAAAGATGCGATACTAAAATCCAATCATCGAAAATTTCGCCCTGTCGACATACGCATGGGGCCGGACGGCGCCATTTACATTGCAGATTTTTACAACAATGTAATCTGCCATCAAGATGATTACTTTCGAGATCCGACTAGAGATCTACACCACGGAAGAATCTGGCGGGTCACATACAAAAAAAACCCAATCGCCCCTAAACCTATATTTTCAAAGGCTTCTACTAGCCAACTGCTCAACATGCTCAAGGCACCTGAACGCTGGACACGTCAACAGGCAAAATTTGAACTCAATAAACGTAAAGGCATACAGGTTCGACAGATAGCAGAAATTTGGGTTAGCCAAATAAATAAAGACGATCCAAACTACGATAGAAATCTATTTGAAGCATTGGCGCTTTGCGCAATTGCTGAAGCTCCTAGTCATAAGTTACTAAAGCAGGTTATCAATCTAAAAAACCATAAGGCCCGAGCCTTTGCGACAAGAATTTTGGGGCGTTGGCAGGATCGATTGCCAAGTACAAACAAACTGCTAGCTCAAGCAGCAAACGACCCTCATCCTTTAGTCCGACTTGAAGCAATTCTCGCCTGCGGTCAAATCCCAAAGGCTAAAGTAATTCAATTTGCGGCACAGGCAGTAACAAGACATTCTAAAGACAAGTGGATTGACTATGCATTCACCCAAGCGGTACGACATCAAGAACTAAACTGGATGAATGGCCTTACAGACGGCGCCTTGGACTTTAAAGACGATACCAGTTCAATGCTTGCTGTACTGGAAAAAGGTGGCTCTAAAAAAATTCTGTCTCAACTGCTAAATTTGGCAAAGTCAAACAGTATCAATGATAACGGTTTATCTGGAATCTTTCGTGGTATCGCTTCCCTTGGTGGGCCGAGTGAAATAAAAAGAATTTTCGAACCATCTTTCCATTCATCAATAGCAAGCCAAACGGCAGCATGGGCAGCTCTAATCAATTCCCAATCGAATAAAAAACCAGAGGGCAACTCACAGGTAATTTTACAAACAGCACTCAACGGGACGAATGACTCAATGCGAGTGCAATCACTTAACTTGATAGCAAAATGGAAAATTTCAGAACTAAAAGACTCAATCTCAGCTCTGGCCTTCAAAAAAACGGCAAGCGATGCAACGCGATTGGCAGCAGTCCTAGCATTAGGAAAGCTAGAAGGAGTGGATACAAAAAAATTGATCCGCATGGTCAATAACAAAGAATCAAGAACACTACAGATAGCTGGACTTGAAAGCCTTGCTAGGCTGAATCTATCAGAAGCTGCAAAACTAGGCGCCGATATGATTGCCGAAGGACAACCAGAAGATGAAGTATTGTATATCTTTTTGAATCGAGAATCTGGAAGCAAAGCTCTGATGAAAGCGCTGACCAAAAGCAATCTCGATAAAACTTCAGCAGCTAAAACACTGGTTAAACTGCAATCAATCGGTAGTAGCGATACCAATCTGATGAATTATTTGAGTAAAGTAGCCGGGATAAAAAATACCGTACCAACTTATTCATTAGAATATATTTCTAACTTGGCCAAGGCATCTTCCAAAGGAGATGCTAAAAACGGAAAATTGATATTCTCCACTGCAGGATGTGCTGCCTGTCATAAAATTGAATCCTCAAATAATAACGGTATTCCTTTCATCGGACCGGAACTGGAAACAATCGGCAACACACTCAGTCCTGAGCGAATCATTGAAGAAGTGATCTGGCCTAGCCGACACGTTAAAGAGGGATACAATCTATTGCAGGTCACCACCATTGGTGGTGATGTCTATCAAGGCTATGAACAGCGTTCAAGGGAGAAGAGCGTCATTCTTCGGCCACTATCTCAAGCGCGAACAATCACAATTCCTCAAGAACAAATCCGCGAACAATCACAATTAGGTTCAGCAATGCCGACTGGCCTTACTGCTAATCTAAGCAAGAAACATCTCTCTGATCTAATTCGTTACTTATCAGAGAAAGGCCGAAATTAAACAATGATGCTAGGACAACTAAGAACTACAGATCTGGTCGTTCTCGTAGTCTACTTTTTACTACTGATTGGTGCTGGATTTTATTTCCGAAAACGTAGCCTTACCGTTGAGGGTTTCACAGTAGCAAACCGCTCGCTTCCCGGCTGGGTATGCGGCCTTTCGATATTTGGCACTTATTTAAGTAGTAATACTTTCATTGGCGTGCCAGGGAAAGCATACAGCACCAACTGGAACAGTTTTGTCTTTAGTCTATCTATTCCTATTGCAGCATTGATCGCAGTTAAATGGTTTGTTCCGTTCTATCGCAAAAATGCAGGCCTATCCGCATATGAACATCTCGAAAAAAGATTCGGACCATGGGCTCGAATATACGCTGTCATATGTTATCTCCTAACGCAAATCTCAAGGGTTGGCACAATCATGTTTGGAGTTGCTATAGGACTGAGCGCACTTACCGGCTGGGAACTTGAAACTATTATCATCGTATCGGGCTTTGCCGTAACGCTTTACACCCTACTTGGAGGAATTGAAGCCGTCATATGGACAGACGCAATTCAAAGTATCATTCTAACCATTGGAGCAATTCTTGTCGTTGGGTTGATTCTCACTGACATGCCGGGCGGAGCAGAGAACGCAATTTCTATTGCTAGTGAAGCTGGCAAATTTAATTTAGGAGAATTTAGCAGCCTAAGTTTAGCAGATTCAACAGTATGGGTGGTCTTGATGTACGGCATCTTCATAAACCTAACCAATTTCGGTATCGACCAGAATTTCGTACAGCGATATCATGCAGCTGATTCCGAAAAGGCAGCTGGGCGCTCCGTCTGGATGGGCGCACTGATGTACATGCCAGTTGCGCTTATGTTTTTCTTTATCGGCTCAATTCTCTTCTCCTATTATCAGGCTAATCCCGATCTTCTAGAAGAAGTAAAAATGACTAAAGCTACTGAACTGATAACAGAGCAATCTCCCGAATTTGCCAAAGGTTCAGACGAAGAGATGACCAAAATAAAACTTATAGCAAAGGAGCTAGAACCCGATAAATACGGTGATAAGATACTACCTCATTTTATCGCCAACCGAATGCCAGCTGGACTTGCAGGAATGCTAATCGCAGCACTATTTGCTGCCGCCATGAGCAGCATCGATACCAGCTTGAATAGTTCATCCACCATTGCACTCCAAGATTTTTATCGGCGCTGGTTAAATCCTCAAGCAAATGAGGCGCAAAGCCTAAGGTTTCTACGAATAATGACAGTTTTATTCGGCCTAATTGGGACTGGTGTCGCTTTAGCAATGATGGGCGTTAAAAGCATACTCGACGTTTGGTGGAAAATAAGCGGAGTTTTTGCAGGAGGAATGCTGGGGTTGTTCCTACTCGGATTCATAAGTCGTCGGGCTAACAATGCCGGAGCAGCCATCGGCGCAACCATTGGCGTACTGGTGATTCTATGGATGACCTTTTCACCAGCTTTGAAGGAAGAGCTCGGCTGGATGAGCAGTCCGTTCCATGCCAATATGATTACGGTTATCGGAACACTTTCAATATTTCTTTTCGGACTGACTGCTTCTTGGTTTTTTAGCTCTAAGCGCGGTTAACCTTGCAACTGCCAACAAGCACGATAACAATCTCCGTTTTAGAAATATGGTTGATTTTCCAAATGAAATCCGGATCAATCCGGCAGCGCTTAACAAGATGATTATTGGGGGCATCGCTGTTGGGCTAATAGCAGTAGGGTTGTATACTAGTTTTTTCAAAGTAGACCCACGAGAGCACGCAATAGTTTTAAGGTTTGGCAAATATACCGGCCAGCCTATCACGGAAACAGGCTTACACTTCAAATTGCCATTTGGAATAGACAGACACCAGATAGTCGAAGTCACAACCATGCAAAAGGAGGAGTTCGGTTTTTCCACTCAATCTGCAGGACAAAGAACTCTTTACGCTAGACAAAACAGGAACCAAGCAGATACCTCAATTATTGTCACCGGCGACCTAAATATAGCCAACGTAGAATGGTCCACTCAGTATGTTGTAGCCAACGCTTATAACTATCTCTTTAAAGTTCGAAATGCGGATGAAACATTTCGAGCAATGAACGAAGCAGTCATGCGTGAAATTATTGGTGATCGAACGATCAACGAAGTCCTCACTTCCGGTCGTAGTGAAATCCAGCAAGAGGTAAAGGACAAACTTCAAAGTTTAGCTGATCAATACGAATTGGGAATCAAACTGGAAGAAGTAATATTGCAAGATGTTAACCCTCCAGAATCTGTTAAGGCATCTTGGCAAGATGTTAATCAGGCACAACAGGAGCGCTCGCAAAAAATCAATGCGGCTCAGGCAGAATTCAACAAAGTCATCCCCAAGGCGAAAGGTGATGCCGCACGGGTCATCGAAGAATCCAAAGGCTACGCTGTTGAACGAGTCAATAACGCACAAGGTGATGCAGATTTATTCAAGCAGGTGTTTACTGCTTACAAACTAGCACCAGAAGTGACACGTAAAAGAATTTACCTTGAAACCATAGGTAAGGTTTTTAATACCGCAACAAATACCGGACCAAAAAAAATTATCATAGACGAAGAAGCCAAAGGGCTTCTTCCACTACTAAACCTTAATACTGGAGGCAAATAATGTTGAAGCAATTATCATCTATCATCCTCGGGATTGTTCTTTTCATTCTTATAATAATAACGTTTTCATCGGTTTATATTGTTGATGAAACCAAACAAGTGTTTATCACACAATTTGGAAAGATTGTTAGAGGCCCCATCAATGGCCCTGAGAAGACTGGTGAAAAAAATGAAGCTGGGCTTTATTTTCGAATACCATTCATAGAAAAAGTTCATAAGTTTGAGAAACGATACCTAGAATGGGATGGTGACCCTAATCAAGTTACAACGAAGGACAAGTTGTTCATATTTATTGATACCTACGCACGATGGCGCATTGTTGATGCCAAACTATTTTTCGAGAAGGTTCAAAATGAAATTGGTGCTCAGGGACGACTTGACGATATTCTCGACGGTGAAGCGCGGATTGTTGTAGCTGCAAATAATCTAGTGGAAGTTATTCGTTCCCGACAACGTGAAGTTGTTGTTCAAGAAACTGAACTGCTTGATGACGAGTCCCAATTGAAACCATTTGAAGATGGACGATCTGCTCTAGCTCAAAAGGTACTGGATAATGCCGGCCCCAATCTGAAGAGTGAGTTTGGTATCGAACTGCTCGATTTCCGTTTTAAAAGAATAAATTACTCACAAGAAGTTCGCTCAAAGATTTTCGAGCGAATGATATCTGAAAGAAGTCGTATCGCGAATAAGTTCCGATCAGAAGGCGACGGGGAGGCCGCAAAAATTATGGGTGAACAGAAACGTGAGCTAAAGACAATCACTTCAGAAGCTTATTTACAGCAACAACAAATCAAAGGTGAGGCTGATGCTAAAGCTGTCGCTATCTATGCCGAGGCATTCAATCAAAGTACAGAATCAAGGGAATTCTATGAATTCCTAAAAACGATGGAGACCTATGAAAACACCTTGTCGGAAAAAGATACGCTTATTCTTTCGACTGGATCTGATTTCTTCAGATTCATGAAAAATTCTACTCCTGGAAACAATTAATCTGGCTGCTTGAACAAGTTCATCGAGTATAGGAACGAGTAGCATGCAATTTGGTTTGCATTAATTTCAAAAGCGACTCGTTACCTTTGCGTCTGGCTAAATTGATGTACTCATCTGGATCAGTTTTATAGTCGTAAAGCTCCACACCGTGTTTCCCATCTTCACCCCACTCGGTATAGCGATATCGAGCGGTGCGAATCGTTCGACCCAACGGTTTCTGCCCAAATAATTTTTTGGGCGATTTTCCGCGTGCACGAGTAACGGTGAATGCAGCCTCCCGCACACTTTTTGTTGAATCCCCTAAGATAGGGACAAGACTTTTACCTTTTAAGTGTCTTGGCTTATCTAAACCACAAAGCTCGGAAAGAGTTGGATAAAGATCAATTAATTCTACCAATGAAGCCGATTTTTTCCCGACCGGTTTTGCCCCGGGCACCGATATAATCATTGGAACTCGCGCGCTCCCTTCAAAGAGATCACTCTTTTGCCAAAGACCATGATGCCCGAGATGGTAGCCATGATCTGAAAAGAAAACTACGATAGTGTTTTCGGTTAGTTTCAATTCATCTAGAGCATCCATTAGTTTCCCAACACAAGCATCCATTAGTGAGATAGATGCATAGTAGGCCTGAATGATCTCCTTTCGCTTTGAAACAGAAAGCTCCCGTTGATGAGGCCTATCATGCAGCGCCAATGATGGGATATCATTTCGGTCACCAGCCTTCTCCATTAAAGGCACAATCTTCTCCAGAGGATATAATTTAGCATAGTGTGCTGGAGCAACATAAGGGGTGTGGGGCCGGAAAAACCCCATCGCTAAAAAGAATGGTTTGCCAGTTTTATCTGGGTGATGCTCCTTCATGATTTCAATCGCATCAACCGCACCTTTGCCATCAGTGTGATCTTCATCCTTACTTTCCACTATACGCCAAGAAATAGTACCACCGTACTTACCCTTCATTAGTGTAGAGACCGGCTCCAATTGAGTACGATCAATACCAATTGGGTTTGCTACACGATTCCACGATAACTCGTCGTCCTCACCAGAAGTGCCAATCTGCAACGGAACACCATAATGATAAATTTTTCCCACTCGCGCGGCGAAATAGCCGTTGGCAATAAAATGCTGAGAAAGAGTGGGTAAATCAGGATGGCGCTTCCGAAACACACCAGCATTCGAAAGCACTCCAGTCTGTTCGGGATACAAGCCTGTCATTAGCGATGAGCGGCTAGGATTACAGACTGGGTATTGACAATAAGCTCGGTCAAATTGAATACCATGTTTGGCTAATCGATCAATGTTTGGCGAATGTACGAGCGGATGACCATAACATCCTAAATCGTTATTTAAGTCGTCCACGGCTATAAAAAGAACATTGGGCCGCTTTCCAGCTGTAACTTCACCAATTGTAAATAGTGAAACTACTAATATAAAAAAACAAATCTTACAAAACGCCCTAAACAAAACCATAAGCAAAATCTAACAAAACCACACAAATGAAGAAAGTTCCGCTTAAAATATATAAAATTTATAGAAAAATGAGTTGCCATAACACAACTACAGACTAATTTTCTGGCCTTTGCGGCTTAGAGCCCTAAGCCGCCAAACAACAAGGACATGAATTCCGCCCATTTTCTGCGTAACGTCAGATGGACGAACTCCGCATTTCTAATTGGCACACTGTTAACCGCCTTCATTGGTCTACCAATTTTTGTTTACCAATATGGTGGACAGATTAACTGGTGGTTACATGGGAGTATGTTTGTCGGAATGTTTATTGCATCAGGATTAAGCATCACACTCGGCTATCATCGGCTTTTCTCACATTTGTCTTTCAAAGCAAGTTGGCCAGTCCGATTACTCACTCTGATTTTTGGAGCCACGGCCATGGAGAATTCAGCATTAGAATGGTGCTCTGACCATCGACGTCACCACAAGCACACCGATGATGAGGACGATCCATACAATATTCAAAGAGGATTCTTTTTCGCCCACATGGGATGGATAATGACGCGACCAATTGGAGGAGAATCACCTCTAACAAATGTCAATGATCTAAAAAGAGATCCGCTGGTTCGTTTCCAACATAAGTGGTGGGCCGCCATAGGGCTCATCGTAGGCTTTGGTCTTCCAACCTTAATTGGCTATCTTGTTGAGGGCGGCCTAGGTGCAGCAGCTGGACTGATGATCGGAGGCGTTACTCGACTTGTCGCAGTACATCACATGACTTTTTTCATTAATAGCCTTTGCCACACCGTCGGCCGCCAACCCTATTCAGACCAATGCTCCGCCAAAGATAGCTGGGTCATGGCACTCTTCACTTTTGGAGAAGGATACCATAATTTCCATCACGAATTTCAACATGACTACCGAAATGGTGTGAAATCTTGGCAATTTGATCCTACTAAGTGGACTATTCGTATTTTGGAAAAAGTCGGTCTCGCATCCAAATTACGTCGAGTATCCGACGAAACTATCGCAATGGCAGAGATTTACCAAAAGCAACGATGCATCGCTGTTCGACTTGAAAAGCACGAGCAGAACATCTGCGAGAAAACTCAAAAACTTTTTACTGACGCACAAGAACAACTCAACAAAGCTCATGAAGCTTGGGAGGAAGCCACTAAAGAACATATGAAAGCGGTTCGGCAAAAACTTGAATCCACACGAGAACAATTGGCTGAATTGCAACAAAAGGTGGAACAAACGGTCGAAGAACTCCGCGAAGCCATGAACATATGGCATACAGCTCATCGGGGCCTAATTCTCAAACTTGGCTAAACAAGCATTTAATTAACTCGAATTTTAGCCCCGTTTTCCAAATTGAAACGGGGTTGTTTTTTGTCTTTTTATCCAGAAGCAATAACAGGTTTGCCTCCAATCAACCCTTCCGTCAGCATTTGGGCACGACATTATAATGAAAATTAAATCCATCATTCAATCTACGGCTCTAGCAACTGTATTACTAATTACAGGCTTCACTCATGCGAAAGACTCGAAGACCCTAGATGTATACTGGGTCGATGTGGAAGGAGGAGGAGGCACGCTGATCGTCACTCCTGCAGGAGAATCAATCCTTATAGACACAGGTCTCCCAGGTGATAGAGATCCAAGTCGTATTCACAAGGTGGCAACAGAAATTGCAGGTGTAAAACAAATCGACCACTTGATTACCACTCATTTTCACATAGATCACTTTGGTGGAGCCGCTGAACTAGAACAAAAAATGCCGATAAAAAATGTCTGGGACAATGGTATTCCAAAACGTGATCCAGATGGGAATGCTAACTCATCTTTCCTTTTACGTATCAAACCATACCGGAGCATGCAGGTTAAAAAAAGGAATGTAATCAGACCTGGAATCAAACTACCGCTCAAACAAACAGAGAATCAACCCGAGGTACGTATTCAATGCATAGCTGCAATGAAAAAATTTATAGCCCCCCCAAAAGGGTCATCACTTAATCCTCTAGCCGAAAAAGTAAAGTGGATTAAAGAGGACACCTCTGACAATGCAAATAGCATAGCTGTGATTGTAGAACTTGGTGACTTTCGTTTTTGGGATGGAGGCGATTTAACTCAAAATACAGAAGCACGTTTAGTCACACCAATAAACCGAGTCGGCACAGTGGATGTATATCAGGTAAACCATCATGG
This sequence comes from Verrucomicrobiota bacterium, assembly GCA_030747605.1. Lineage (GTDB taxonomy): Bacteria > Verrucomicrobiota > Verrucomicrobiia > Limisphaerales > UBA1096 > UBA1096. The sequence continues at coordinate 17,759 of JASLKL010000014.1, read as the reverse complement.
TCTTGATTACAGCAACAATGCAGTCTTTATCCAAAGTCTTAATCCAACTGTCTCTGTAATGAACAACGGCGTAACTAAAGGCTGTGGAGCTGCCACTTTTGCAGCATTGAATAGCGCGAATATCAAAGTAATGTATCAACTACATAAAAATCTCAGATCAGATATTGAAAATAACACAGATGAAAAATTTATTGCTAATCTTACAAAAGATTGCGATGCACACCATATCCATATGTCAGTTGCCCCAAACGGTAAGAAATATACAATCAATATTCCCGACCGAAGTCATAGTCGCACCTTCAATACTCGCAATAAATAAATCTAACATCGCGTTTCAAACCTTATGATTCATCTCGATCATCTCATTACAACCAAGCCCCTCCCTGAGGTATTTGAGTTGATGGAGCCCTGGTTGAAAGAACGCTTTGGATCAGCCAATTCACTTAACCAGCTGGGGATAGAAACACGTGACGCTATAGATGAAGCTCGCTCAAGCTTAGCTAAGCTCGTTAACGCTTCTAATACTGAAGAGATTATCTTCACCTCTAGTGGTACAGAAGCCATTAACCATGCAGTCAAAGGTTCTGCATTGGCTAATAGACGTTTCGGCAATCATATTGTCACAACTAACATCGAACACCCTGCCGTCGTTGGCTCAATTGCTTGGCTCGAAAAACAAGGTTTCGAAAGCACCAAAATCAATGTAGATAACCAAGGCAGATTCGATCTCAACGAACTGTCACAATCAATACGAGATAACACCGTACTAGTTGCTTTACACCAAGCAAACCATGACCTAGGGATTATCCAACCTATCGCTGAAGCCGCAACACTCACCGGGCAACGCGGTATCCCATTGTTCATTGACGCCACATTAAGCGGTGGCTGGTTGCCAATAGATGTTCAGCAGCTTGGAGTAGATTTACTCGCACTAGCACCTCATCGTTTCTACGGACCAAAAGGTGTTGGTGTTCTATATAAGAAAAGATGCACACCAGTCGAACCATTGATCCACGGAGGGATGCAAGAAAACGAGTTGCGAGCCGGAACAGAAAATGTCGCAGCTATTGTAGGTGCAGGCATAGCCTCAATCCGAGCAATCAGCGAATTTGATCAACGATTCAATCATACAACCAAATTACAACAACAACTGCTAAACGGAATTAGGCAAATAGTCGAAGGCATACACTTGAATGGGCCAGAACCAGGCTCTGAACGCCTTCCTCACCATTTGAGCCTCAGCACTGAAGGCGTTGAAGGTGAAGGCCAAGCACTAGCAATGGATCTACGTGGAGTAGCTATTCACGCCGGATCTGCCTGCACCACAAAGTCCATGCAAATACCACCGTCTCTTACCGCCATAGGAAGAAAGGCAGATTTGGCTCGTGGAACAACACTCTGGGGCATAGGAACTGCTTCGACCGAAACTGAAATTTTGGAGACTATTGAGATTTTTTCCAGTGTTACCTCCCAATTAAGATCAATTTCACCTGTAAAAAATTTATTGAAATAATAGGCAATGACGCTTGAATCAGACAGTTTAGTTCGTTAATAAGTGCCCGCTGTTTTTTTGCTATGGCTGACATTGACAATAAATACGAGGATAACGCTAAGGGAAAGTTTTACGTAGACGAAGAGTGCATAGATTGCGATTTGTGCCGCGAAACTGCCCCTAACTGCTTCACCCGCAACGATGATGGTGGCTATTCATTTGTCACCAAACAGCCCGATAATGAAGAGGACGAAGAGCTATGCCGCGAAGCCATGGAAGGATGCCCAGTCGAAGCCATTGGCGATGATGGGGAATAATAATAGTTATTCATCTTTTACTAGTCTTCTCCTCATAAGTTCTAGCGCCTGATTCACTGTAGCCTGCTTGAATGTCTCTCGATCGTACGGGTGGAATTTTTGAATAGCTATTGGTCGACGACCAATTGAAGCCAAGCCTAGCCAAACGGTACCTACAGGTTTGCCCTTTGTTCCACCGCCCGGACCAGCGATACCCGTAACTGAAAGCGCATGATCAGCGTTGCTATTCAATCTTGCTCCTTCAGCCATTTCTATGGAGACCGCCTTACTGACAGCGCCGTCTTTCGCGAGAGTTTCACTTTGCACGCCAAGCATCTTCTCTTTCATCTGATTACTGTAGGTAAGAAAACCTCCGAGAAACACTTTTGAAGCTCCTGGTATACTAGTGATATGGTGACCAAGAAAACCACCTGTACAAGATTCCGCAACGGCAATTGTCTGAGCTTTAGCAATAAGTTTATCGACTACTGATTTCTCAATAGAATCCTCATTCACACCATAAATATATTTTCCAATTTCGCTTCGGATCAACGATTCCGCTTTAGCGATTACTTCAAGCATCTCCGAACCGTGGCCACACAACCGAATATCTACCTGTCCCGTCCTCGCACAAAATCCAAGATCAAGTCCTTGCTCCATTAATGGTCGCAAACGATCAAGCAAACGATCTTCAACCATAGATTCACCAATTCCCATAGTACGTAAAGTACAGCAGTGAAACTCCTCTTTGAGTGGAAATTTCTGCCGGATAAATGGAAGTAAATATGTATCAACCATTGGCCTTAGCTCACGCGGAGGCCCTGGCAACATTACCAACCAAGGCTGCAAGTTCCCAATAGCCGATCTACTTACAGAAACAGTCATAGCCAACCCAGGAGCTGTACCATATTCATTTTGAAACACCAATGCACCCTCAGGCACCTGTGCCTGAACAAGTACTGATTTTGGCATGGGCCGTTTGCGTTGGTCAAAAAATCTAGCGATGTGCTCCGCAATTGCCTCATTATTTTGAAGCGGTTTACTAAATTGAGCTGCGATTCTCTCACGGGTAATATCATCTGAAGTGGGACCCAGGCCACCTGTTGTGACCACGAGATCGGCTCGGCCTAGTGCCACCTGTGCTGCCTCACAAATAGACTCAGCAGTATCCGGAACCGTGACTTGCCTCGATAGGATATAACCAGCGTCCGCCAATTTTTTCCCCAACCATTGCTGGTGAGTGTTAAGTACACGGCCAAGCAACAATTCCGAGCCGGTATTGATAAGTTCTATCTGCATTTCGCAACCAACAAATATCTGTGCAAGTAGACAAGAGCGCAAGCTTAGCCAAGCAGAATGTTGACCCTGTCTATATAACTGGGCACGATCGATCTATGCAACATTCCAAAGGATTCCTTGCCGTAGTGGAAGCAGCACGTCCTAATGTCAATGAGATCAATATTAAGCAAGCTCGTGAACGGTTAGCTAGCAATTCTAATGCGATTCTGATGGATGTCCGTGAAGATAAAGAATGGGAAAATGGGCATACAATTGAAGCAGTCCACTTAGGTAAAGGCATACTCGAGCGAGATATAGAGTCTGTTGTGCCAGAAAAAAATTCAGAAGTAATCATGTACTGCGGCGGCGGCTACCGTTCTATCCTTACCGCAGAAATAGCACAAAGAATGGGTTATACAAATGTCCATTCGCTGATTGGCGGGTATAAGGCGCTCATTGCTGGCGACTGGAAAATGGAATTAAAAGATTAGCCCTAAACCCTTAAATTACTTCATTCGGTTGAAGGTGGACTGAAGGACCTCCCAATCTTGCTTACCTTCAAACTTGGCTTGAGCAGCATCTGAAACTCCAGCTTCTAAAGCATTCTTGGTAGGCCGCTGCACTTGATAAAAAATACCAAATTTGCCCGGGAAATCTTCACCAGCAAGCTCGTAGGCAGCTGCCTCATCCGTGACATCGTGATCTTCGGGAATAAGATCAAAAGTCCCGCCTTTTCGAGGATTAGAGGCATCGAACGCTCCCTGAAAAAACTCTGTACACTCGCTCAAGCACTCTATAAATCCAAAACCGTCATGATCCATAGCCGCATCCATCATCTCAAGGAGATGCTTTGGATTAGTGTGGGATGTCCTGGCTACAAAGGAAGCACCAGCTGCTATAGCGAGCTTCATAGGATTAATCGGCCGATCCAGGGCCCCCCAGTTGTCAGTCTTACTCTTAAATCCAACAGGGGAAGTTGGCGAGGTTTGCTTTTTGGTTAGCCCATAAACAAAATTATCCATCACAACGTAGGTCATTTTTACATTCTTACGAGCTGTGTGTGTAAAATGATTACCCCCGATAGAAAAAGCATCACCGTCTCCGCCAAAAGCAAAAACATGCAAATCGGGCCGAGATAAAGAGACGCCGCTAGCAAAAGACAAAGCACGCCCATGAATATAATGAACTCCATGCGCTTGAACAAAATATGGAAAACGACTTGAACAACCAATACCAGCTACTGTTGTTACCTTTTCGTGGTAAATATTACGTTTTAAAATCAGCTTGTAGTAGATCGCAAGAATAGAGAAGTCACCACAACCCGGACACCACGTTGGATGATCTGCAGTGATCTCCTTTTTAGTTAATGGTTGACGCTCTTCAGCATCCCTTGGAGGTAGTTCTATTGTTGCGCTATCACTCATTGTCTCTTGAAATTCAATCGTTAATTAAAGCGGGCTCAGTACTACGCCGTTCGTTGACACGATCAAGAATCTCCCAAACCTTCCAACGAAGTGCATCTGTCTTATTAATACCTTGAATCCGCGGATCAGCAAAACGAGCCCGTAATAATCCGGCAAGCTGCCCGTAACCATGTACTCCTCCGTCATTCATTTCTACCACATAGATTTTCTTAAAACGGGCGAAGATATCCTCAAGACCGTCTGGAAGCGGGTTAATATGACGAAGTTTTAGGGCAGATATAGCCTGACCGTTGTTGCCTGATTTTTCCACGGCCTCATAAAGTGGCCCAGTAGTTGAACCCCACCCAACAACAAGCACCTCTCCTGACTCGGCACCATAAACCTCTGGCACTGGCAGTTTTTCAGCAAGAGCCTTTAGTTTATTGCGTCGTTTCTGGGTCATTGCTTCATGCAACTCAGGAGATGAACTAGGATGCCCCATTTCGTCGTGCTCCAGACCAGTCACAACTGGATAACGACCATCTTCAACACGAGTACCAGGTACTCGATGATGACTTGCTCCAGTTTCTGTTTTTAAATCGTAGGGCTTGTGAGATTGTACTGGCGTCAAATCTGGTGTGAGATCTTGGCACAATGTTTTCAAATCCGGCTCATTAAATGCTTCGATGCGAGTAGCTATGGCCTGATCGCTCAATAAAAATACAGGCACACTGAAATTACGTGCAATATTCACCGCTTCGATGGCCGTATAAAAACAATCCTCAACATTGGCCGCAGCTAAAACAACCCTCGGAGAGTCGCCGTGTCCACCAAAACAAGCAATATTCAAGTCTGACTGCTCCACGTTGGTGGGTAATCCCGTGGAAGGACCACCCCGCTGAATGTCAACGACAACAAGCGGAATCTCAGCCATCACCGCCCAACCTATCGCTTCAGTTTTAAGAGAGATACCAGGGCCACTTGAGCCAGTGACACCTACTCTACCGCCATAACTGGCTCCAATCGCCATCGACACCGAGGCAATTTCATCTTCACACTGAATGAACGAACCACCGTACTTTGGCAATTCGCGACGAAGTAACTCCATGATATCCGACCACGGGGTTATCGGATAACCAGCACCAAATCGAACACCCGCCGCAATCAAGCCATAAGCAATCGCCTCGTTCCCGGACATCACCACTTGATTAGATCTGTCAACCTCACCTTGTTTAAAATTAAACAGGTTTGTTATATCGTCCGAATGATAACGATAACCTGATTGGAAAGCGTCCATTGCAGTCTTAACTACGCTCTCGCCTTTAGCTCCAAAACGTTCGTTAATTAATCGCTCAAGTTTCTCTAGATCTAAATTGAACATTCGACCAATTAGGCCGAGGGCATAAATATTCTTACCTTTATCGCGAGCTGTTCCGCCAATCGCCTCCACCGTCAGACTGGAGATAGCTATTCCAATATGGCGGTATTTTTCAAGCCACTCCTCATTTGGCTCAATATGATCGCTATCGTAAACAATGAGGCCACCTTCACGCAAATTACTGACATGATCCTCATAAGAATGCTGGTAAAATGCCAGCAACACATCCGCATCATCACCAGGACTCAATACATCTCCAGTTCCCAATCTTACCTGAAAAATGGACGGCCCCCCGGAAATGGTTGAAGGAATCGTCATCATTGTCATTACCTCCTGCTCGCTACGACCCGCCAAGCGAGCCAAAAAGCCACCGATAGACTGGATCCCATCCTGTGAATTGCCAGCAATGCGAATAACAGCCTCAGAAATATCAGAAGATTGGGATTCTTTCCCAGTGTCATCCTCAGTAACTACCGTCTGGCTCATTTAAAAAAGTGGAAACCTCGATCAAAACGCCCCCAATGAACGGGAGCGTCGTCGGCGAAAATAACACCGAACTTTCGGGTGTCAAACGATTATCTATTCATAGATGAATAAATTTCACCTAAATAATAAAACTCTAACAAGGCAAAAATTTATCCAGCTAATTCTCCCCGGATCATTTGCATCAGTTCTCCATACTCTTCTGCTGATTTAAACTGAGGAAACTCATTCTTAACATTGTCTGGAGACCGGAATAAGAATCCCCTATCCGCCTCAGCGAGCATAGTTGTATCATTATAGGAGTCACCAGCCGCAATAACGTGGTAGTTCAACCCTCGAAATGCCGCTACAGACTTGCGTTTCTGGTCTGGCTGTCGAAGTCGATAATTAACAACACTTCCCTCCTCATTAATCTCCAAGTCATGGCAAAAGATCGTCGGCCAATCAAGCTGCTCTATCAACGGTTTAGCAAATTCCTGGAAAGTATCTGACAAAATTACCACCTGCGTCATTGATCTTAATTCATCAAGAAAAGCTTTCGCGCCCTCCAGTGGAGTCAACATGCTGATTACTGCCTGAATGTCGGCGAGTTTAAGTGAATTTCTATCCAGAATAGATAAACGCCCTGACATCAACTCATCATAATCGGGAATATCCCTTGTCGTCAGCCTGAGTTCGTCAATCCCAGTTTTCTCTGCAAATGCGATCCAAATCTCTGGAACAAGCACGCCCTCAAGATCCAGTGTGACAATGGTTTGTTGCTTCATTATTTAAAATAGCCCTTTCCAAAAAGATATGCTGCGACCTGTTGTCCTTGGCGTCAGCCAATCAATCAAGCCCAATCGCTCCTAGTAAAGCTCCGCAAATAACAACACCACTATCCTAAACTTCAATCTTGAATCTTCGAATTGCAAAGGTTAGCTCATCTCGTGTGGTTCTGCTAATTGACATTGGAAATACTCATACACACGCTGCTGCAGTCAAAAATAAACGCGTACTAGCAGATATAATTATACCAAGTGATAGCCTTGCAACTGGCAAAGCGAAGCCCGCATTGGCAAAACTGATTCGGATGTCCAAATGCAATGCTCCATCGGGAACTGTGTTTTGTAGTGTTGCCCCTAAGCTAAATCGACCACTCAAAATAATGCTGCGCGATCATTGGAACTGCTCAACACTTCAATTGACAGCAAAGACAGTAGTTGGAATCGGGATTGATTACCCTAAGCCAAACACTATCGGCGCAGACCGTTTGGCTAATTCCATCGCTGCACACGCTAAATTCGGAAGCCCAGTGATTGTTGTTGATTTCGGTACAGCCGTTACATTTGATATTGTAGATCCCAATCAAAACTACATCGGCGGAATTATCACTCCAGGACTGGCAGCGATGACAGAATATCTGCATGAAAAAACTGCACTACTCCCGCGAATAAAAATCACAGAGCCCAGATCGGTGATTGGAAAGAACACGGAAGACGCAATGTTAAGTGGTGCTGTGATTGGATATCGAGGACTTATATCAGGACTACTAACACAATTAAAAAAAGAATTAAATATCCGGAAAATGCCCGTGGTAGCAACTGGCGGCTACGCAAACCTGATAGCGAAGAAAATAACTTCTATTAAACATGTAGATCCACTGCTTACGATTGAGGGCCTACGATTAGTTGGCCAGAAGCATCGCCCAAATTGGTGGAAAAATTAAACTCGATTGACTAAAATTAAGCGCTACCAGATTCTACCTTGAGTATGGCAACCAAGACTAAGATCAAATTGAATGAAGGAGATACTGCTCCAGATTTCACCGCTCCAACAAATGGCGGTGACGAGGTTTCACTTAGTCAATTCCGTGGACAAACGGTAGTGCTATATTTTTATCCAAAAGATAATACCCCCGGCTGTAATAAAGAAGCTTGCGGCTTTCGCGACGCGCACACTGAGATCGCTGCAAAAAATGCTGTAGTATTAGGAGTTAGTGCGGACTCGGTAACAAAACATGAGAAATTCATCGAGAAATTTGAACTGCCATTCAAACTTATTGCTGATGAAAACAAGGATATATGCAAAGCCTACGGCGTCTGGGGGGAAAAAAAATTTATGGGTCGAACGTTTCTTGGGATTAACCGTCAGACATTCCTAATTGATGCTGATGGGGTTGTTCAAAAAATCTGGCCAAAAGTAAAAGTCGCAGAGCATGCAAAGGAAGTCTTAGATGCTCTGGAAGGACTTTAGGCAGAAGTCATTTTTTCTAACTCTCTCAGGCGTTTATTAATCTCTGCACGCGTGGTCTTAGTTGTTCTGTTTAGGCCAAAACCTTCACAGCAGAACGAAGCAACAACACTCCCGTAAAGAACCGCTTTCCGAATGTTGGCATCAATCGACCCAGCATTCTTTGCCAAGTATCCCACTAATGCACCCACAAATGAATCACCAGCACCGGTTGGATCTTCGACTTTTGCTAATGGGAAAGCTGGCGCAACGAATAAGCCTTTCTTAGATGAGAGAATTGCACCATGTTCACCTTTCTTCACAATTACATATTTCGGTCCATACTTGTGTAACTTGGATAGCGAAGAGACCACATTATCATCACCGGTTAACTGACGTGCCTCGCTATCATTTAGAACAAGCATATCAACGCGTTTAAGCAGACTTCGCAGGTCATTCATTGCAACGTTCATCCAAAGGTCCATTGTATCGGCAACTATAAACTTTGGCTTGTCCAGCTGATCAATTATCGCCTCCTGAGCACCTGGAGGATTATTAGCAAGTAAAACATATTTCAGCTTTCGATGGGCCGCCGGAAGGACAGGAGAATAACCATCTACCACACCTAACTCCGTACTAAGTGTACGACGATTATTCATGTTAACCTCATACTCACCAGCCCAATGAAATGTTTTGCCATCGCGGACCTTCAAACCCTTGATGTTTACTTTGTGCTTCTTAAACAAAGAAATGTATTTTTTCGGGAAATCTGTGCCAACGACCCCAATCAATCTAGGCGCTATGAAAAAACTTGCTGCAACAGCAGCATGACTTCCCGAACCACCGAGCAAACGAGGATTTTTTTTCTTAGGGGTACTTATCGAGTCCAACGCTGTGGAACCAAAAACAAGAAGGCTCATGATTTATAATGATTTATGGGAATATCCCTGTTAATCGGCGGCACAGAGTAAGCGCTCCTTGAAGTCACGACAAGCACCGGCCACATCCGGTGCGCGAAGGATAGCTGAAACAACACAGACTCGGCGAGCTCCAGCAGCTAGCACATCTTTAAGATTATCCAAATCGATCCCTCCAATAGCAAACCATGGGCGATCAATATGTTCAGAAGCCCAACGAACATAATCCAAAGTCACCCCAGGCCGACCAGGCTTGGTTGGAGTAGCAAACACTGGCCCAATCGCAATATAATCAGCTCCAGCATCACAAGAACGCTTAGCCTGATCTGGAGAATGAGTGCTTAGTCCAAGCTCCAACTCAGCTCCAACTGATTTCACATCATTTATATCTTGGTAGCCAGCATCAAAAAAATCCTCCTGTCCCAAGTGTGCCATAGGCGCACCAACTTCTTCAGCAACTTGAGGGTAATCATTAACAACTAATCGCACACCAGCCTCTGCTGTTATCGGAACTAAACGCTTGGCTAAATCTGATACTTCACTTTGGCCCCAATCCTTTGCTCGTAGCTGAACCAAGTCTACACCTCCATCACAAAGTTGTTGGCACAACAATTCAGGATCTCGACCATCTAGATAAGCAGAGTCCAAAAAACCATAAAGCAAACAATCCTTTAATAACTTCATTTTAATATGGGATTAGATAAAGCCTCGACACGATAAACATAACTCTCTGATCGAAGTACAAAAGCATTTCCATCAATAGCAGGAGTAGCCATGAAAGATTGTTTAGCTAGTGCATTAGTCGCAATCAGGTCAAATTTTGGCTTTGCACGAATTATTGTACATAATCCTGTTTCATTGAATAAATAAATTCGGTTATTAGCGTATATAGGTGAAGCCGAGTAGGCTCCCTTAAGGCGTTCTTTCCATAAAACCCCTCCTGTCTTTGCATCAAGACAGGTTGCAATCCCGCCACGATTTACAACAAAAAGAAAATCTCCGACAAGCAATGGTGAACAGCGTTGCGGCATACCTCGAGTTGACTTCCAAGCAATGTGAGTGTCAGTAACATCTCCTTTTCCGTCGAGACGAATGGCCCATAACTCAGGGCGATCACGATCTATAGTGGCAAATACCAGACCATGACCAAACACCGGACGGGGGGCAACAGACCATCCACGATGCCGCACATGCCATAATTCTCTTCCAGAATCAGAATCATAAGAATACAAACCCCGGCCTGCCGGACTAATAAGTTGAGCACCCTCTCCACGAGGAGCAACAATCGGCATGCAATAAGCCTTTCGATGATGCACAGGAAACTCTTTATAATTTAGAGATCGATTGGTCTTCCAAACTGTCCGGCCTGTAGATTTATCCAAGGCAATGATATATTGAACATCGCGACCATCCACATGTAACACAACATTATCATCGACCAACGTAGGAGAACTAGCCGGACCAGCGCCAGCTTCATGGTCACAATTTAAATCACGCCGACGCCATAAAACTTTACCACTGGTTGTATTAACACATGCTGTTCCATACGTGCCAAAATGAAGTATAACTAAACCTTCATCGATTACGGGTGTAGGCGTAGCGTAAGTGTTATCCTTCGTAATCATCATAGGCTCGGCAACATCAAAAAGATGCAAGTCATAGACAATCTTCCCAGTATCCTTGTCCAAACAAACACCAAATAACTTACTTCCATCAACAGTAGCTGTTGTAATCCAGATTTGCTTTCCCCAAATTACTGGAGAAGACCAACCTCGATCATGAATTGCTGTTTTCCAAGTGATATTCTTTTGTTCAGACCATTGAAGAGGAAGATTGGTCGATGCCGAGTGTCCGTCTCCTTGTGGGCCACGAAATTGCCACCAATTATTCCCAACGGCCAAAGTACTGCCCAAAAAAACAAAAAAGTTGAAAAATAATAATACGGCAGTCCTGAATATCCTGATATTGGAAAAAAATGGCTTATTCATTTTCTCGAATTTGCTGTAGCTAGGCTGCCACCAACTAAAGAAAGCGACAAGGAATTGAAATTGAGTGTTGCGATAAAATCCACTTTCGCCTAGAAAACGCGCGGGTCGGAGCGTAGCTCAGCTTGGTAGAGCGCTGGTTTTGGGAACCAGATGTCGGGTGTTCAAATCGCCTCGCTCCGACCATTTTCTTTTTTCTTGTCATTAATAGGACAATAATTCTCCATCTTGGAGTGCCCCAGTATCTAACCATACTTGTTCTTTTGTTCCTTCTTCTGGGTAAAGGCTTATGCCTTGCCGAGGTAGCAAGTCAGGAGAGTTGGTGGGCACTAAAGCCGCTTAAACAAACCAAAATACCAGTTGGTACTTCAGCCCCTACCAGTTGGCAAAAACATCCGATCGATAGCTTTGTAGCAGCTAAGCACGCTGAAATAAAACTAACACCTTCCCCGACAGTTGACCGACGAACTTTTATTCGGAGAGCAACCTTTGATTTGATTGGGCTCCCACCAACTCCTGAAGAAGTTGAAACTTACCTAGCTAACAAATCACCCGAAGCACCAAAACAGCTGATTGAAAAGCTGCTTTCCAGCCCTAAATATGGGGAAAGATGGGCTCGGCACTGGATGGATGTTGCTCATTATGCTGAAACACACGGGCATGATGAAGATGCTATTCGAGAGAATGCATGGCCTTATCGTGACTATCTCATAAACTCATTCAACTCAGACAAACCATATGATCAATTTGTCCGTGAACAAATAGCAGGAGATATCCTTTTTCCAGAAAATCCTGCGTCTACAGCTGCAATTGGTTTTCTTGCAACCGGCCCTTGGGACGAAAGCTCTCAAATGGGCATCTCAGACGGAACCATTGACAAGAAGATTGCGCAATACCTTGATCGAGACGACATGATAGCAACAGTAATGTCTACATTCCTTAGTACAACAGTTCACTGTGCAAGATGCCACGACCACAAGTTTGATCCCATATCCATAGAAGATTATTACTCACTACAGGCTGTATTCGCAGGGGTAGACAAAGTCGATCGGCCTTATGATGACAATGCTGAGTTGGCAGATAAAAGAAAACAGTTGCTTTCAAGAAAAAGAAAACTCGAAAAAAAACTAATTCCAAATGACATATTTTTGAAAAATGAATTAGCCGAAATTGAAACGGCGCTTCTTCGAGTTGAGAAGCGCTGGAAAATTCTTTCTTCGCCATCAGTAAGTTCCAGTAATGGAAACATATTCAAAGCCAGGCCTGATGGATCTTTTTTGTCAATCGGACCTGCCCCACAGAAAGATATCGTCACATTTAGATCCGAATTAGACGTGGAAGAAGTGACAGCTTTTCAATTGGATGTTTTAACTGATAAATCTTTACCAAAGGGCGGACCAGGTCATGCAATCAATGGAAATCTTCATCTATCTGAAGTTGTAGTTAAAGTTAACGGAAAACCAATTAAGATTGCTAAAGCTGTAGCTGATTTCAGCCAAAATGATTGGTTAATTTCACATGCCATAGACCAAAACACCGACACTGCATGGGGTATTCACCCTCTCGAAGGCAAACCGCACCGAGCCGTTTTCATTTTTGAAAAACCAATTCGTGAATCGAAAGGTAAAATAATTGTAATTGAGTTACATCAATTACATGGAAGAAACCATCTGATAGGTCGACCGCGTATTTCTTTAACTAATATATCCAATCCGATTTTAGAGAAAATTTTACCTTTGGAAATAAGTCGTTTATTAAAAATTAAAATAGCAGATCGAACTAAAGATGAATCCAAAACTTTGGCTTTGTATTTCGCCAAAGACAAAAACGATCGACAATTAGCCATGCTCGGCAAACAAAAAAAAGTATATGCCGTAGCAAGTCATTTTGCTGCTAATGGAAATTTCAAGCCATCTCAAAAACCCCGATTAGTTCATGTTCTTAATAGAGGCAGCATACATTCTCCCGTCAAAGAAGCTCAACCAGGAGCTTTACAGTGTATCAGTGGGTTAAGTGGGCGACTTGACATCAAGCAACCAGATATTGAAGGAGAAAGACGTGCTGCTCTAGCCCATTGGATCACAGACAGGCAGAATAGCCTCTTGTGGAGATCAATAGTAAATCGGGTATGGCACTACCATTTTGGCCAAGGAATTGTAGGCACCCCAAATGATTTCGGTCGCATGGGAGATCTGCCCACACATCCAGAACTGCTTGATTGGCTAGCTTTTGAATTTCGTGCTAACGGTGGCTCTTTAAAATGGTTACATAGAACAATTATGACTAGTTCGACCTACCGACAACAATCAACCCATCGATTAGATTTTGCCCATCGAGATGCGGATAATAAATGGCTTTGGAGAATGAATCGTAAACGTCTAGATGCAGAGTCCTATCGGGATGCTGTACTGCAGATTGGTGGAAACATGGATTGGAGAATGGGGGGGCCATCTGATAGACAATTTAATATGAGTAAAGGTGTTCATGTAACACCAAATCTCGACTACATTGGTTTTGATCCAAATGCATCAGCCAACAATAGGCGCAGTGTATATCGGTTTATATTTCGAACCATCCCGGACCCACTGATGCAACTGATGGATTGTCCAGATGCATCACAACATGCCCCAAAACGTGACTCATCTCTAACAGCCCTACAAGCACTAGGAATGTTAAACAATCGTTTCTTGGTTCGCCAAAGTGAACGCTTGGCGGATAGACTAAAAAAAGAATCCCCCATTCTTAAAAACCAAGTAATTCGACTTTTCAAACTAACCTATCATAGGAAACCAAATCGTAATGAGAGTCGTTTGGTAGCAAAGCTTGCACGTGATCACGGTTTAGCCAACGCCTGCAGAGTAATTCTAAATAGTAATGAATTTCTGTTTGTAAACTAAGATGCAAAAGAATACGTCCAGGCGAAAATTTTTAGAGACTACCGCTGGAGGGTTTGCCGGCCTTGCATTAGGCCAAATCCTGAGAGCGGAAACCGCCAATGGATCAGCATTACACCATCGACCTAAAGCTAAAAGAGTCATTCAACTCTTCATGAATGGCGGGGTAAGTCAGATGGACACTTTCGATTACAAACGTTCACTGGAAGATTTAAATGGTAAAACCTTTGATCCTGGGGATGGAAGACTGGTGGAATCAGTTACAAATTCACCTGGATTCAAGGTCCTAAAGAGCCCATTTAGATTTAAACAACACGGAGGATGCGGCCGCTGGGTAAGTGATGTTCTACCCAATATGGCTTCAATGGTGGATGACCTTGCATTCCTGATGTCTATGAACTCTCCAACAAACGTTCATGGACTGGGTAGCTACATGCAAAACACAGGTTTTACTCTACCGGGATTCCCATGCATGGGGGCTTGGATTAGTTACGCATTGGGAAGGATCAACCAAAACTTGCCGGAGTTTGTGGTTTTGCCCGATCCCAATGGTTTACCTTACAATAACCTTGGTAATTTCACATCAGGATTTTTGCCAGCTCGATATCAAGGCACCGTAATCAATGCTGGCCCTTCTCAATCTGTACGATACCTATTTCCACCAAAGGAAGCCAAGCACATCAATACGGAAAGCGAAAAAGCAAGTCGTGAAGTATTAAGAATTTTAAACCAAAAGCACTTAGAAGAAACTCCTGGCGATTCTCGCCTCGAAGCTCGAATCCAAAGCCTTGAAATGGCCGCAAGAATGCAGCTGAGTGTGCCTGAGCTCTTTAATCTGAATAATGAAAGCAAAGCCATAACAAAACTGTATGGAATGGATGAAAAACACACATCTGATTTTGCGAAACGCTGTATACTAGGCAGACGAATGCTGGAACGGGGGGTAAGGTTCGTACAAATATGGAGTGGCGCTGGCGGACCTACCAACAACTGGGATAATCATGCAAATATACATAGTGAATTACCTCACATGACGCGACAAGTGGACAAGCCAATTACAGGTCTTATTAAAGATCTGAAAGCACGAGGAATGCTTGAAGATACCCTAGTCATTTGGACAACAGAATTCGGCCGAATGCCATTTAGCCAAGGGCAAGCAGGCCGGGATCATAATGGAGGTACATTTGTTACTTGGTTTGCAGGTGGAGGTGTCAAAGGCGGTAGCTCATTTGGACAAAGCGACCGTTGGGGCTGGAAAAGTGAAACAGGAACATCCAGTCACGATATGCACGCCACAATCCTTCATCTTCTCGGAATTAATCACGAAAAACTCACAGTGAGACACAACGGTATAGACCGCCGCCTCACAGATGTTCACGGACATGTGGTTAACGACATTATATCTTAATGCAGTTTGTACTTAGCTACATAAAGGTTTAGTTTTTACCGCATGAATATAGATTATATTTTTGGGTTCCAGTTTTTAAGACTCGCATCTGTTGCTGCGCTAATTGTAACCGGATGTAGTGGATCAAAAGGAAGTATTCACGAGGCAGCAATAAAAGCTGACTTAGCGATGGTTAAACGACTAGTAGAAAGCGGCTTAGACATTAATCATAAAGATAAAAAAAAGGTCACCGCACTACACATTACAGCATACTACGGTCAAGCGAGCCATATTCGTGTAGCCAAGTGGATGCTAGCTAATGGAGCGGATGTATCCCTAGAGGATTACAAGGGGAATACGCCACTAGACGTGGCTGAGTCTCGAGGCAATAAGGAAATAGCCAAAATAATTGAGGAAGCAGCGAGTAATTCAGGGACCGGCAGAAACCAATCCAATGGAGGTCGCAATCTGATAGATGGAGGGACTGGCGTATCTGAAGTAATAAACTTTTAAGTTCTTCGCCATGAACAAGCTATTAATTGTTTCGACAGCCACAACTGTACGAATATTGCTGATCGCACTTTGAAATACTTAGATTAATAAAATGTGTACCAGCGAGTAAACCACCACCTAGGGCCGTTCCTAAAAAATGAGGCCAACTCAAATCCTTCGAACAACAAATGGCAGGAGCAGTGTAATGCGCACCAAGTAGAATGATTCCTCCGACTAAAGCAATTGCAGGTAACCAATATTTTTTATGTGCTCGACACGAGCAAATTGAACAGCCAAGGGCAAAAACAACAGAGCAAATTGCGAATATCATCTCCAATTCTCTGTTTACTATCCAAGTACCTGCAAGGAATGGCACAGCAACAATAAGCAAAGGAAGACATATACAATGCACGGCACAAATCGACGACATGCAAAAACCAATGCGATCCAAAGATAATCTCAGATTTCTAACAATATTTTTATTAAAATAACTTATTTCCATCTTAACTAACCAACAAAGGAATCTCGCTTTATCTCATTTAAAGGAAAATCAATAATTCTTTTGTGGACAAAGTGGCCAGCCTTAATCGGCCAGCCACTTTAACCCTAACAGTTCACTAACATACAAGCCCAATTTAGTTACACCATAAGCACTGACTATATTAGTACAAACTCGTTATATTTAGTTTTAATTCGTTAATGCATTAAACGTGTTAAAACATTATTGATACCTTCTCTACTCCTGCAACTTTACTCGATAATACTGCTTAGGAAAAAAGGCTTTTCGGCGCTCAGTAAATTTAACGGAACTTCCAGTTCCTTGAACTTCACCAATTTCTCCCCATTCCCTCAAGTTGTGTGAAGCTTCAATTATGTAATTTGAACCTGATTTAGTTTTGAAGGATATAGAGAATGGAGCTGCAGAATTAGAAAAACTATCAATGATTAAATCATTAGGAGTAACTTTCTCTACTTCAAATAGTAATTCAAATTCATCACTACGGGTTTCTTCTCCAGTGGCGGCTAGCTTGCCTGAAAAATCGAAGCCAATACGGTAAGTACCCGCTTCGCTAAATGCCATCGACTGGTGCGAATGTGCTCCCGCCTTAATCAAAAATGTATCCGATTCGTTGATTCCATCGGCCGTATTGAACATTATGCTCGGCTTCCCAAAATTATCCGTCGAATATAAGTATATTTCTCCAGGCCCTTCAACCGACTTAAGGTTCAACTGCACCTGATCACCAACGAACGCTCCTTCTTCCACCTCATCTGAAGCGATTCCCAAAAAAAGCAACCCTTCCTCTTCATGCTGTGGCAACTCATAAATCAATTCTCCAGGTTGCCCCAGAAATCCAAAGTCAGGATTACTTGGAACTAAAGTTGCAGACCTAGAATTCACCCGAAGCAAAACCTCACTGGTTTCGTATACCCCTGCGCTGCCGTGATCATCATGCCCGTGGTCATCTTCTCCGTGGTCATCTTCTCCGTGGTCATCTTCTCCGTGGTCATCTTCTCCGTGGTCATCTTCTCCGTGGTCATC
>JASLKL010000149.1 GCA_030747605.1 Verrucomicrobiota bacterium | reverse complement strand
CATCTCAAAGGGCGCTAAAGTAAATGCATTAGGTTTAGCTATAAGAAGTCAATGGGCTGATGCTGAGAATGAAGAATTTTCTTCTACTTTCCAATACTGGGAAAATATAAAGCAACCTTCATCAGTGTTAGATTGGGCTCTGCTGAATAATAAATCCGAAATCGTAGTTCTGCTTAGAAAGTATGGAGCCAAGCCCACTGCTTGGTATTCTATCCATGCTGCAACAAGAACTGGAAATTTTGAGGCCGTTAATGAACACATAAATAATGGTGTTAGCATTAATAAAAAGGATGTAAATGAATTGACTCCTTTGCATTCTGCGGCTTCGAAAGGTGACAAAGAAATCATAGAACTACTTATCGCCAACGGCGCAGATGTTAACGCGAAGGATGACGCTGATTGGACTCCATTGAAACAGGCAGCTATTGAAGGTCACACGGAAATCGTCGAACTACTTATCGCCAATGGTGCGGCTCTGAATGCGAAGAATGATTATGGTGAAACACCGCTAGATTGGGCCGTTCAGGTAGAAGAACCCGAAATCGCCGCCCTACTCCGTAAACACGGAGCCAAGACGGGTGAAGAGTTGAAAGCTGGAGGCAAATGAAACAACTACTAATCACAATCGCAGCCGTGGTGCTGGTGGGGTGTGGGCCGAGTGTAGATGAGTTCAGAAAGGCTGCCTTTGATCAAGACATTGAAGCAGTAAAACAAGCTATTGCTGGAGGAGTGAATGTGAATGTGAAGAATAAAAAAGAAGAGACTTCTTTGCATACAGCCTCTTGGTATGGGCACAAGGAAATTGCCAAACTACTTATCGAAAAAGGTGCCGATGTTAATGCTATGCAAGATTTTGGAGAGACTCCTTTGCATTATGCTGCCCGTAAAGGCCGCAAGGAAACCGCCGAAATCCTTATTGATCATGGTGCCAATGTGAATGCTAGGCATAATGGCGGAAAGACTCCTTTACATTTTGCGGCAACCATGGAAATCGCAGAACTATTCATCGCTAGTGGTGCGAATGTGAATGAGAAGGATCAGCTTGGAGAGGTTCCTTTACACCTTGCAGCTTTCAAAGGTTACAAGGAAATTGCAGAACTACTTATCACAAATGGTGCGGATTTGAATGCAGTAGGTGGAAGATTTGGAGAGACTCCTTTGCATTACGCGGCTGGTAACGGTCACAAAGAAATTGTCGTACTCCTTATTACCGAAGGTGCCGATGTGAATGCGAAGGATGTTGTTGGAATGACTGCTTTGCATCGAGTTGCTATTTGGGGCCACAAAGAAGTCGCAGAACTAATTATTGAAAAAGGTGCGGATTTGAATGCGCGGGATAATGAAGGGAAGACTCCTTTGCATATTGCCGCGCAAGGTCAAAAGGAAATTATTGAGCTACTCATCGCAAAAGGTGCAGATTTGAATGCGAAGGGTCATAACAAATGGACACCACTAGATTGGGCCATCGATCATAAACGCTCTGAATTTGCCGACCTCCTACGCAAGCACGGAGCCAAGACTAGTGAAGAATTAGAGACTGAACGGAAATGAAGCACATCTTACTCACAATAATAGCAGCCGTTGTGCTGGTGGGGTGTGGGTCAAGATTGGATATATGGACGGCTGCATATAGTGGCCAAATTGAAATTGTTAAAACACATTTAAATAATGGGATTGATGTTAATGTTAATCATCCAGAGTTAAAACATAGTCCCTTGTGGTTTGCTTGTGATGGAGGCCATCTAAATGTATCGAGACTACTAATAAAGAAAGGCGCAGATATTAACGGAGCTTTACCTAAAGGTTATCTAACTCCACTTGGAATAGCAGCTCGTAATAAAAATTTAAACATAGTCAAGTTGCTCATTAATAATGGAGCTTCTATAAATCAAGATGAATTAAATTTAGCAATTGTAGGTGGCAATAAAGACGTAGCTGATATTATCATTAATAGAGGAATAGGGTTAAATATATCAAATGCATTAATTGAAGCTGTTTATAGAGGGCAATTAGAAATAGTACGAATGTTGATTGATGAAAAAGCAGATATAAATATTAAAAGTATTAGCCATTATTATGTTGGAGACAGTAATAGAACCCCATTACATTTTGCCGCAGCTGGGGGCTATAAGCAGATTTCGGAAGTGCTGATTACAAATGGGGCTATATTAAATTCTACAGATGCCGAAGGTGAAACGCCATTAGACCTAGCTATTTCTAAAAGAAACAATGAAACCGCTGACCTTCTCCGCAAACACGGCGGCAAGACGAGTGAAGAATTGAAAGCTGAAGGCAACTAAACCAACTCACTCCACCACTTGAACGCCTTCGGGTTGTCGTTCCAGACCGTGCACAACCCCTGTCGGACTGAAAGCTTTTCGCGGCAACAGTTAAAACGCCTTGAAAACTGCGCTCAACGGGACGACGGTTTCCTTGACAGGGTGAGAACTAAAAAGCAAACAAACATAATATAATGAAAATACAAACATTAGGAGTAATAGCAGCGACTGCTCTTCTCGTTGGAGGAATTACCAACCTAGATGCAAAGGACACAAAAAAAACACAAGTATCCAAGAAGGCGTCAGTCAAAGGTAAGTTAAATCATGATGAAGCCATTAAAAAAATTAGGGCAGCTTTACAAGCTGGAAAACTATCTAGAGAAGAGGCAGCCAAAAAAATAGCTGCCGTGAAAAAGGAGCCAGTCAAAGGTAAGTTAAATCATGATGAAGCCATTAAAAAAATTAGGGCAGCTTTACAAGCTGGAAAACTATCTAGAGAAGAGGCAGCCAAAGAAATAGCTGCCGTGAAAAAGGAATTCGGTAACAAGAAAAAATCTGATCCAAAGAGTAAACATGATACGACTGTT
Organism: Verrucomicrobiota bacterium; assembly: GCA_030747605.1. Classification (GTDB taxonomy): domain Bacteria; phylum Verrucomicrobiota; class Verrucomicrobiia; order Limisphaerales; family UBA1096; genus UBA1096. The sequence continues at coordinate 2,611 of JASLKL010000149.1, read as the reverse complement.
AGAAAGATTGATTATAATGCTAAACTCAAAGCTGCAGAAAAAGAAATAGCAGCACTTAAAAAGGAAATAGCAGCACTTAAAAAAGAATTGAGCAGCAAGAAAAAAGGTAAGTCAAAGAAGACAAAATCCAAACGCAAGTGAGATAGATTCGGCTATTAAGTTATAAAGAACATAAGATTTAGAGCCTTAACAAAGATCACAGCAAAGGAGTCGGACATCATGCCCGAGCCTTTTCATATTAGACAGCTGAAGAATTAAAAGCTGAAGTGAAATGAAAGTGTTGGCGGTAAAATCATAACGCCCAAATTTCCTCCACCCTTCCGACATCATCAATTTTGAAGATTTCAACGATATCCAAAACTGTTCCGTCTTTGTCAGAGATGTGTAGATAGCAAGTTACGGTGGATCCAAACTCAACTATATCTACTAACTCTTGTTTGGCCTCAATTTCAGTAAGCCATCCAAAAATCACTTCTTTAATTTCGCCGGGGCCTGAAACATCGAACCCCATTGAAGGAACATGCATTCTGTAATTTTCTGTGCACGACACCTTGGACCACTCTTCATAACCTCCGCTGGCATTTAGCTTATAATGACGGATAGCTTTAGCAGTAGGCGATAATTCTTTCATAATACTTGTCCTTAAATTTGTTTTATTTACGGGTATACTTTCGATGTGTTGTTCTTAGGTGCCCCTGACCAAAATGTATGGTGGTGCATGGTGGTAAAAACAAGCATTTACTGCGTCACAATGGGAAAGCATCCTGGGTAAAACATCCAGATTATTTTTTTAAGGGATACGGGCACTGTGTATAATCGATAAGTTTTCGGCCAAAACCCTAACTCCCCTTCCCTTTTGCTCGTAATTTCGGGTTGCTTCTATCATTATTGCTTTATCATATTTTTATAATGAAATACTTACTAATTACAATCGCAGTTATGCTGTTGGCTGGGTGTGGCGGGTCGCAATCTATCAACAATATTCACAATGTCGCAGCATATCAAGATGCTGAAGCATTAAAAAAGATTTTAGATTCGGGTGTAAATATAAATAAAAAAAATTTATTAGGCATGACCGCATTACACGAAGCAGTAGATAAAAACAACTTACAAACCTTTGAATTTTTATTGTCAAGAGATGCCGATGTTAATGCTACTGACTTTGCTGGGACTTCCGCTCTTCACATGGTCAGTCAGTTAGGCAACTTAGATTTAGCTAAAAAACTATTAAGCAAAGGCGCTAAAGTTAATGCGAAACAACTTAACGGCAAAACCCCATTACTATTTGCTGTAGATTTCGGGAAATTGGATATTGCAGAATTACTTATTCAAAATAATGCAAATGTAAATGACGCTGATAATAACAAGTGGACTATCTTACATGCCGCTTCCCAAGAGGGATATGTAAACATTGTCAAAAAAATAATTTCAATTGATTCAATGAATATAAATTCAAAGGAGAAGATGTATGGTATGACTCCCCTTCACAGCGCATCTGCTTTTGGCCACAATGAAACTATTGAACTATTACTCACCAAAAATGCGTCAATAAATATGACAGACAATAACGGAAACACAGCATTAGACTTTGCTAAAATGAAAAACCAAGATGCTACAATATTATTCCTACAAAAACGCGGCGGCAAGACTGGTGAAGAATTGAAAGCTGAAGGGAAATGAAGAAGCTTGGAAACTTTATCATTTCACTCATAACTAACTTAGGATGCCTTTGAGCCGGCCTGTGCTGTCAGCGAATCGATCTACGGGCGCGCCGAAGGCATCTAGAATGCAGCAGTACAAATTCGAAAGTGGGGTATCTTTGTCGTAAACCAGATGTTGACCAGCATTGATTCTTCCACCGGCCCGGCCACCTAAGACAAGTGGTAGATTATGTGGACTGTGCTTATTGCCATCGCGAAGGCCTGATCCAAATAAGATCATGGAATTGTCGAGCACCGTACTCTCCCCTTCCTTGAAACTCTTCAGCTTGTTAAGAAGATAAGCGTATTGCTCTATGTGCCATTGTCCGATGCGTTGATATTGTTTGAGATTTTCTTCTTTGCGTTCGTGGTGGGATAGGCTGTGATGCCCTCCATTTACGCCTTCAAGGAATGAAAAATTAGTGTTGCTGACAGCGTTCCCAAACATAAAGGTGCAAACCCGGGTCGAATCTGTTTGGAAAGCCAAGGCAATCATGTCCAGCATCAACCGGACTCGCTCAGGATGCTCATCCGGACGACGCTCCGGTTTTGATTCAGGTCTGATCTCCCCTCTTGGAGACCAAGGTTGGCCTTCCGATTGACTGGTTTCCTCTATACGACGTTCAAGAGCGCGGACAGACTCCAAGTAATCATCTATGCGAGCTTTGTCACTGGTTCCAACACGTCGACGGAGTTGTTTGGCATCCGCAAGTACACGATCTAAAAGGAGAGAATCAGATATGATATTGGTTGAGATGGGATTGTTGATTCGGAAGAGACGCTCGAACACGAGACGAGGATTGATTTCGCGCGCTAGCGGTCTAGTGGGTTTATTCCACGCAATATGGGAGCCGTAAACTCTAGTGTAACCTACATTTGTATCAACTCCAATAGTCACAGGATCGATAGCC
>JASLKL010000148.1 GCA_030747605.1 Verrucomicrobiota bacterium | reverse complement strand
ACCGTCTCCACCACCGTCTCCACCACCGTCTCCACCGTCTTCTGGATCAGGCGGCGAAGCACTAAGGCGAACATGCACCATAGCATGCCCTGAAGATTCCAATTCTTCTGAACTAGTTAATGTGAACTCAACTTCAGGTAAATTTTTCTCATCATTTTCAGGAATGATAGCCCTTGCCTGCATTTGTGCTCCGACGCTATATCCATCACCTGGCAAAACCTTGAGCACAATGTCTTCCTGCGTCTCCCTTACTGTGTCGTCGATAGCCTGAACTTCAATATTGATCGAACGACTTCCTTTCGGCATACGCACCTGATTGGCAATGCTGACATAATCCGACTGATTGTTTGCTGTACCAGTGATGGAAAGATTGACGATAATTTCATCTCCTCCACGATCATTTCGGGTCAATGTCATCGTCGTAGAGCCTCCACCTTCGGCTGCTTCAGATTCGCCACTGAGAGCCAAACCAACTACCGGAAGAGAATCCTGAACGAGCACCACTGCAAAGTTCTTGGGGTTGCTGTTGTATAGCGTGCTATCAGAAATATGAATAACAACATGCTCATCCCCTTCAACATCGTTATCTCCAACCGCTTCAATCTCTATTTCTGATGTAATTTCCCCCGCAGGAATCAACACAGAACCACTTAATGGCTTGTAATCTGTCTTGTTAGCAGTACCTGATACCAGATAGTTGACATACAAATCCGTAGAATGATCTCCCAAACGAGTGAATAATACCTTTGCAAGATTGTCACCATCAGCATCCTCTTCCTCCATTGCAACCGCATCGATAGCAGCAATGCTAATAACAGGTAATTCATTATCGATGATTAGAATTTTGGCTTTGCTCTTATCACCCAGTGTATAGGTCTCCGTCTCTACAATTGTCAGACTAAGATCCTCAATACCTTCCACATACCTATCTTCGTTAGGCCGGATAACAATTGTTCCTGAATTTTGACCAACCTCAAATGTAAAGACACTTGGCAGCTCTACAACATCGAGATTGTTTTCAGCCTTCCCGGATATCTCAAGAGGCACATCCAACTCTTGTGTCAAATCCCCAGTCCGATCAATTTGAAGTATCGCAACATCCTCGCCATTTTCGCTTGCGAATTCATCTACCACAACAAACGTCACTTCAGGCTTAGTCGGCGTGTCATTATCTCCTAAATTCAAAGTTAACTTGCCGGACTTCCCAGGCATCCAGTCCCAAGTGGATTGATAATAATTGGTCTGCAGGTTAATAGCGTCTACATACCAATTAGGAGGAATAAGCTTACCGGAACTTTTGTTAAACCAAGGTTTAATTCTTAGAACAATTTGCTCTGAACCTTCATAATCCTCATCTTCCTTTACCTTCACCTCAATCTGAGCTTGATTCAGCCCAGCAGGGAAATAAAATTTACCGTCAGCAATGTTGGTTTGCCCAAAACCAGTCAATTCATAGTCTGTCTGGGCCGTTGCGGTCCCTTCCATAAAAAAGTCGACCTCCATCGGTTCTATCAAGCTACCCGTACGAGTAACCGTCAAGAAGGTGGGCAAGGGCTGCCCCTCGGCAGTTTCCGGGGCTGATGCATAAATATTTATTTTCGGGATCTCCGTCGCAAGGAAAAGAAGATCAGCAGCATCCATATCATTAACTTCAAACGGAATACTGAATCCGACCGGACTAGTAACATACCCATACAGATTAGCATTTAGCGCATAAGACTTATCCTCCTCAACACCAACGATCACAAAATTACCTTCCTCATCTGTAAATGATCTCAGTACGGGATCAATTAACTCCGCCTCAGGATCCCCGGCAACAGCCTCCTGTGCAGCGACCTGAACATTCTCTACTGGAAGACCAATGTCCGAAATTACTTTACCAGAAATACGCAATGTTCCAGGTGATCCTACTGTCACAACTACATAGCGACTGGTGTGGCCACCCTTCATATCGGTCACCTCACATCGAACAAGATACTCACCATCATCCTCAAACGCATGGGTCACTTCCGTCTGACTATAGTCATAATTACCGTCTCCAAAGTCCCAGTATATTCCCATCGCATCCCCGTCTGGATCCAGAGCGTTCGCAGTGAAAGTCACTTCATCTCCATCATCAAATGAAGTTTCAGAAGCATTTATCTCCAGCTTTGGTGATTTATTATCCGAAAATGCACCAATATTGACGACAACATCAATCCAAGGTGTCTCTTCGTCAGGCTCACTCTGAGCAACTGGTGTCACATAAAGACCAATACTCTGTTCAACAAACGTACGACCAACCATCAACGGAGAATCTATATCCAAGCCTGCACTACCAGGTGAAGCATCAAGTAACTTGGACAAAGAAAACCCATCCTCCCATAACAACTGCAAACCGTTCTTTGACCAATGATCCTGCATTGGAGAGATCATTTTTTCTTCGCCTAATGAATCAATAAAACTCTCACCTCCTGGTGACCACCGGCTACGCTGATTAGAAACTCGGTACTGTAACCAGTAAGTTACACTTTCATCTTTAACAATCCGAAGGGCATGCTTTCCATCTCCGGTTAATTTTGGAACATCATAGGCAAACAACCGAATAGTCTTAGACTCTCTAACATCTGCTATCGAAGAAGCAGGTAGCCAGCCCAAGCTATGCTTGGCAGGCGCATTAAACTGCCGATTACCACCACCCATTAAACTCCACATATCCTGCTCATAAGTCACAATACCGGGCCCATAGACACTATCTCTTCCCATTACATCCGACAGAGAATGCGGGATTACTTCGAGCTCTGGGTCTGGCTCGATCTTTTCAGGAGCTACAGTGTCCCAATAATCTGCTGTCAGCGTATTTCCAAGTAAGATAGAGGAAAGATTCCGACATATCGCCTCCACGTAACCACCCTTGATGAAAAGGCCTTCCCCAAAACTTACTACAACCCATCCTTCAAATGCGGGACCAGGAAGCTCATCTATGGCTATCATTATAATATCATAATCAGATATAATATACCCACTCAGCTGAGCCTGTTCGATTGCAGAATCCTTGATCATGGTCTGCCCTTTCTGCTCATACCATAACTTACTCTTTGGCAATGTGAGCGTCGGGGTAACAGTAGTGGTAAAGGAAAGTGTTGAGTACGAAGATTCCACAAAGAAATCATTAACCTCCTTCATAGCCCCCTCGATTTCAGCAACACTAGGAGGTTCAGCTAGATCATCTGCAAAATTGGGGCGAATGATTAAAACGTTTTTATTGCCCTGTGTCGCAACCGTATTCCAAGCCTTAATGTCATCAGAACGACCAGGGCCAGGACTCACCCCAGCCTCTGCGCCCATTAAGCGGTAACCCAACTTGGCTGCATTCTCTTTGCGAGACAGGACATAATATGCACCATCAGCTTCCCCAATAAATCCACCTTTCGCCAAATTAACCGTTTCACCTGTCACTGGATCACGAGACTCGAGTTCAACCTGCCCAGTCGCCAATGCGTTGCCCTTGCTAGTTTTACCCATCAAACGAACCGGCGATTCATTAACTGCCATGTGTCCATCCAAGGCAATGCCATTGAAAAGCATATTCTCCTGAGAGGTTAAACCTCTCAGTCTTCCATAAGTGTGAGCCATGTAAGTTTCCCCGTTGTGGGTGATAGACTGTACATTGTGCTGAACCAATCGCTTTTCAGAAGCGCTTTTCAGACCAGCCAAACGAGGGTCAAGCCCTCGATATTGAGCTGCAACTTCAGCAATATGATCAGACTTGGTGTAGCGGGAGATTGTTTGAGAACCGAATCGGCCACGGCCATGAACTGAATACTCTAATTCTTCACGAATCTTCTTTGGCAATGCTTCACGAGTGTCAGCTTCCACTTGATTAGCAATAGCTTTCTCAGGATTATTCCTAATCATTTCAGCCATTTTGTTTCGCCTCATCTTGGCCAAACGAATTCCCTCCAATTCACTCCCAGTCCCAGCCATAAAATCATTCGCCCAACGCTGGAAAGCTCCAATAGGATCCTTTTTAGACTCAACGTTATTAATTTCGAAAGATGGAACCTCCTTCGCAGTGATAGCTTTCCATTCTGTTGAAGAGTGTGCCTGAAGAGGCAATTTTGAAACGGTGTTTGCTAACTCCTGAGATGATTCAAGAGTGCGTGGTGATCGGACTGTCTCCAAACTCACCTGTTGGCTGCCTATATAACTAAAGGCAACCCAACTAAAAACTGCCGTCATGACAGCACTAAACACGATTTTTTTCATTATATTAATTCTTTAAAACCACAAACAAGCTTTGTTACCAATGGCAAACTATCCGTTTCACAAAACAAAGGGACGACAGGTTATTTGTCGTCCCTCCAATTATATTTCATCCAAAAAACATAGGCTGAGTTTGGAGAAAACCCTCCAAAATCTATTCCCTATAAACAGCACGGAAATATCGATTATCAATAGAACTGCCAAGCTCTATGTTTGTACTTCCACTCTCAGGAATAACTACTTTAGTCAGCCCCAACCACTCCGCCAAATTACTTGAAAACTCAACGTGATAGACTTCACCAGGAGCCCCAGATATAGACAGTTGATATGTTGCAGAATCAATCACAATACCAAGCCTAGGAGGCTTAATGCTCGATATTTGATGAAGTAATGCAAAACTATTGTAACCTCGATCCTTATTATCTTTTGTAAATGACCCACCAAAAATACTACTACCACCTGCCATTTCAGATATTGCGTATACTGCCCCATTTAGTTGTAGCATCAATAAATCATTCTCAACCACTGAACCATTGGCATTAACCAAGGATGTATTATTTTGAATCACACCATTAAAATAACCAAATGATCCACCTACTAAATATCTCCCATCAAGCCTTCTGTGAATAGCCTGAACCGGACCATCAAATCCAAGACCAATATCAAAATCTCCATCTAGTTTGCCATCAGAGCCAAGTCGCGCGATCCGCCTAGAAGATATGCCATCGTAGGTGACAAAAATTCCACCAATCAATATACCATTGTCATCAATAGTTATGGCATGGACAGAACCATTTGGGCCAGCACCTGTATTAAAAGATTTATCTAATGTTCCATCCGCATTTAATCTTGCAACATTAGGTACGTATTCTCCATTAACATTCTCAAAACTACCGCCTATTAAAATTCTACAATCAGACTGATAAGCAACAGCATAGATTTCTCCATCTACAATTGGCGGAACAAAGCCGTCCCATTTGCTACCATCGAGTGTTAAGACAACAGCCCCGCTTTCTCCAGCTACCAATATATGCTCTCCATGTATATCAATATCAAAAACTGTTCCTTTAACTCTGGATCCAGGATTAAAACCCTCATCAACACTTCCATCAGGTTTTAGTCTTACAATATGTTTCCTACTATAACCGTCAAACTCGTTAAACAATCCACCCAAGTACACCGAACCTGATTGAGTTAACTCCGCTGTAAATACTGTATTGTTCGGCCCATTGCCCGTATCAAAATCACTCAATA
>JASLKL010000147.1 GCA_030747605.1 Verrucomicrobiota bacterium | reverse complement strand
AACAAACTAATTGTCACGGTCAATTCAGAGGACTTTCCCGCCTCAACTATTAACCGATCAGGAGAATGAATGGCAGCCAAAGAAGGGCGAGGGCGATCTATCTCTAAACGATAAAAATGAGAATCACTTCCGGTTCGTATTAGATCGCTAACAGAAATTATATACTCCCCATCTGCCGGGGCCGTCCAATCCAACTTAGCATCCTGCCTTAAGCCCGAATCGTCATCCCTCGCCAATTGCTTCCCGTTTTGATCTTCAATTCTTAGCACAGGATCAAGCGATGAATTAAATTCTGACGCCCTTAATCGCATTAAAAGATTATCCCCTTTTACGGCAGAAACCTTAAAGCGATCTTCATCATCATCATAATTGATTCGACCATGAATAGCAGAAGGCCAATTGTAATCAAGTGCAGCATCAGGGGTATTATTTGGCTCAGTTTCAGAGTGCCCAGATAACTCACCAACTAAAACAGGCACTGGAGCAGAAAGGTTCTTACCGCCCAACCATGCGACAGTAGAGTGATAATTTATGTTAACCACTGCAGCACGCGCAATACCGTCAACACCAAACCCCCACCCCATCATATGAACAGGTGTTTTGCTTCCACGCTTAACACCAAGCGGATATGTATTCCTTGCAAAAGCTCCAGTGCTAATCGTCATCCTATAAACTGTATGAGCACTACCATGAAATCTTGCTGTGGCATTAAATGGAAAAATTAATCCAGCTAATGTTAAAGTATAATCCCCAGTTTCTTTCACCTGATAAGCTAATAAAGGGTCTATGTTTTGAGTATCAGGCGCAAAAGCAAGCTTAACACCATCTTCATTATGTAAATGAATAAAAGAATCGACTGGAGAATCCAATGAATATGAAAAGCATTGTGCTACAATCCATTCTCCACGATTGGCTCGAACAGTAAAAGCATCAACATCCCCATTCTTGTCTAGTCGACCATTAACAACGATTGGGGTGCTCTTGACATACTGAGAAGCTTTTAATTTATCATTCGGTTCTTTCTCTACAATTTCCTCTGCTAAACCAATAAAAAATATGCAAGGCTTCGAAGCTCCATCATTATTATAAAATCGAACTAAATGCGGACCAACTGGCGTGTTTAAATCTACGGAAACATTGTAAAATCCTTTCTTATTTTTATTCGGCTTAAACACAATTCCAGGATGATCAACCCAAACAGAACTCGGCCAGATTTCCGGTATATCTGCAACCTCCAGTTCTAACTCTGTTCCTTGTTTAGCCCCAGCGGGGAATATACTCGTAACAGATGGCGGCTTAGCGAAGGCCACTGATACTAAAAAAAATATAATTAAGAACACAGACAGAGCTGCAAGCCGAAACTGAATCACACGAACAACTCCTTAATTGGCGAACCTCCATTTACGATTGGTAACGGACGACCTGTGTTAGTATGCAAAACCATCTTCGGATCAATCCCCATTTTGGTATAAATCGAACACGCAAAATCTTCAGGAGAATATATTTTATCCGAAGCATAATAACCTTTAACATCGGTCTCCCCAATAATCTGCCCAGCAGGAACACCTGCTCCTGCCACTAAAACAGACATCGCATGAGGCCAATGATCGCGCCCAGCATCTTTGTTGATTTTTGGAGTTCGGCCAAACTCACCAAGAAGCAAAACTAAAGTGTTATCTAACTGACCTCTTTCGTGTAAGTCATTAATCAACGCCGAAACCCCAAGATCCACTGTATCTATCTTCTTTTTAAAACCATCTTGAAAAATCTTAGTATGATGGTCCCATCCACCATTATATACAGTCACGAAAGAAACCCCAACCTCAGTCAATCTTCGTGCCAGCAGCAAACGCTGACCAAAATCATTACGCCCATATCGATCTCGGACTTCTTTTGACTCCCGAGCTATATCAAATGCAGCTTGAGCCTCTTTGGATGAAATTAAATCAATTCCTTGCTGGTAAAAACTATCAAAATCGACTGCCGGATCAGCCGCTGCCGAATCCGCAATTCTCAACATTCTATCGAGCGATTTTCTTAACTTGAGCCGATTATTTGCACGCCCCTCACTTATACTTTTCGGCAGAACAACATCACGAACACGATATCCTTCCTGATTCGGATCACCATCTATAACAAATGGAGCATGTTGACCTCCAAGAAAATGAGGGCCAGCAGACCGAGACTTGCGAGGAAGCGTTGCATAAGAAGGCAAACCATCATTTACCCCTCTAATGTGCGAAACCATTGAACCAAAAGAAGGATGAAAGGATACAGAAGAACCACAGTTAACCGGAACTGGAGTCGGCGCCCCGGTCATCATGTAGTGATTACCGCCACCATGATTTGGATCCTTGTGACAAATCGACCTTACAATCGCCATTTTATCAAGCGAGCGTGCCAACCTAGGTACTGTTTCACAAAAATGAACACCCGCTACATTCGTGGGTATCGGTTTAAACTCACCTCGAACATCAGATGGAGCCTCTGGCTTAGGATCAAAGGTTTCAAAATGCGTTGGACCACCATCAAGCCAAACAAGTATGCAATTAACGTTATCAGGGTTAGCCTTGCCCTCTGCTTTTGCCACGCCAGCCCGGAGCCTTATCAAATCTCCCATCCCTAAACCAAGCACACCTCCTACCCCTAGCTGTATAAAGTCACGACGCGCTATTCCCGCACAATTTAGATTTAGAGATCCCATAATTTTTAGTGATTAAAAACAAATTCACCCGTATTAATCAAGGCCCACATCAAATCCTCCACCCCTTGCTGGCGGTTGTTTTCATTAGATTTAATTGTTTCTACAGCGATTACCTTCTCCTCTTCAGTTGGCCAACGACTGTACAACATTAGGTACACTTCATCTACAATCTCACTAGGCGAATGATCGGCTTTGACCATTTTAGCTGCATGTCCATTCTTATTAGCCAATTGTAATTGCAAATCACTTGAGTTCATCAAGTGCAAAGCTTGAATTATACTTGAACGATTATCACGTTCACACGGACAATTTTCACTGGAATTAGGCAATCCAAATGACTCAAGCAAAGGTGAATCCATCTTTGTTGTCCAAAGCTCCACCTTGCGAGCATCTGATCTTAAATTTGAATACTCATTAGTAACCCCAGTAACTTGCTCAATAATATCCTCTAAATTTTCCGCACTGAATCGACGGCGATAAAACCGAGAAAAGCTCCGAGTATCTTGTAAATTAGTCTTATTTGGGATTGAACTAAGCTGATACAACCTCGATTCCATAATCCGCCTCATTAGATGTTTAAGATCATAACCATTATTACTGAAATCATTTGCAAGCGCATCTAAGATATCAGGGTTTACCGGCGGGTTAGATGCACGGAAATCATCCACTGGATGAACAATTCCCCGGCCAAAAAACTGCCCCCAAATTCTATTGACCATTGCCTTTGCAAAGTACGGATTATCAGGAACAAGCATCCAATTAGCTAAAGTTGAACGTGGATCCTTTCCCGAAGGAGTAATAAGCTTTGCACCTCCTAACGGGGCTGCCGTCATTATCTCCCCCGTGACTGGATGCTTAACGTCACCACCTGGTGAATGATAAAAATACTCTGTCCCTGCAGAAATTGGCGGAGATATCCCTGTCCCCTTCCTTTTCAGCTCAGCAAAAAATGCTGCAAAACTATAAAAATCACCCTGACTCCACTTCTCATTTGGATGATGGTGGCATCTCGCGCACTCTAGCCTAACTCCCAAGAAAACCTGACTAAATAAGGTCGTAAGCGTAGCCGGCTCCCTTCGCGTACGATAAATCACAGTCGGCCCAACTTTGTGGGTACTTCCTTTGGCAGTCAAAATTTCACGGGCCATTTGATCATAAGGTTTATTCTCAGCAAAACTTCGCCGAATCCAATCATCAATCGTATATGCACTTTTCAAGCCCACACGAGCTATATTCGGACGAAACAAATCACCCCAACGATTAGCCCAAGTATCAGCATAACGAGGATCATCCAACAGCCTATTAATTAAACCATTTCGCTTATTCTTCCTCTGATCCGAGAGAAACAAACGCACCTCAGATGCCAGTGGTAATACACCTAGGGTGTCTATATATGCACGACGTATAAACTCAGAATCCGTACAAAGATCACTAGGCAATATACCTAACTTCCGAAATCTAACTAACGCCTGCTCATCAATAAAATTATTCTTTGGTAACCCATCATAAACATAATCCGGAAAACTACTATCTGCCGGAACAATAACACGAGCTAGAGCCACCTTGCCTTGATAGCGCACAACAATAACACCTTCACCATTCAATCCGCCTACCCTCAAAAGCCCATCACTATTAATTTCGACTATATCTTTTTCATTAGAAGAAAATTCAGCCAAGTGAGAAACATCACGACTACTTCCATCACTGAAATTTGCAGTAACAACGAGTTGCTGATAGGAAGATTTTGAATATCGACGTTCCAACGGAAAAACATCTATTCCATTAAGAATGGGCTCATCAACACGCTTGTATAACATGCCCTCTTCAATCCATCTATGTATGATACTATAAAAAAATGAATCAGCAGCAAAACGCCGACCTCCCTCATGCTCAACTTTGAGCGTAGGCTTTTTGAGCAACAAGCTTTCTGAGGGCAACGCCGGAAACACCCGCCGACCTCGTTGATCCTTAACGACTTCGCGGTAATCAGATTCGGGATCATGAGAGAACACCGATAAAGAAAATCCGTTTTGCCCCTTCGGCTTTGCATGACAGCTACCCCCTGCACAACCTGCCTTAGCGAGAACTGGTAAAACATCCCCAACAAAACTCAATTTCAAGCCACCTACAGAAGGAACTACAACCACATCAACATTGCGAACAATTGAATTAACCTCAACACGGATTTTAGCCAATCCCTCACCTTCTCCACGAACTAAACCATTCTCCACAGTAACTACAGCTCGATTACTTGTTGTTATAGAAGCCTTTCGAGACAAGTCTTCTATAAAACCACTTTCCGAATGGTGACTAATAAGAAGCCTCTGCTGAGCGCCCACACTCAATTGTATATCAGTCGGAAAAATTTCAACTGACAACTCATCCGACAATCCAGATGACTGCTCAAAAGACAAAAATATGAAGAGCAACCACAATGGGCCCTTAATATTACATCGGTTTTGGATACCGCCAAACACTCCGACTACAAAGAGAAAATACCCCAGATCAGCACTATGAGCAACCAACCATTTCCGACACTCACCACATTGAAATATTTAAATTATAATCACAATTTATGCGCAGGCTTGACCGCCCGGAATGCAATACAGTAAGTTGCGCCGTCTTGTTGGTGGCCGTAGTTCAAAGGTAGAGCCCCAGATTGTGATTCTGGTTGTTGCGGGTTCGAGTCCCGTCGGTCACCCCACCCCCAATGACTAACAGGAATATTCAGCAGTGAAGCGCTTGCCCATCAAGAACTTTGAAGAAATAATATGTAAATTGTTTAATTGATCTGGGTTTGTGCTTCACTAGACAACTCGCTCATAAATTTCAAAAAAACAAACTAACATCCTTTATTTCCCCATGAGTCCAATACGGCTCAGTTCTTTTAGATTAAGGCCTATTCTTTCCAATTAATATCACCTTATCGCCGTGCCTGACAGACTCAGATTCTTCAGGGAACATGAT
>JASLKL010000146.1 GCA_030747605.1 Verrucomicrobiota bacterium | reverse complement strand
CTAAGCAAGGATGGGAAGTAATTGGACATGATCTCTCACCCACAGATACTGAATCACTAACTATGTATGATCGTGCAACAGAATTAGTGACACAATGTGAAACCGTGGTGCTGTCATTGCCAACAAGTGATGTCGTTTCTAGTGTCATTGATTCACTCGGCAGTACGATCACGAACCAGCATTACTTCGTCGATACCACAACTGGGAACCCGGAAGAAATGGAAGCAGTTAGCAAAAGCCTAAACGCGCGAGGAGCCAACTATCTTGAAGCAAATGTTGCAGGCTCCAGCGAATTAGCAAAAACCGGAGAAGCGCCTTTATTCTTGGGAGGAGAAAAGAAAATCATTCACTGTTGCAAAGACTTATTGAATGCATTGGCACCAAAACAGTTTCATGTAGGGCCTGTCGGAGCCGCATCTCGATTTAAGCTGGTACACAACCTAATACTCGGCTTGAACCGTGCTGGGCTAGCCGAAGGTCTGGCTCTAGCCGAGGCGCTTGGGTTCAATGCTTCTGAAGCTTTGACCATCCTTCGTGAAACTCCAGCGAACTCAATAGCAATGGAGGCTAAGGGAAACAAGATGGCTAAGGGCAAATATACTCCGCCTCAAGCAAAGCTTGCGCAGCACCTGAAGGATGTCCGAATTATCCGACACTTAGCTGACAAAGCAGGAGCTCACACTCCATTAACTAATGCTCATCAGTCGCTTCTTGAAGAAGCCGAGGCGCTTGGGTTCGGAGAATCAGACAATGCTGCAATAATTGAAGCATTTCGCCACAATTTGTGATTGAACCCCTCAAACCTCAAGGCTATTAACCTTCACGTGAGCCCAGATAACGAGTCCAACTCTCAAGAGCTACAGTTTAACGTCGGCGTGATTGGAGCAACCGGTTATATCGGGACGCCCTACCGGGCAGAAATACGCGAATCAAGAGATGCTAATATTGTCGCGTTATGCGCTCGACGACGTGAACTGCTTGAACGTGCAGGTGATGAGGATGGAGCCACACTGCTTACCAACGATTGGAGGGACATTGTTCAGCATCCCGAAGTTAATTTTGTAATCGTTGCCACACCAGATGCACTTCATCACGAAGCGGTAATGGCTTGCGCCGAATCAGGAAAGCACTTGCTCTGTGAAAAACCCGTGGGCACTAACGCCGATCAAGCCTACGAAATGTGGGCTGCCTATCGAGATGCAGGATTACTACATTACGTACCATTTTGGACGCGCTTTTCAGAACCTTTTGTGAAAGGAAAAGAAGTGCTGGATTCAGGGCAACTTGGAGACATTAGGGGTGTAATTTATCGGTGGCACAACCCGCGGCCAATAGACATGCCACTAACCTGGCGGGATGATGAATCACTCTCCACCGCTGGAAGCATTGCAGATGTTGGATCACATGCATATGACACCCTGCGCTGGATGCTTGGGAAAGAAGCTGTTCGTGTTCAGGCGCACGCCGACACGATCGCACCCGCCAAGCCAGATCTAGGAGGAGTTAACTTGACTGAAGCAATTGAACTCGGGCAAGCAGGAGCAAAAGCAAATGCTATCAAGCGAAAGGGAACAACGGTTGACTATGCAAGTGTGGCATGGGAATTCGACGATGGCTCCGTTGGAACACTTGTCTTATCTCATGCTCCGTTTATTCGTAAAGGAATTGCTCCAGAATTGGAATTACACGGAACGGAAGCATCTCTAGGCATTGACCGATTAAGTGGAAATATAACCTTAGCTAGGCCGGACAAACCTGTAGAAATCATCGACTGCAAACCGGACAATGGCTTTGGAAACCGATTCAAAAAATACGTCTTTCCAAGCTTACAGCAAACACATCGCGGACAGTCCTCTAATCATCCAGACTTAAAAGACGGCTGGCGCGTACAACTCTTTACTGATGCAACTGCCCGGTCGGCCCGATCAGGCCGATGGGAAACTGTCGAGTAAATGGCGACTAATTGGCCCCAAGATCCAGACAAATCAAATCTCCACGCGAGTTACGACAATAAACACGCCCATTGGAAAGCACCGGTGTTGTCCAACATTTAGGACCAGTTACTTGGGCACGGGCAATTTCAGTAAAATTTTCCGGGTTAGAATCAGCCACCACCAATTCTCCTTGATTGCTTATTATCAATAGTTTTTTGCCAATTGCCTGCAACGCACCAAAGCCTCCAAAACTTTTTTCCTCCCACTTCATTTTACCGGTAGCCATCTCTAAGCAGCGCAGCGTACCTCTGCCAGTGTTACCGCTAAATCCATATAGATAGCCATCAATCAGGACACATGCATTGAAATGGTTACACATGTTTTTATTCTCCCAAATCTTGGTAATCTTGGCTCCATCAACCTTCAGAAGCGCACATCCCCGATCATAGCCCGATGAGATAAACACCTTGTCTCCAAGTAAAATGGGGTCAGCGGAGTTAACTCCGTATTTAGTTTTCCAAGGATATCCCCATTGTTTTTTCCCATCTTTAGGATTAATTCCTACGACTTCCTCGGCTGCAAATAAAACTAATTCATCCTGCCCTCCTCTGACGTAGGGAACAAAGGATGAATAACCAGAGGCCGCCTTTCCTGTTTCCCAGATTACTTCGCCAGTTTTTTTATCTAGGCAAGTGCCATAAGTACCCACGTTTACAAAAAGGGAGTTATCGATGACTAATGGCGAACTGGCATAACCCCACATCGGGCGCTTTGATTTAATGGCTTTCCCCACACTTTTCTGCCAAACAACTTTCCCATTGGAAGCTTCAAAACAAATTAGTAAGCCGTCCTTACTAAGAGTGTATACATGGTTGTCATCAATAGTCGGAGTAGCGCTGGTGCCACCGTCATAATATTTCGGGTCCAACTTGGACTCATAACTGTAAGACCATAGGTTTTTCCCTGTCAGAGCATCGAAACAAAAAATTGTATCTTTTTCGATACCACGCCCACGACCAGAGTTACCCATCGAGTACGCACGGCCCGCTGCAACTGTGATGGAGGAAAAACCCGTTCCAATCTTGGCTTTCCACAAACGCTTGGGGCCATCATCTGACCATTTGGCATTCCAATTAGTTTCATTGGAAATGCCGTTAACATCCGGACCTCTCCAACGATACCAGTCGGCAGCATCGGCAGAAACAACAGTACCTATTAAAAAAAGCGAAATACAAATACCTGACAAAAGTAGAGTCTTCATAAAAATTACGACACCGATGCGTAAACAACCCTTACTTTACAGTCAAACCCGAATCCAAAAAAACCAATCGGCAATAAAAGCAAAGATCTCGCCCATGAAAGTTAGCCGCAGCTAACTTTTTTATTGACCTCGTCCATTTATTGAAATATAGCCATGGCTAACTTTAGGCGGTATCGCTGTCAATAAGCTTATTTTAAAAGATATAGTATAATTTAGTTATATTTTGAGAATGAAACGAATCACCATTTTAATATTAGGATTAATTGCAACAACCGTGCTAAATCAGGTTTATGCCAATAAGATTAATGTAGTCGCTACATCAACGATGGTAACCGACATGGTTAAGGCTGTTGGCGGAACCCGCGTGAGTGTAGTCGGCCTAATGGGACCAGGAGTCGATCCGCATCTATATAAACCTGCCTCAGGTGATGTAGTTAAGCTTCAGCGTGCAAAAGTAATTTTCTATTCGGGACTAATGCTTGAGGGCCGAATGGCTGATCTATTTTTCAGGATGTCACGTTCTGGCAAAAAGGTTTATGCTGTAACCGAATCCATACCTGAAAAGGACCGCCTTGAACCGCCTGAATTTGAGGGGCATTGGGATCCACACATTTGGGGAAACCCAGCGCTTTGGAGTAAATGTGTAGCAACTGTAGTTGAAGGCCTCAGTGAGGCAGATCCTGACGGCAAAAACTATTACACCAGCCAAGGGGTTAAAGTAGAAATAGCCTACAAGGATGTTCATAACTGGGGGCTGAAACGCATCGCAGAATTACCAAAATCCCAGCGCATTCTTGTAACAAGCCATGATGCCTTCAACTACTTCGGTAAAGCGTTCGGTTTTCAAGTTGTAGCAGTACAAGGATTATCAACCGTGACTGAAGCTGGGTTGGCAGACATCACCAAGATGGTGGATTTTATCCAAGAAAAAAATCTCAAGGCCATCTTTGTTGAAAGCAGTGTGAATCCAGCGGCAATCCAGCGGATCAGCAAGGATGCCAATGTTAAAATCGGAGGGGAATTATTCTCGGATGCCTGCGGCAAGCCTGGAGATATTCATGAGAGTCGGGGTGAAAAATATGATGTAGGAACATTTGTAGGGATGGTGAAGCATAACATAAACACCATTGTTAACGCCTTGAAATAAACTAAAGAAAAACGAAATGAAGAGGGCCGCACTATTCATGAGTATTGCTTTGCCATTTGCAGCTTCCCAGGCTGGAGAATTCAGCACTTGGGGAAATGACCGTGGAATCGATTTATTTTTCGATTACAGCTCAGAGGTTATGAGTAATGTTTCCGGCGGGGAGCGAACCGGAACCGGCTACAACGGCCTAATGGCATTCGGCTTGGATGTTGATCTGAGCCAAGCGGCCGGATGGGAAGGAACATCTTTTCGTTTAAGTGGAATGGATCTTCACGGTTCCGGAATAGCAAGTCGGGTAGGCGATATCATGGGCGTTAGTGATATGGAGGGTTACGGAAGTGTTAGACTTTATGAATCTTGGATTGAAAAGGCGTTCCTTGAAAGCGGAGTTAGTCTCCGCGCTGGATTACTTCTTGCGGACGAGGAGTTCTCAACTATCGATACAGCCGGACCGTTTCTTAACGCTACCTTCGGATGGCCAGAATTTATCTCGTTGAACGTCCCTAATACTGGGCCGGCGTTTTATATTCCTGCACTTGGAGCAAGACTACTTTGGAGTCCTAACGATAATTTATACACACAAATTGGGGTTTTCGATGGCGATACTTTTGATTCTCTAGATGGTGATGACGCAATCAACCGACACGGATTACATTGGGAACTTGGGAACGGACAAGGCTCAATAATCATGGGTGAAATCGGTTACCGAATTAATCAAGAATTCAACGATGAAGGGTTGCCAGGAACATACAAGCTTGGGGTCTGGCATCATACGGGAAATTTTCAAAGTTTATTTGGTAACTCCACACACAATGGTAATCAGGGCATTTATGCTTCAGCAGAACAGATGGTCTTCAATGAGTACGGTGATCAGGGATTAAGTTTATTCGCTCGCATCGGATTTGCACCTGAGGACCGCAGTGAATTGTCCAATAGTTTTCAAATCGGCTTTGGTTATACCGGTTTGATTCCTAATCGTGACATAGACAAGTTTGCCTTGGGGCTTTCACATGCAAAAATCAGTAAAAACCTGCCCGGTCGATCAGCCGAAACGGTAGTTGAAGCCTGTTACACTTACTTCATGAGTGACGACTTTACCATTCACCCTGATATTCAGTGGGTTAATGATCCAGGCGCATCAGGTGAACTGGATGATGCTGTCGTATTCGGGTTGCGGGTTAACCTTAGTATTTGATGAGCGAAAATTCCGTCGAACAAAATCAAGAACTCCCTCTGGAAGTCCACGACCTAACAGCCGGATATCACAAAAAACCGGTTCTATGGGGAATTGATCTGCAAGTGCCGAAAGGCAAATTGGTGGGTATTGTAGGCCCTAATGGAGCGGGTAAATCAACTCTAATCAAGGCCGCCATGGGACTGGTTCCTCCAAGCAGTGGGTGGGTGAAAAT
>JASLKL010000145.1 GCA_030747605.1 Verrucomicrobiota bacterium | reverse complement strand
CCGATTGCCAACAGCTTCCCTAAAGCGTAATAAACTAAGCTTATCCTGCGCGACATATAAAACATAAATCCACCTCGGGTATGGTCATTGCCTGCCAACACAGATCCAGCAAATGCCAATAAAATCATCATCACTGTGCCCTGTAATTTCATGAAATTCAGATAAGTAGTACCAGAACCATCCAAATCTTTTAACATTGAAGTAATAAATCTCTCCATCTGTGGAAGCTCTTGTTTAAGAGTGGCCAAAAGATAGATCGCTCCAAAAGTGAAAACAAAACTTAGTAATGCTATCGTAAAGAGTAGCCAGAAGAGTTTTCGTCGAAAAACCAAGTGCATCGCTGTACGGGCGACAGGCCAAACCGAAAACCATGCAAAGCGAGTTCCAAGCTCCTCGTTTTCCTTAAGTTCCAAGCTCACGAATTTACTCCACTTCCCTCAGACTTGGTTAAACCAATCACAGGCGGCTCATTGCTTTTAAAGCCGACCAATCTTTGATAGACAGTTCGCAAGTCCATCTCCTCTGGTTCAAGGCAAACAAGTGTCACGTGCCTCTCTTTAGCCAATTGAAAAAACTGCTGCCTTGACCACTGAGCAGTAACAACTACACGGGCTTGACCAGTCTCTTTACCAGAGGACACCTCTGCACCAGATTGTTGAAGAGCAGTAAGATAGCCATCGTTACTCTCATTATTATTTTTCCATCGAATTAAAAAGGTGTTCGCTTCGCCAGCGAGCATTGAATCAAGTGTCCCTGAAGCAACAATTTTACCTTTCTCTATTATAATCGCGTGTTGACATACATCCTCAATGTCGCCAAGTAAATGCGTTGAGAAAAGCAACGATTTATTAGGTCTTTGCGCAAGCGACTTTAACAGAGCAAGCATTGCCGACCGTCCATCTGGATCAAGTCCCGAGGTCGGTTCATCTAACAAAAGTACATCTGGATCGTGCACTAAAGTGGCAGCAAGCTTTATGCGTTGAATCATGCCGGCTGAATAATTTTCGAGCCGTCGATATCTCGCCTCCTCAAGGCCCAACTGCGATAATAACTCGTGCGCTCGGCGCAACGCAATCTTACGCGGCATACCGTTCAACTCTCCTGAAAGACCCACATACTCAATTCCGTTCAATCCGGGTATTATACCCTCTCGTTCTGGCATATAACCAATCCGGCCCCGCAAACCAACACTGTGCTGAGCTATATCAGTTCCAAAAACCCTCACAGTCCCACCAGTATGTTTAACAAGTCCGAGTAGAATCTTTATCAAGGTTGATTTGCCCGCGCCATTCTGACCAACCAATCCGATAGCCCCTTGCTCGACCGATAACGAGACACCGTTTAGTGCAAGCACGGAGCCGTATCGATGAATAAGGGAGTCAATTTCGAATAAGTGGTTCACAGAATGAATTTTATCAAAAATCTAGAAGAAAAGTTATATTTAAATTTTGTCACTAGCCAAGTTTTCCAACCAGTTGCATGTCCTTGGCAACACTTTCTCCCAACGAAATTCATGTGACCGACTCCAGGCATTTTGCCGCAGCATGTGATATTTCCCAGGATCAACAGCCAGATTCATCACCTCTGCCGCCAAACTATCAGGTGTTTCTTCTCCGCAAACCAAACCGGTTACTCCATGGACAGTCGAATCAACTAAACCGCCAACCGGATAAACCACAGCAGGCGTCCCCATAGCGTTAGCTTCAATTACATTCAAGCCCCAACCTTCGCGCACCGATGTATGAAGCAATAAATGTGCATTTTGCAACTCGATATTTTTATCCTCGTCATCAAGATGCTCCTTGAACTTCACCATGTCTGTTTGCCCAAGCGATCCAGCCAAGCGATCTAGCAGATCACGTTCCCACCCAGAGCCGACCACGGTAAGTTCAGCGGAACATCCACTGTTGTTAAGCAAAGCAAGCACTCGAATCGCGTCGCTAACTCTCTTATTCGGGGCAAGCCGAGATAAGACAACTAGCCTTAACGGTTCAACCAAAGGCTTTACTGGTAGTTCGGATAATGGCTCGGTATCAGTCCCGTTTGGCCAAACATGCACATCAACTACTCCTTCCTGCATTAACTGCACCCGTGTCGATTCTGATACAGTCCAGAATGGAACATCACAATAAAACTGATGAATCAATTTTTCTTGTATCTGGCCAATCGAACTTGTCGGCCACCGATAAAAAGACTCCCAAATAGGACCAAGAACTTCATGTATATAGGCAACACATCTAGTTCGCGACCACCACTGAGCTAACCATGGGATACCATGATGCTGATCAATCACTAAATCAAACGGACCATATTTTCGATTATAAAAAAAAGCATGGAAAATGGATGTGCCTGGTCTCCCACCGCGAACAATCTTTATACCATCAATTTCCGTTTCCGGTTCAGCACCCTCGAAAGCGTTGGAAAACCAAACCACTTTGTGCCCCCGCCGAATCAATTCCACCATGTGTTTCAACGTCACACGCTCGGCACCTCCAGCTAGAGGGTTCTCAGGATCACGCCAGTTGAGCATCAAAAAACTGCACGGATTCATTATGAAGTACCTCCAAATTCCGCAACCATGATAGCGTTTGCATATGGAAAAGGGTTTCCATAACGACAGGATAAAGCCTTCTCGATAGTTGCTATCTCCCACCGCAACTGTCCTGTGCGACATATGAAAAATGATCGATCACTATGAAGTTGATTACCTGCAATCAACTGGTCAAGTGATGGATTATAACCAAGCGGCAAGGTTAAAACCAACCGACCATTTTCAGTCAATAACTTCCGACTAGCATCAATTGCATGAATTATCTTCACACCGCTGTCACCGTCAATTTCATCATCATAGCCAATATGCTCAAATGTCGAAATAGATACTATCAATTCAAATTTATCAGCTGAGACAAAGCCCAAAATATCCTCGTTAATAATACCCTTCCCTCGCTCAAATTTATCAAGAATAGTGTGATTAACATCACCATAATGCGACAAAACATTACCAATCTCTAAAACATCCTCCGACCCATGATGACTCAGAAAATCACGAATGATAGGGATTTCAACCGATCGCTCATTGGACCAAGTCAGATTATAAGTATGATAAAACAATGAAAGCACACGATCATTGAAAGTAAATTCAGATTTAACTAAACGCGGAATAATAAATGGGGCAAAAATATAGCGGATGGGTTTCAAGAAAAGCTCGCATACCCCAAAACGACGAACGAACCAGATCACTTTACCAAAACCACTGTTGTAAAGATGCGAAGCCATACTCAACTCGATCTCAATCGATCAATAATATCTTCGACATTAAAAACACAACCTCCCCATGTCCCTCCTCCAACTCCCTGCAATGCAGCCCAGAGCTTAGTATCATCCGGCAATTCTGGATGAGGTAAAATATCCCCACGCATCCCACGTTTAGCTAATCTCTTAGCTCCTTCATCGACATCAAATCGTTCCTCACCCTCGCCCACAAGATTAACCAAACCTTCCAGTTTTTTTAGATCAATGATTATTGAAATAATATCACCATTTTTCAACTTGCCAATCGGGCCACCAGCTAAACCTTCTGGGCCAACGTGCCCAATACAAGCACCAGTGGAAACACCAGAAAATCGAGCATCAGTTACTAACGCTACATTTTTACCAAACGGAAGAAATTTAAGTGCAGAAGTTAACTGATACGTTTCTTCCATACCGGTCCCTATCGGACCACAACCAGTGACTATCATAACATCACCAGCTTCAATCTCATTCTGCTTAATCGCGGCAATAGCAGCTTTCTCACTAGTGAACACCTTAGCCGGCCCTTCGTGTGAATATATACCATTTTCATTAACAAGACATTGATCAATCGCTGTACTTTTAATGACAGATCCATCTGGCGCTATATTACCGGCTGGAAACATGACGGTGCTAGTCAACCCCCGCTCACGAGCACGTTTCGGAGGAAGGATAACATCATCAGGATCAACATTATCCTGTTGTTTCAATATTTCGCGAAAACGCAGCCTCCTTTCTGACTGCTCCCATAAGTTCAATTCTTCGTCAAGAGTAAGACCAGTAACAGTAAGCTGGGTAGTATCAATAAGATCCATTTCCCTTAAGTGAAGCATCACCTCTGGCACCCCTCCGGCAAGATACACTCGAACAGTTGGATGATGACTCGGGCCATTAGGTAAAACATCCACAATACGAGGGACAACTTTATTTATATCAATCCAATCCTCTACTGTAGGCCTTTCAATTCCAGCGCAATAAGCAATAGCAGGTATATGAAGAAGTAAGTTAGTCGAACCGCCAAATGCTGCATGCAAAGCCATACCATTACGTAAAGAAGCAGGCGTCAAAATGTCTTTTAACGAAAGATCATTGTGCCGCATCGCGACCAATGAATCAGCTGAACGAGTAGCAATATCTAACCAAACCGGTTGACCAGATGGAGCCAAAGCGGAATGAGGCACTGACATTCCCATGGCTTCTGCCACAACTTGAGACGTCGCAGCCGTACCCAAAAACTGGCAACCTCCTCCTGGTGATGCACAAGCCTTACATCCCAATTCATTGGCTTCATCAAGAGTCAATAGACTGTGAGAAAATCGTGCACCTATTGTCTGGACAGCACCGGCGTCCTCACCATTTTCTGGCGGCAACGACACCCCACCTGGCACGATAACACTTGGCAAGTCACTCAAACCAGCCAAGGCCATCATCATCGCTGGCAACCCCTTATCGCAGGTAGCCACTCCAAGAACACCCTTTCGGGTAGGCAGTGATCTAGCCAAACGCCGGAAAATTTGAGCAGCATCATTCCGGTATGGAAGACTATCAAACATCCCAATCGTACCCTGAGTACGCCCATCGCAAGGATCGGAGCAATAAGCAGCAAACGGAATTCCTCCTAACTGTTTCAACCTCTCGGAAGCCTCCCTAGCCTGCAATGATATCTCCCAGTGACCAGTGTGAAAACCAAGCGCGATCGGTTGCCCATCTTCATCTCTCATCCCTCCCTGGGTACTTAAAACTAGATAGTGATCACGTCCCAATTCGGCTGGATTCCAACCCATACCAGCGCTCTGGGTCATCCCAAAGATGTCACCACTGGGCTTACTACGCATATCATTGGCAGACAATGGCAGTTTACCAACTGGACCCGGGGCCTTGGTTTGAATAGAAAAAATATCCTGTGATACTTCTTTGCTCACACGGAGATTGAAACATCAATCATGTCACAAAGCGAACTGGCTATGCCGGCCGAATTGCGCTTGCTAACAATGTTTCGAAATACGGTTCCTCCTCTTCCCTCGCAACAACACTGACCTCGATTTCTCGAAAACCAGCTGATTCAAGCCACTGATGAAGTTCGCCTTCATCAAATCCTAGCCACCGGTCACCAAATAATTCTTTTGCCTTGTCGAACTTATGCTTCATTAGGTCCAGAATCATTATCTGCCCTCCGGGTTTTATAATACGAAAGGCCTTCTCAATTGCTACAACCGGGGCCTCAGCATGATGCAATGCTTGACTTAGTATAGCTAAGTCCACCGAACAGTCGTCAATAGGGGGGCTCTGTAAATCGCCTTGTCGAAACTCTAAATTAGTCAGTCCGTTCTTCTTTGCTTTGGCTTTACCAAACTTCACTATCTGATCTGAATTATCAACTGCAATAACTTGTTTACATTTACGGGCAAGTAACTCGCCAAGCAACCCTTCACCAGAGCCGAGATCTGCCACGACAATTTCCGGCATCAATCTTAGGAGTAGTTGG
>JASLKL010000144.1 GCA_030747605.1 Verrucomicrobiota bacterium | reverse complement strand
TGGCTCAACCGACGAAAGAGGGCCGGATCAGAGCCACTATGGGTACGAGGATTCAGTCCCAGTATTCGTTAAGGGAGAAATCGAAGTCGGTAAGGTTTATCATGTTGTCGGCATCATTGATGGCGACAGTGAAGGTTTAAACGGGAAACTGCTGCTTTATATTAATGGCAAGTTAGCAGACGAAGTAGGTGGAGTCGGCCAGATGTACTCGCATGGTAACGATGCAGGTATTGGAGGCATTAACGCAGGCACCATATTCCATGACGAAATCGCAGATGGCACCCTGCTCACCGATCCATACTTCTTCAATGGAGCAATTGATGAAGTGGCTCAGTACAATCTAACATTGAGCGCTGACCAAGTTGCTGGACACTATGAGGTTGGTAATACTGCATCAGCCCCAACTAATGATGAGCCTCCTGCAATTAGTGTAGCTCGCAATGGTGATGGCACAATAACAGTCACCTTTGAAGGAACATTGCAAAGCGCTCCATCAGTCAATGGCCCATGGAGTGACGTAGACGCTCCAAGCCCACTAACCATTCCTGCCGATGCTCCAGAGACTTTCGGCCGGGCTGTTAGAAAATAATTTAGCTAGTAATAGTTAATAAACCCGAACAAAACATACCAACCAAGAGGCCAGGCCAAGTTGCCTGGCCTCTTCTTTTCATTTCTCCATAAGCAGAACTTGCGCTACGAGTTGCTTACACCGACAATTTCGACATGAACAGAGATCAGGCTTGGGCATTGCTAAATGAGCATACGAAATCAGAATCACTTCTAAAACATGCTCTTGCGGTAGAGGCATCAATGAGGCATTACGCCAAAAAGCTAGATATGGATATAGAACAATGGGGAATTACCGGTCTATTGCATGATTTTGATTATGAACAGTGGCCTGATATACCAGCACACACTCAGGAAGGCGCAAAGATTCTAAGAGAACACAACGTGGATGAAGAAATCGTAGGTGCTATCCTTTCCCATGCGGAATGGAATCAGTCTGACTACCCTCTGGATCGACCAATCAGAAAAGCACTGTTTGCTGTCGATGAATTAAGCGGCTTCATAGTTGCTGTAGCTTATGTTAGGCCAGAAAAACTAAATGGTATGACTCCAAAGAGCGTTCGCAAAAAAATGAAGGCAAAAGGATTTGCAGCAGCGGTTAAACGAGAGGATATATTACAAGGTGCATCCCTGATGGAATCCGAACTGAATGATCATATCAGCGAAGTAATTACCGCCCTTCAAGGAGTATCATCAGAACTTGGGTTAGACTGATTCACCTTTACGGCTTTAATACGATGAGATTCATCCATAAATTCTGCAATACGCATCGCTGCCGTAATTGGAAACATAGCCAACATTAAACCCAGAACAAAGTCGGTTCCCAGCGCTAGCGACCGAATGTAGACAGGAAACTCAAGAGGTATCCAGCCATCTTGTGGATGTTTATATTCAATCGGAATAGGCAATCGGCGAAAACGCATCGCATCCCACTCGGCATAGCCGCTAAACCAAATACCAAGCCCTAAACCAAATACAACTGATATCCAGAACAAGCCTACCCAGCCCTTGGGCCAAGAACGTCCCAAATAAAGCATTGCAGCTTTCTTCAAAACCCAGCCGGCAAAAACCAATAGCGGGAGAATAACGACTAGTCCTATAAAGCCATCCACTTATTCAATCCTTATTTTAATTTTTACCGAAACTGGTCAAGTGACCTAGAGTGCGAAAATATATTCGATTTCTGGCAAGCGCAGGAGTCGCATTAGTCGCTTCACCCAGGTCATTCACTTCTATTGCCTTAAATTTTTCCGAAGCTGCAACAACCACCACCTTACCACTGGTTGACACACAAAACAGACGGCTCTCAGCCCATACAGGCGATCCAAAAAAACGCCCTTCAACACGCTCCTGCCATTGAATATCACCGGTTTCAACCTTTACACAGGTCACGATGCCGGCATCGCCCCATAGAAATAGCAAATCACCTCTTGCCACACTTGTCGGCACATAGGGAATCGATCGCCTTAGTTTATAGGCCAAACTGGGCTTACCCCCATCAGCCGCACTGCCTGGTTTTATAGCGACAAGATAATTGCCACCTCCTCCACTTCCACACGTTCCTATGAGCAACCCACCCGCAACAAGACTAGAACTTACAGAACGCTTATCAAAAACATTACTTTGCTCCCAATGAGTTTTACCGGTACTAGGGTTAACGAAGGTAATTCCATGGCCCATGCTATTGAAAACCAAACCCTTAACCCCTGAGGGGTCTGTGAATTCACACGGTGTCGAGAAAGCCGCCTTGGCATTGATTCGATTAACTTTCCAAAGCACCTTGCCAGTTTTAATATTCATTGCTGCTAGAAAACTTTGATTATCCTCATCTCCAGCAAGAATAACTTTACCATCATAAATAACTGGAGAAATACCGCCGCCATGATTACTGATGATAGTAGGAAACTTTTGTTCCCATATTTTTTTTCCAGCCAAGTTATAGGCAACAACATAATGGGCTTCCTTTTCAGAAGTCACCACCACCACATGCTCACCATCTGTCACCGGACTGGAAGAAACTAAAAGGTTATACCGATGAGTTCTATGCATCGACTGTTCGCGTGATGCTAGCCAAAACTCCGAACCATTCTTCGCGTTTATACACTGAAGATGAAAAAGATTCTCTTTAGTGTCTAAACCCGTAACAAAAATCTTATCGCCCCATAATATTGGGGATGAGTGACCTTCTCCCTTTAGTGCGACACGCCAGTTGGCATCGGATAAATCAAACTTGGAAGGAATACCCTTTGCAGCACTAACACCTGTTCCGTTTAAACCTCGAAACCTTGGCCATTCTTGAGCTAGTGCGTTCGCTACAAAAAAAAACCCGACAGCTAATATCGCGAGTTCAGTTTTCAGTTTTCGTTTCATTATTTAACCAAGCGTTTGGCTTCAAGACAGTGAATAACACCTCGGTTAGTACTAACAAAAAGCCGTCCATCAGCAACCGCCAATCCAAAGACATCTCCATCGGCTTTACCGCTCCAAAGCTTCTGGCCATTGGAAGCATCGAACGCAGCGACTGAGTTGTGCCCTCCGGTGATTAGCGTTTTACCGGCCAACACCATACTAAGCGGTTGATCACAACTCACCTTCCAAGGGAAACACTGCCCCATTTGAGCAGTGACACTGTCAATCGATTGACCAGTCTCTGTAAGTTGCTTTTGCACTGTTTGCCGTTTGGCTGTTGATGTGGATTTTAATTTTTTTAATTCTTCAGAAAGTGCCTTTTGCCGAGATTGAAGCGAACGACGCTTACGGGCTAGATCTAGATAACGACTTCGATCGAGTGCACTCAAATGTGTATCTCCCTGCAGATATGACATTTCTGGAGTAACAATCATGTGGTTACCCTTAAACGAAGCTAATTGATCAGATTTGTTTGATTCAACAAAGCCAAGTGTTCCAGTTTTTCCTGGCCCAAAAACTAGACTATCGCCAGTCAAAAGCGCGTAAGTACCACCCTGCCCACTTACTACACGAACGCGTTTGCCATCCGAACGATTTAGTACTACTGGATTATTTCTTCCAGCTGGAACATATAAACGAGTGTGAGATGCCAGCAAATACCCCTGTGCGGGTAAGTCCCCCTGCTTTTGTTGCCATCGGATTTTACCGTCACGAACATCAACGGCTGAAATGTATATTCCCTCGGCAGGAAACATCCCGGCGGCGCAATAGGCCAAATTTCCAATAACAACAATACCAGTCCTCAGTGGCCAACGTGATATGATCCGACCGTTACCTGGAATTCTATAGTCCTTGGGGCCAAGTCGCGTTTTCCAAATCAGCTTACCGGTAACAGCATCTAGGCAATAGGCATTACCATCGTCGGAACCAACAAAAACCCTTCCATCAGCTATCGTCGGAGCCAACCGAACCGGTCCTTCGGTGAAAAAGACCCATTTCTCTTTTCCAGTCACAACATCTAAACAATAGATCTTGTCATCTGCAGATGAGCCAAAATAAAGCAGCCCATTGGCGATCGCAGTATGATAGGCATAATCAAAAACCTGCCGTGATTTCATATCATACACTTTATTGTAACCGTCCCATTTCGCTTCGCCTCTCCAAGCAGGCCTCGGCTCATGTTTAGACCGATGCACCCACCCTTCGGTGAATGGCGTCAGAAGCGATTCGCCAGCAACCCCACTTCTGGAATAATCATGCTGATAAGTCGGCCAATCCGCCGTCCATGAGAGAGGACCAACCAAAAACGCTAATAAAAAGATTATGTGCCTTAAGAAAAGAGTTAATTGAAAATTATTTTCGCAGTGCATCGATGCCGTTTTTTATGTTTTTTAACTGTTTGGCGCAATCCAAACCGAAAAAAAACATTACCTAAAAGGTGTAATTTCAACATATCCTAAATTACAACACACCATCCGTGAAGCAATTGATCGCATAATGAGTAATAATGTTAATATTAAAGGCCAACTACTCATCTTCTCATATAGTGAGCTCAAATGTTGCTTTTCTTTTGACAACGTCAAAGATCATGCCAGTTTCTTTGGCCAAAATCAGACTATCATGGACTATTTCATTGTCCATTTATTGACCCCTAAAACTAATGAAACAAAAAATGATAAATCACTTCAATAAGTGGAGTGTTTTTTTGTTAACGACGTTTTTGTTCGTTGCTCAACCGTTTGCAGCACCAAGCCTGAAAACCTTATCTAAATCCTGTTTTGTACTTCATGATCCAGCCGGAAAGTATGATGTCAGCCCTGAGTGGGAGGAGCCAGCTAAGGTAATGAAAGGGCTTGAAATTCTACCCGACCTGACAAAACGAATACGCGACGTTGTTACTTCAGAACACGGAAACAAATCTGTACTCATCGTCGGAGATGCTTCTTCAGCCTACCGATATTTTCTGGCTAGCATGGCTTTTAGCGAAGATCCTAAATTCTCTAAATTTGCCCATATGGAAATCGATCTTCCAAAAATTGTTGAAGGGCACACACTATTAGGGCAGGTCCAAGAATACTGGCAGAAGAACATCAGTAAACCGGCACTCGAACAGGATATTATTTTGTACATAACGAATCTTGGATCAATGATCGGGCTAGGTGCATCCAACCGATCCTCTACTGGAGTCGAAACTCTTTACTCACCAAATATTCAGGGTGGCAAATTGCGTAGCATCGCATTTATTGATTATTACAATTATTCACGAGTAAGAGCTGACAATAACTATGTCATCAACTCATTCGGCGATATTGTATTTTTACCAGAATACAGCAGCAAAGATATCAACGGAATACTGCTTAACTATGCAAAGGCATATCTTCCTCAGCTGAAA
The DNA here is from genome assembly GCA_030747605.1 of Verrucomicrobiota bacterium. Taxonomy (GTDB): domain Bacteria; phylum Verrucomicrobiota; class Verrucomicrobiia; order Limisphaerales; family UBA1096; genus UBA1096. Next base: position 434 of record JASLKL010000144.1, on the reverse strand, counting down.
CTAACCGAGTCACACATCAACTACATCAAGGAAATTATTGGTTACTACCAACCGAACAAGCCAGAACCTCAACGTTCTCTCGCGGTCTTTAAGGAACTAGTAACTATGATGGAAAAAGCCATAGCCGATGATGGTCAGTTCGTCATAGATAAGGCCACGCTCAAAGCGGCTGGAATGAGGGCTGCTCAGGTTCCTGAATGGATTATCTCAAAAGATTTTAGTGTGCTTAAGGCACTGCCAGGTAGTATTCGTTCGCGCTTTATCGGTCAGAACGAGGCAGTAAATGGAGTCGTTCGCCTCTCACGAATTGGATACGGCGGAGGCCGAACCGATGAAAAACCCGTAGCTAGTATTATGTTCGCTGGCCCTACTGGCACTGGTAAAACCTATCTCTCTAAACTTCTAGCCAAAAACCTAGGACTAAAGTTGATCAC
>JASLKL010000143.1 GCA_030747605.1 Verrucomicrobiota bacterium | reverse complement strand
TTCCTTAGAAAGATGGAGGATGTTGATTTTATTATAGATCAACGTTCAGAGAAGGATATAGATAAAGAAAAAGAGCACTGGCGTTCACGTATGGTGAATGTGCCGTTGGAATTTGAATATCCACCTTCTCTGCGTATTGGGCTAATCGACATACTTGCCGAAATAGGAGGGCCAGATGCTCAGGATGCTATCGCTGAAGTACTAACCAGTTCCGGCAGGGGATTTGAAGTTGCTTATTCGGCTAATAAACTTCGTTCCATGCTTGGCGGGGATGCATACCGCGATGAAGCCTTAAATGCTGCTCACGATTTACTCACCGCTCCGATTGAGATAGTTGGAGGCAACAAATTTGATGCGGCCTCTAAACAATATCTCTTCACGGTGCTTAAAATGTATGGAGATAAAACTTTCGTCCAAACAGCTCAAGGTCAGCTCGTAAATGAGGAGGGAAGAATAGATCGCTCTGTGTTGGGCTATTTTGAAAATATCGGCGGCGGAAAAGCAATCGACGCAGTTGTTCAAGCAATGCAGAGTGGGCAGCTCAGAGAAAGTGATATGAGAGAAATGGCTAGAGTAGCTGTGCAGGGAGTGGGTCAAAACAATGTTCAGGCTGATTCATTGTTTCAAGATATCATGACAAGCGACCAGTATTCTCTTGATGTCAAGATGGAGACTATCCGCTCTATGGATAATAGCGAGGACCTTGCTAATATGAACAAAAACGAACAGGCGACTATTCTTCAGTCCCGATTGGATCTGATGGATAGGCTTCAACTTGGCGAAGACGATATTATGGCTCGAGCCAATGAAATTTACTCCGGCCGTGTTGAGGCTAAGTTAGAGAATAGAGGTTTTGATGATGAAAGGCAGTATGAAACAATGCATAGTGATTTTAGGAAAATCAACGATCAGGTAAAACGGGAACAGCGTTCTGTTGGTGGCCTCCCAGCGAAAGCTCCTAGTGCCCCCACTATTATAACTGATCGTCCTGGTGGCTGATATATCTGGTTAGTGTGATGATGGTCCTTATGGAAAGAATTCAATTTCGATTTATACAGATACTTTGTGTAGCAATCGCTTTAGTTTTTGTCGTTGTTGGATGCGGGAAAGCGCCATCATCTCTGGATACCGATACTTCGCAATCTCAACGGGAACAGCGATTGAAGCGCGAATTGGCCAGTCTTCAGAAACGGTATGATAGTTCCCAATCCCGACTTGAATCATTGCAGCGTCAATTTGATAGTGGTGATTCTGGGCCGTTAACAAGTTTCATGCCTGTTCCCGATATTCTCGATGAGATGTTCGATTTCCGTACTGGCTCAAAGAGTCGTCGGTCTAATTCACGACGCCTCAACTTTTTACTAGAAAGCCTGATTCGCCAGAGAGATATCGGCGTGCCGCATATACGTGAGTTTTTAAACAGAATGGAAGATGTTGATTATGCGATACGCAGAGAGGGAGAAAAGGATGAGGAGTATGAGAGGCGTTATCGGAATTTCCGTGCGACATTAAATTTTTCGCAGCCACCTACCATGCGCATAGCATTGATAGATGTTCTAGCCGAGATTGGAGGCTCGTTAGCCGAGTCGACTCTTGTGGAAGTGCTTTCCACTACAGGACGGGGATTCGAAGTCGCTTATACAGCCAAGGCTTTGCAAGGTATGTTAGGTAAAGATGCTTATAGTAAGGAGGTGCTATCTGTTGCGCATGAATTATTGATTGATCCAGTAGCTGTATCCAATGGGAATCATTTTGACCGTGTTTCGAAAAATTATCTTTTCATGGTGTTGGACATGTATAACGACCAGACGTTCGTTCAGTCCGCTCAGGGAATGTTTATTAATGATGATGGCCGGATTGACCGTACGATATTGAACTACTTTGACAATACTGGGAAAGACCAATCACTAGATGCTATAGTGCAGGCCTTTCGCAGTGGCCGTGTTCACGAAAGTGACATGGATAATCTAGCTTCTTCAGCTACAAAGTATGTTGGAAAAAATCCGCAAGCTGACCAGTTGTTCCGAGATATTATTACTAATGACCAGTACAATTTAGAAACCAAGCGTGACGCCGTTCAAAGTTTGATTAGCAGTGATGGCGACGTTAATACACCCGGTGTTGCGCCTGATCTGTTGCAGGCGCGGTTGGATTTAATTAACTCGATTCAATTTGATGAATCAGACTTGATGGGAAGAGGTATGGAGCTCTTAGGGAGGCAGATAGAATTCAAACTTTCAGGGGACAGAAATGCTGAACGAAAGGTGCAGGAAGAGGCTCGACGCATTTTTGGTGAACTTGAAAAGAGAGAGAGAAATGCCAAGAAGTCTGGGCAGCCTAATAGTTTGAATAACTCGCAGCCGACAATTGTACCTGCACAATAAGGCCGCGAATCGTCTTGCTTTGCCTTTAAAAACTTCGGAAACCTTTCTTTTTTGCACTTGGCCAAGTGCTATTCGTTTGATGTTAAATACTTCAATTACTAGTGAACAAAGGAAATTAATAATCGTACTATCGATTTTTTGGGGAACTTTGTTCGGTTCGCTTGGTATCTTTTTTCCCTACTACTCGCTTTATTTGAGGCAGGAGTTGGTACTTTCTGGACAACAGGTTGGCGCCGCTATGGGAGTATTTTACTTTGTTGGTCTGATAGGCCAGCCAGCTTGGGGTTATCTAGCAGATCGTACTGGTGCTCGAAAAGTCCTTCTCGTTATCCTTTGCATTGGGATGGCTCTTGGATTCATTGCGTTTTGGTATGTAGAGAAATACTCAGTATTGTTGTTGGTATCAGCTTGTTTTGCTGCGTTTTATACAAGCTTAATTCCACAAGGGATGGCTCTTGGTCTTGGTCTTTTGTATCGCTCGGATAATTCGCACTTTGAATATGTGCGTGCCTTTGGTTCGGTAGGTTTTTTGGCAACTTGTTTTGGCTTTCCTTATTTCTTAGAGCTAATGGCAAATGATCCCGATGATACAGAGTTGGGCCTGTTGTTTCCATGTTCGGCCGTAATAATATTGATTACTGCTGTGACTGTATTATTTATACCTAATCAAAATATCATTCGTGAAAAAGCTGGGGCAGGATCTTGGAGGCGGTTATTTGGTGACACCAGATTCATTCGATTCTTTTTATATGTTTTTCTAGCAAACTTTATGCTGGATGGTCCTATGTTTATGTTTCCTATTTTCGTTGAATCTGTAGCGCCAGAGGATCCAGTCGGTACGTTGAAATGGCTTTGGCTGATCATGCTTGTGCCGGAGATTATGATTATTGCGATGGCTGGTCACATCCGTCGCCGGATCGGGGTTCGCTTATTGATGTTTACTGGGCTGGCGGCTGGCGGGGTAAAGTGGATAGTCTGTGGTTTCTGGGGTGAAAACTTGACTATACTCCATGGGGCAATGTTTATTCACAGTTTTTATGTTGTGGGGGCTTTAGTGGCCATGCCGTTGTATGTAAACTATCTCATTCCAAGTGATTTACGTTCTACTGGTCAAGGGCTGGCAACGATGATTAGTTCAAGCTTGGGAGGTGGCATCTGTTCTAATTTTGCTGCCGGTTGGTTGATTGACAATGTTGGGCCTGAGGCTCCCCAGATTTATGGAGGTATTGGGGCATTGATTCTACTTTGTATTGCACCATTTTTTGTGCCGAAAGTGATGCCTCAACAATCAGAGTAATTATAATTTATCTAATAACCGGTTCAATTCGTTGGCAGTGTTGTAAAAATGAGGGGAGAGCCTGATTAGTTTGGAGCCATCTCGCATGAAGCGGAGAGACACTTTAATTCTCGCTTGTTCAAGTTTCGCTACAAGCTTTGACATATCGTTATTCGGTTTATGAAATGTTACGATACCACTAGCGTTATCTAGGTCTCCATCGGAGTTCAATACATGGTAGCCTTTACTTAAAAGTTCGGGGATAAGTAGGTTGCGCTTGTTTAATAGGTCTGTTGCGATGTTGTTTACTCCTAAGTCATTAAGCATCGCCAATGATGCGTGATGTCCGACAATGCCAAGTAGATTTGCAGTCCCGGCTTCGTAACGTCTACCATCCTGTTTATAATTTAAGGTTTCTTGGGCAATGAAGTCCGGGCAAAGCAGATTGTGCCATCCTTGCACGATTGGTTTGAGTTGCTTTTGTGTTTCGTATTTGACGTAAAGGATACCGGAAGCACAGGGCCCAAGCATCCATTTGTGAGCGTCAGCTGCTAGAAAATCGACGTGTTCGACTGATGTTGGGAATGCTCCGACGGTTTGAATACCATCCACACAAAACAGTATGCCGCGTGACCTAAGTTCCTGTCCAATAGCGTCGATATTAATTCTATATCCGGAAACATAGTGGCACGAGGCTAGTGCTGCCATGCGTGTTCGGGAATCAATAAGTTCAAAAACATTCTCAGGCTCAATGCGTCCTGGTTCATGGGGCTTCAGGTATTTTAGTTTAACACCTTTTTCTTTGAGTGCCATCCAAGGATATACGTTTGAAGGGTAATCATCGGCGTTAATAATTATGTTGTCGCCTGATTGCCAGTCGAGGCCTTGCGCTATAAAACTCAATCCCAACGAAGTCGGGCCGACCAGCGCAATTTCTTTCATCTTTGCTCCAATTAGTTTTGCTGCTAACTGGCGAGTATTTCGTAGTAAGCTAGGAGGTGTAAAATCTTCCTGATCTCCGTTAACACAGGCTGCTGCATAATGTAAAATTGCATCCCGTGCACAGCTAGGTAGTGGGCAAACTGCTGCGTGTGCCAAATAAGTTGTTTTCTCTGCTACCGGGAATTCGGTAAGTCTTATCGATTCGTTAGATTGAATTTGCTCTATGGTCATCTTGCCCATTTAAAGGGAAATCAGCGGATAACCAACGCACAGTTTTCACGTGAGTCTTGCTCAAGGCAATTTCGTAGATAAGATACAATCTGATCATGCATCCATCGGCATCGATTGCACCAACGTTCGGCGCCAACAATCCGTTTTACGCATTCTCGTGTGCCATTAAACTGAATAAGGTTCGGAGATTTACGGAGGCTGCTTCTTACCTCATGGCGTAGTCGCTGGAAGAAAAATAGTTCGTACTGTTGGCCTGTAGTTTCACGTGCTAGTCTTGCCATATCCGTTTCTTCCACGCGAAGATTGATGCGTGGATCCTCATCAAATACAACATCGAAGCCGAAGCCTTGCAGAACCTTGCCGAGTGCGCTGGAGAATTGATCCACCGAGACGCTAGGTTCCAAGTGTTCTTCTCGAAAATAATGAACCACCGCTTTAAGTGCTTCCTGAATTGTTTGAGGCTCTATAAGTTTTAGAGTCTCTCCAAGTAATTCTTCAGTTATGGCTTCAGCAGAGCAGGGTAGGAGCTCTCCTGTAGACATTCTAAAAACCAGGTAGTTGGATTGTATCTGTATCATCCCTTTCCTCAAATTGCTGAACAGCTTTTAGGAATTCTGCTGGATTATCAAAACGCCAGTAAACACTCGCAAATCGTACATAGGCGACACCGTCCAAATCTTTGAGTTTTTGCATTACTTTACGGCCGATTACTTTTGAGGGTACTTCGCCATCGAATTCGTCGTATAATTGGTCAACAACTGCTCGAATCATCTCCTCGATAGCTTCCGCGCTGATCGGTCGTTTTTCGCAGGCCACGTTAATGCCGGTTTCCAACTTCTCCCTAGAGAACTTTTCCCGGTTGCCGTCATCCTTAATAACCATAAGGATGCCTCTCTCAATCTCTTCGTAGGTGGTGAATCGTTGCGCACATTCAAGGCATTGTCTCCTTCGCCTAATTGCTAAACCATCCTTGGACGATCGGGAGTCGATCACCTTGTCGTCAAC
>JASLKL010000142.1 GCA_030747605.1 Verrucomicrobiota bacterium | reverse complement strand
ATTGGCGTAAACATTCAGTATGATGTAGTCGATAAAATTGTTGATATTCAACAAACGCTCGACCTCATTGTAGTTTACTGCAACAGCAAGATTCTTTTGCATCGCACTTTTAAGACGATTCCACATAACCGTGTCGCCTTCGCGCACTTCACCATACTGAGCAACTATATCCCACTCGGAGTCGGTTCCATTCCATGAATTAAGAAAGTCACTGTCAATTCGCTCAGTGGGATTGTAATATCCCTGAAGTTTCCCATTGAGATAAAGGTTCATGAATGTGCCTCGTGAGGAAATCTGCCCCATATCTGCAGCTAACCTCCTTACTAGTTCGTCTATAATGAAAGGATTAGTGTGGTCATTCATTCCAGCTCTCAAAACAATATGATTAAAATCCTCCACTTGCAGATCAGGAAAAAAAGGATAACGCAATCTTCCTAATCCATAGTCACCTCTAAAATAAAGACGAAACGAGTACTTGCCAGCCGGCGGCCCAGAATTCGGATTGTAGCGGCCACGGATATAAGCACCTCCCTGAACCCTCAAACCTGCATTTGCATGCAACGTCTCACCTGTGTCCGGATAAATCAGCTCCATCGAAACTGGACGCTCCCAGGCAATACCTCGCTTGGTTGTGTTACGAGGACTAGTCTCCATAATACCTGTACGCCCCCATAGGTTCGACCTCTCTGTAACGAGTGACAACATTGGTAGAGAAGTTACCGACTTGCCCAAGTTATAAACATAAGTATGCGTCTCTACGCGCGATGGCAACATGCCTTCCTTAAATACTGCAGCACGCAACACCATGGTCCGGCGAACCTCTAATGGCTCATTGTAAACCTTACCGTTTGTAATCGTAGGTTCGGAGTAATCCGTTGTGTAACGAATTACAGCATCTGGCTCACCTGTTGTTAAGTGCACTCGGAAAGGAGTATTATAAATGCCACGTTTAGCACTAAACTGAGGTGGTGAAATGAGACCACGAATAGTTTCACCTCTATTATTACGCCCGGGAGAAGGAGAAGAAAACCAAGCCCAATCACCACTAGCTAATCGTCCATAGGAAATATTACTTCGCTGCTCTGGATAAATTGGGGCAATTTCATCTACAATGCGACGAGGCAATTCAGGCGTAAAAATACCAAGATATTCACCATCGATTCCAAGCTTAAAATTTGTATGCAGAGCTTGGCCAACTCTACTTCTGTTTTTACCACTTGCATGTACAACTATTGTTGCACCAGATTTTATATCAACATCAGGAAACACCCACTTACCTGGCTTGGTTTCGTCATCAGTAAGCGACCATCCTTCAAGGTTGACACTTTTGCTACCGGCATTTCGCAACTCAATCCAATCCCCGACATCCCCCTCTTCATCTTTTAGACCATCTCGATTTGATGCAATAAATTCATTTATTACTACTTGTCCAAATTCATAATCTGTCTTCACTTGATAATCCCAACCTTCGACAACTAAAGGGTTCGGCTCTAAAGCCAAATCGGTCACTCCATGTTGATCCGCCCAAGTAACAGTCACTATGCCACTCACAACCGGCTCAAACCGAACTTGCCATGGACCACTAGCCACACCGTCAATTGATAGTGGTTGCTTACCGTTGATACGCAAGTCCCCCAAATCCAGACCACGCACCGGTTCACTAAAAAATATTCGTATCCGATCAAGACCACGCACTGAACTGCCCGGAGGTGGCAAAACAGTTGTCAAAGCCGGTGGCATATCGTCAATAATACTATACTGATGCGTCTCAGTAGCAGTCGCAACATCCAACTTATTGGGAGGTCGTGCGGTATCAACAATACCATGATTTGGATTCCACGATAGTATAACATCCTGAAAATTCCTTTGCTCAAAAATGAAAGTCCACAAGGCACTTCCGCCTCTCAGTGCCTCAGCCGGTTCGCCGTTAAGCCAAAGGTCTCCAGCATCAATTCCATCAACTTCTTCATTGAATCGAATTGTCACCTCACGAAGCGAACCAACTTCACCAGGTGGAGGATCGATAGAAACAACCTTAGGATTTAACTTGTCTGACTGAAAGCTTTGCAACTCGGAGTTCATTAAAAAATCACTACTGTTCATACCAACATTCAGCCCTATTATCGAAATTACATTTCGACCTTTAACCAAAAACGAACCCGGATCTTGGAGAGCAAATGTCTCAAATGTGCCAGATTCATGCCCCACCGTCGCTAGCGTGTCGTAGTCTGGATCATCAACACCTCCAACGTTGAGTACTTCTTCACCGTTTATCCAGACAATGAAACCGTCGTCATAGTCTATAATGAAGTCGAGTTCAGAGATATCCTTCGGATTGGCAACAGTAAAAAATTTGCGGAAAAACACCGTGGTATATTTGTTCGGCATATCGCTTAAAAGCGTACCCCCACTACCATCACCATAACGAAAAGGTGATTTGCCATTTAGCCAATCACTGTCATCGAATTCCGCCTCCGTCCACTCCAGATCTCCCCCAGAAGGATGATCATTACCCTTATAGTAGTTCCACTTGGAATCTCGCGAAAAGATTTTCCCGGCATGAATCGACTGTAAAAACCCTGTGCCGGCTAAAAACAAGAGTATTAACAGTACTGTAAATTGCCTTTTCATAATAATTAAGAGACCTATTAAATATTGAGATTAATGGATCAAGCAGAACAAATGCCAAGTAGTATAACTAAAATTCTAGTGCAAAACATTTGTTACTAAAGGCTAACTTGCGTGATTTTCACACCCTACGTGCCGCGCACACTCTAAAGGGTGTCTTTTAGGGCTTATCCCTTCTTACGGTTCATCGCCATAACACTCAAACCGCCAAAAATCGTACCTGAACCACCTGTAATAACTCGTTGAACAGGCAGACCAGTCTTTGGATCCTTCTTTAGGGGCTCCTCGCTCATACGCTGTTCCAGCTCAAATCGGCGAACTTTTTGTCCTTTTTTTTGTGGGATTGTTTCGTAAGTGTAAACAGGCATTTTCGTATTATGGCAAACTGCGAACCGCAATGTATAGCATCATGAGTGGCGATCAATCACTTTTCCATTAGCCTCGTAAGCAACGTAATCAGACTTACCATTACGAATAGTAACACAAATTAGGTGACGCTTACTTTCAGCCTTGGCCAGATACCATACTTCACCGGGCTTTGGAACATCTCTTGTGTCAACTCCCCAGCATCCATCACCTAAATAAACAACACCTCGATCACGGTCGATACGGTTACCCCTTAAAGGATGAGTCCGTTTATATGTGTGATGATCGTTTTCAAATACTGCAGTCACATTGTATTTATCAAACAAAGGACACCAATATTTAATTATTTTTTGTGCCAATGGGTCCTTGGAAGAATCTTTAGTCCCACTGGGTGGCTTGGCAGTGCCATATGCCGGTTTATGGTAGCAGGCAAAAACAAAAGGCACTTTGCCAAAACGCTGTGATAAACTCTTTTCCAACCAAATCGCCTGCTCTCCATCGATACGCTCAGTCAAATCGGAATCGAGCAAGATAAGACTTAGATAGTTACCAATATCCAACGCATAAAAACTTCGCTTAGCTGGCATTGGAAACAAGCTATAAAAATATTTTGCATCCTTTGGCTTCTTACCAGTGCCACCTGCAACTTCATGATTTCCGATTGCCACAACCATCGGAATCAAACCACCGTCACTTTTTCGAATACAATTCAACATCCACGACTCCAACCAATCCTCCCAATTAGATACATTCTTTTTATCAGCATTTGCATAAGCCAAATCTCCACCAAGCAATGCAAACCAAGGATTCAGCTCAGCAGCTCGTTGATTCATGGCATCTACCTTCTTTCGGTCGTGCATCATATCGCCTCCGGTGACAAAACGGAAATTAGATGGAATCGACTTTGGAAGCGTACGAAATTTTAAATAACTTCCACCACGAGCAGGCCCTTTAGAACCAATGGTGAAGATATATTCTGTATCTGGATTAAGACCCCGCAACTCAACGTGGTGGATAATTCGTTTTTTGTCGTCAGCAAAATTATGCTTAAAGCCTCTGGCTAAAGTCCAACGACTGCCTCGAGGCAAAGCTAATCGGCGATACATTACGTAGTCAGGGCTTCTTGAATCATTATCCATCCAATTCACAACCATGGTTGATGTGGGATCCTGACGCCATGTTAAGTAAACCAAAGGCCGTCGAATCAAGAACCTAGATAACGCCCTGTAGGGCGCCATCAGTAGAAACGATGCAATTAACAGTAATATTCGGCGTCCAAATTTAAACGGTTTAATACTCATAAATGCAAAATAGGGGCAAAAAAATAGGTGTTTATATCACTCAGTCAATACGAAGATTGTTGCCGCACTTAGTAAAAACCTCAAAAAAGGGCTTTTTTTCTTCAAACAACGTGTTGACTCGATCCTTATTTTTGATACTTTTCCCGCCCCTTTACTTCAAGGGATTCTGGATGAAGACCTATTTGCCCAAGATCGACAAGTTAAACCGTGACGTTGATGAACAGCCAAGAAAATGGCATGTAATAGACGCTAATGGTGCTGTACTCGGTAAGGTAGCCACTATGGCAGCCAATATTTTACGTGGCAAAAATAAGCCAACATTCACTCCACACCTTGATACTGGAGATTTTGTTGTCATTATCAATGCTGAAAAAGTAGCGCTATCGGGCAACAAAGAATCAGACAAGATAATGACTACCTACTCTGGCTGGCGCGGTGGACAGAAAAGCTTCTCTCCTGCAGATGTTCGGGCAAAACACCCTGAACGCCTTATAGAACGCGCAGTTAAAGGAATGATTCCTCGCAACCGTTTAGGACGTCAAATTTTCAAAAAACTCAAGGTTTACGCTGGTGGGGATCATCCTCATGGCGCTCAGGCGCCCGTAATCTGCGAAATCGCTTAATCTCATTTTTTACCATGGCTCAAACCGAGGAATTTTTAGGAACAGGACGTCGTAAACGAGCAATCGCTCGAGTACGATTAGCCGATGGATCAGGCAAAGTGACCGTCAACGGTCATGATGTTGAAGATTATTTTACTGTTGAAAACCAACGATCTATCGCTATCGAACCACTAGAAACGGTTGATCTTAGTGAGAAGACAGATGTACGTGTAAACGTATCAGGCGGCGGCATGGCTGGACAAGCCGGTGCGGTTAGGCTCGGTATCGCACGAGCACTGGAAAAATCCAATAGTGAGTTACGCCAGCCTCTCAAAGACGCTGGGCATCTCTCACGTGATCCGCGCAAAAAAGAACGAAAGAAACCTGGACAACCCGGGGCTCGGAAAAAGTTCCAATTCAGCAAACGCTAATTATTATTATTTCCAAGCCCCGCCGGTTGAAACACTGGCGGGGCTTTTGTTTTTTTGACACAACTAACTAAACTGCGCTTGGCCAAGCGCTTTTAATCAAATAAGAGAATATGGCAGAAAAAAAAGTAAACGTTGCAATCGTCGGAGCCTCTGGTTACTCCGGAGAAGAACTGGTGCGGCTGCTTCTTGAGCATCCACATGTCAATTTATCGATAATAACGTCACGCCAAAACGATGGCCAACCAATGGTCTCAGTATTCCCACGTTTTGCTGGATACGATCAAGCTGCCGATTTAAAATTCTCTACTCCATCGATCGACTTGCTCTCTGAAAAGGCTGACGTGGTCTTTCTAGCTCTCCCCCATGGAGTAGCGGCAGAATTTGCTGTTCCGCTAGCAAAAAAAGGAGTGACTGTTATCGATCTCAGTGCGGACTTCCGAATAAATAATGCAGCTGTTTACCAAGATTTTTACGGAAATGAACACCCTGCACCAGAGTGGCTTACTAAAGCTGTCTACGGCCTGCCAGAGATTCACCGTGACGCCATTGCCAAAGCTACATTAAT
>JASLKL010000141.1 GCA_030747605.1 Verrucomicrobiota bacterium | reverse complement strand
ATTGAACCCACTGATCTAGCAAAACGCCTTGCTGAAGGCGAAGATATCAAACTGGTTGATATTCGATCACGTGAAGAATTTGAAGCCGTGCATATCGATGGCTCTATAATGCTTACTCAGCCTTTAATGCAGGAAATTCTTGGCACTTGGGACAACAACCAACGATTTGTGATGATTGATCACCAAGGAAAAAAGGGGCTTGATGCTGCTGCCTATTATCTTGGTCATGGGATGCCTAACGCAAATGCCCTAAGGGGCGGAATCGACGCTTGGTCAGTTGAAGTGGACTCATCCATTCGTCGCTATACGCTTAGTTAAATGAAAGAAGAACTTGAAAAGAAAGTGGCCGATGCCATTCGAGATCCAAAAAATGTCGGCGAGATGCCGGACGCCGATTCCGTGGGGACTGTCGGTAATTCGGAGTGCGGCGAGATGCTTCGCATGTGGGTAAAATACAAGGAACAAGACGGAGAAAAAATCATAGATAAAGCCAGCTTTCAGAGTTTTGGATGCGAAACTGCAATTGCCGTAGCAAGCCTAGCTACCGAATTGATCAAAGGTAAAACTGCTGACGAGGCAATTCAATTAAAGCCAGAGGAGCTTTCCGGAGAACTCGGTCCGCTACCTCCAATGAAAATCCATTGTGCCGAGCTTGTACAAGGAGCACTTCGTTCAGCACTCTCTCCTCAGACTGAAGAACAGAAAAAAGAGTCGACAGCCCAACCCGGCAATGAACTTTCTCCTACACTCCAAGACAGCTTAAACGAAGGGCAATCACAGTCTGGGGATGGTCTAAAAATCAAATTTCTAGATGAGCCAAATTAGCAAGTGTCTTATTTACACCTGCTTCACAACGCCCCAATGCACATCAAGCCGCTTGGTGAGGTAAAGCTTAATACCATTAACTAATGCCTTGGCCTCAAGTGGCTGCCCAGTAGCAATAATCTGCTTTAGAGTCATTTCAGGTTTGATACGGAAACTTTCCTGCGCAATTATTGGACCTTCATCTAAATGCATACTAACAAAATGTGCAGTTACACCGGCAATTTTTACACCATGCTCATATGCCTGACGATATGGCTGAGGCCCAGGAAAACCAGGCAATAAAGAAGGATGTATATTAATGATCTTATTTTTGAATCGCCAAACAAAGTTCGGTGAAAGGATTTTCATGAAACGTGCTAAAACCACAAAATCCACCTCTGCCTTCTCCAAAAGCTTCAAAGTCTTCTCCTCTGCCTTGGCTCGGTTTTCCCAGGCAACATAATGAAATGGCAATCCAGCTTTCTCTACCCTGCTCTGCAAGTCACGGTGATTGCCAATCACGCAAGCAATGTCAGCCTTGAGCTTTCCAGACTTTAAAGTAGCTAGTATTGCTTCAAGGCAATGTGATTCTTTCGTGACCATCAATGCCATACGTTGCGGACGATTTGGATCAGTAAACCACCACTTAATTTCCATTCCCAACTCTCGCCCAAGTACTCGTAACCTTTGCCCAATTAACTTCTCGTCAAATGCTGCTAGCTTCCAGCTAGCTTGGATAGTCATGCTGAACTGACCACGGGTGACCTGCTCTTCCATCGCCTCGATATTGGCACAGGTATCGAACAGTTGGTTGGTGATTTGCGCAACTACTCCAGTTTTATCCTTCCCTATAACAGTTATGTTTGCATAGCGATTCATTATAATTTGTAGATATTCTTATTAATGCTTATTTTAATACAGTAATTAATCTTTAACTTGTTTGTTTAGGAGAAGAGCAATCAGATCTCGAGCCTCTCTGAGGCCTGCCACAGAAGTTATTCCCCAGTACAGGATCAAAGCTAAAATAGACGGAACAAATACCTCACCAATTTTATGCCATATTGTTTCGGCCCCCATCCGGACTATCCATTCTGCATGCAGAAACCAAGCAAACCCTCCTGCAATCCCAGCTGCGAAAAGCATCACGACTAAAGGGGCGAATAATGGAGAAAACTGCCACTTTGGCATTTTTCGTTTTAACGCATAAGAAAGCAACATCACATTGACAAAGGAACTCATCACGTTGGCCAAACCCAGGGCCCCCGCCTGGCCACCTTTTGGAAACGCAAAAATAAGAGGGATTAACACAACCAAGTTAAGTCCAAGACAAACAGCGCTTATTTGCATAGGAACCTTTGTATCACCCATCGCATAAAACGCGCGCGCCATAACATTCACTGCTGAATAAGTCAAAAGGCTCGGGGCAAGACATATTAACGCAAAACTGGCCCGCTGAGTTGATTCGGCAGTAAATTCACCTCGTTCGAACAATAAACTCACAATCGGTCCAGCTAAAACAATCAACATTACCGAGGCAATCGCATTAACATAAAAAAGATATCCCATCCCTTTTCTAAGATTTTCTCGGAACTGAGGGAATTTTTTCTCTGCTGCCAAACCTGCCAAAGTCGGCAAAAGGAACGTCGCTAACGAAACCCCGAATACTCCCTGTGGAAGCTCGATTAATCGCACTGCATATTCAAATGAAGCTACAATCTTTGAACCGCTTGAACGCTCGATCCAAAATGCCAATGTCTGAGTGATAATAATGTTAAATTGAAATGCAGCCACACCAATTGTTGCTGGAATCATTTTTCGTATTACTTCTCGAACCGCATCATTGTTCCATGGAGATACCCACTTGAGCCGATATCCATCCCTAAAGAGAAATGGCAACTGAAAAACTGCCTGTGCAATTCCGGCTACGAGGACACCAAATGCTAACGCAAAAATTTGATCACCCAGATCTTCCCCCCATTGTGGTGCAATTAACAATACTGTTGCAATCATAACGACATTGAGCAACGTCGCGCCTAATGCAGGTATAAAGAAATATCCTCTTGCGTTGAGCATTCCCATGAATACTGCCGTCAGACACACCAATAGCATATAAGGGAAGACCACACGCAAAAGCTCCAACATCAGGCGAGTATGAATGTTGAACTCACCTAGCATCAATGCCAGTGAAATTCCTAGCATCACTAACCCTACGACAAAGGCAGTAGCCACGATCAAAGCAGATACAACCGCATTGGCCGTGTACCACATCTCCTTCTCTCCCTCAGTTTTTTCCTTATGCTTGAAAAGAGGAATGAATGCAGCTGTTAATGCCCCTTCTCCAAGTAAACGCCTAAACAAGTTGGGAATCTGAAACGCATACACAAAGGCACTGGCAATCGGACCATCCCCCATGAATCGTGCATAAACTATTACCCGCACCATACCAAGTAGGCGACTGAGCATAGTAGCTAAAGCCATCGCACCAGAGGATTTGAGCATGTCAGACAACGCGGCGCAGGCTAGGCTCAAACCATCGATGAGTCGAGTGAGGAAGCTTTAAGCAATCAGACTTCTGTCGTTTTTTGACCAACCTGCAAAAAACCTCTGCAAATTTAATACAAAAAATAGCCAACATTATTTGAACAAAATCCCATTATAAACATCTAAACTTCTGAATAATAATAAGTTAAATAAAATCCATTCCCCCTTTGGCACAAGACTTGCAAACATAGAACAGCATGAATCAAGTGCGCCGCAACAAGCGGATTGAATAGCACCATAGATTGCAGACTAGGAATCAAAAATGAAGAAAATCGAAGCAGTTATCAAACCATTCAAATTGGATGAAGTACGAGAAGCACTGGCTGAAGTTGGTGTTGAAGGCATGACCGTATCTGAGGTTAAAGGGTTTGGCCGTCAAAAAGGCCATACAGAAATTTATCGAGGAAGTGAGTACACCGTAGATTTCTTGCCTAAGATTAAACTTGAGATCGTCGTCCCCGATGAGAACACTGAAAAGAGCATCGAAGCTATTTCTAAATCGGCCAACACAGGCAAGATCGGAGATGGAAAGCTATTCGTAACTAACATCGAAGAAGCCATTCGAATTCGCACACAAGAAAAAGGCAACGAAGCACTTTAATTAATTCTCCAATGGTTAAGGAAAAAGGGAGCTAATTGGGCTCCCTTTTTTGTTACTGATAAGAAAGATTCACCTTGCCATCAGCTATATCAATTTTTGTTATCTTAACTGATGAGCCCTTAAGGCGATAAAATTGAACTGCTTCCCCTTGATTAATCGTGATTGTTTTAGACCCCTCATCTATTGTCGCAGTACTAGCCGTCTTGTATGGGCCTTGAACAGAATTACTAAACTGCAGTTCAATCGTAGGTTCCTCATGCTTTACAAAAATTAGATAGTTCTGCTTTAAATAAAAATCTTGCGAATCAGTAGTGCCCTGCTTCAAGCGTAACGTATTTTTTCCAGCTAAATTTACTGTAATTAATTGATCACCGGCATCGTTAGTTAAAGCTACGTTTCTATACTGCACACCTGATTCGCTCCCTAAAAAAGTTCCAATTATTTCTGTAGTCTGCTCTTCCTCATCAGTAGCACTAGTTACTAGCTCTAATGTTGATGTCGCACTCGCAATAGTAAACTGCGCTTGTCGCAAATATACGCGGTAATCACCTTCTGGAAATGTACGAGTATAATTTAACCATTCTCCCTCTTCAATTTCAGCAATAGCGAAATCTACTACCCCCTTCTCATTACCACCCGCATCAACAAATTTTTTGCGAAGCAAATCCAATGCGGGAGTAGTAACTACACCATCATTAGGTCTATAACGATGTGACGCAGGATTTAAGTCTGCATTATTATCCAAATAGTCAATGTCAACATATCCTTCAGTCGCTTGGTAAGAGTTATCCTCCCAATTTAAATCTCCCTCTTCATCCAGCTCGGGAATCACGATTGGGGAATCGATAAACTCGCCTCCATCGAAATTAAAGTCCTCAATCTCTATAACAAAACTATCGGCATTAAATGTGTCAAAATAAAGATTGCGAACATCACTTTCTCCTTCAGCATCAACAACCTCAAATATTGCATGATAATTCTCATCTTTACGAAGACCACCAAGCGACACTTCCAATGTGTTTCCATTACCGACAACTTTAAGCCCATTTGCTGTTGTGTATTTTCCCCCGTTTAAATGAACTGAAACACCGCTAGATTCCAACTCTTGATCATCATTAACAATAAAAGAAATACTTTCATTAGAATTTATATAATTACTACTAGTAACAGGATAAACATCAGCTATTACAGGAGGTTTATTCTTGTCCGAAGCCCCACTAATTGAAACATATGCATTATCTAAAGTTACAGTTGATGGCGGCAATGATCCGTTTGTATCATTATGATAGACCAACAGAACAAAATTGCCCGGCTTACCAATAAAACTCCCGGCCGGATCATCATCGCCCGTACTAAATTCTTCCACTTCTGCAGTATCAATCCTGGTATCTTCAAATAGGACAGCCCCATTATTGTCTAAATCTAGAATCCTCGTGGTAACTTTTACCGAATTCCCTGAACCTGTCATGGATAAGACCAAACGGACATTTTCCTCCTTATCAAGCCAATCACCCTCCGTTGTATCATAAAAATATTTATTCAATCCTTTAGCCAATAACAGATCATTAACATCCTTTGCAAAGCTATATCCAGTCAAACTGCTGACGTCATATTCCTTTGGAATAAAACTTAAAACAGCAAAAGAATCAGCCTGATTAGCTCCAATTAAATCCACACTAAACTCCAGAGTATTACCATCCTCTACCGTGAATGTTTCAGCTGAATAAGTAGCAGCCACAAAAAACTGCTGCTTTGGCGCCTGATGCATGCCAATCGTCAACTGACCATCTTCCTCTTTTAAATATCCATTGCCGCTACCGAAATCGAACTTGTCCCAACCCTTAACCTTATTGTCATCAAAATCATCCAAATTTCCGGACTTATAATTAACTACCTTTGCATTATCTAAAGTTACAGTTGATGGCGGCAATGATCCGTTTGTATCATTATGATAGACCAACAGAACAAAATTGC
>JASLKL010000140.1 GCA_030747605.1 Verrucomicrobiota bacterium | reverse complement strand
TGGGATTATACCCGTTCATATCGACGGCGAAATATCCGTTGTTGATTCGGTCTTCGCGTTGATCTAGTACAACATACAAATCACTTAATGGTTTCCCTGCAGCGTCAGAGAGCTTGCGCATAGTTTGGAAGCCTGTTTGCCAACTGTGAATGGTTGGTGAATTTAGGAACCCGTTCATAGATATGCTTCGGACCCGTGGCAGCTCCTTGCCGCCATGGCGAGAGGTGCTCTTGTCTGCTGGGCATTTCCAGATCCCAAGGCTTTTGTGATACGGCCATAGGTGGCTTTGCATTAGGTATACTGTATTTGTATTGTCAGGGACGGCCTGAGCATAGTTTAGCCAGCCTTGAACCCAAGAGTTTCGGCGATTCGAGTAGACAGCATTGGGAACTAGCTTGTCGTCATTGTCATCCGCATACATCGTCCAGGAAAAACTCATCTGTCGAAGGTTATTCATGCAACTAATGCCAGTCGCCTTACCTTTAGCTCTGGCCAAAGCTGGTAGCAGTAAGCCGGCAAGAATTGCAATAATTGCGATTACCACAAGTAATTCAATCAGCGTAAAAGCAAATTTTCTTTGTTTGGTAAGCCTCATATTAGTCGTCTTCTGAGTGAGGGAATCGCTATTGTTTAGGCGATGTTTAGTCCGTGCATTGTGCCAGTGCTGGTTGCAAACTTATCAGCCTCGATTCCCATGCTTTGTATCATGCTAACGAAGAGGTTTGGCAGGGGATAGTTATTAGTTCGGTCAAATGCTAAATGTTGTCCGTGCTTTAATCTTCCTCCTGCAACGAGTATAGGCATGTTGGTTGTGGTATGTTTGTTAGCATCACCAAAATTGCTGCCGTACATTAGTATAGAATTGTCTAAAAGGTTACTTTTACCCTCATTGATGCTTTTTAAATTCTGGATTAATTCGCCAAACAGTTTCATTTGCGAACGATCTATAGCATTCAGTTGCTCAAGCTTGTCTGGATTCATGCCATGATGCGATAGGTTGTGATAACCATCTGTGATCTTTGTTCCTGCAACTTTTATCGCGGGAGAGTTGTTGCCATCAAGTAGAAGTGTAATGCTGCGAGTAGAATCAGTTTGAAATGCCAACTTGATCATCTGATACATTAGGTGAGTCATTTGCATGAAGGCATTACGGTTAGATGGATCAGATGGCATTCCAATTGGAGCAGTTGGCTTTGCCTTGTGCTCCCAGGCCCGTGCCATAACTAGACGTTTCTCAGCTTCACGAACTGCGGTCGTGTATTGATCAAGTCGATCACGATCGGATGTGCTGAGTTTGCGTGTTAATGACTTCGACTCTTGAGCAAGTGTATCCATAATACTTTCACCCAATTTAAGTTTACTTATTTGTTGTTCTATTTCTTCTTTAGAGCCTTGCAGGAATAATTTTCTATAGATCGAGGAGGCGCGGTTTTCGCAAGGAATCAATACTCCGGCATCTGTCCATGATAAGCTACGTCGACCAATGCTTGCGTTTACACCTAGTGTCAGTGATGGGAATCTTGTCTTGTGGCCAATTTTTCCAGCGATAAATTGATCGAGTGAAATGGAGTTACGAAAACCACCACCACCGGGGTGGGGGGCACAGGTTAGGAATGAGACATCTGAAGAGTGTGAGCCATCCACACCAGGGTGTGAGACGCCGCTCAAGATTGTAAAATCTTTGCGGTGATCTTTAAGTTCTTTCAGATATGGAGAGAGCGTAAAATTTGTTCCACCTTCGGTCGGGAAGAACTGATCAGGAAGCAGCCCGAGATTATTGCAGATCGCCAACATGCGCCGAGGTGGCTCCGATTCTTTAGCCCGAGCAAACACCGGTGTCATTGATTCTAGAATTGGCAATGACATGGCTACACCGGCTCCGCGCAAGAATGTGCGACGGTTTATTGTGCGCCTGTCGGCTATGTGCGGTGCTTTCATGGGTTAAACGGATTTTAACGACTTGGGTATGGGATGCAATGCAGATGAAAGTTTTATTTATTTAAAAAAAGTTTGCTTTGTATGAGTGCATGAATAAGCGACCGAACGCCATAATTGCTATCTTCACATTGGTTGAGAATTGATTCTACAATTGGGCGATCTCCAAAAGTTATGGGGGCCCCGGTAGCATAAACTATTAGTTGGTGAAGAAGGTTTTGAGCGATGGCTCTTTCGTCTTTGAGTAGTAGCTGTTTTAGCTCTGAAATATTATTGAATCTTTGCCCGTTATTTATTTTCCCTGTAGAGTCGATATGTTTTCCAAGTCGAAATTTGAAGGCGTGACCATTTTTTCCGATTCCTTTTATACGGTCTCCTTTTTTGCCTAGGGATCGATAGCGGTCACGCCAGCCTCCGGCCACATCAAAACTTTCTAGAGCAAAACCCATAGGATCAAACTTGTTATGACATCCTGCGCAGGATTCTGTATTCCTGTGTTTATCCAACTGTTCACGAATTGTAGTTGCGCCACGTGTGTCAGGTGTAATTGCCTCGACACCGGATGGAGGTGGTGGGATATGCATTCCCATTATTCTATCCATTACCCAGGCGCCTCGTACCACGGGAGAGGTTGTGGTGCCATTGGCGGTCACTCTTAGAATACTTGCTTGTGTAATAAGTCCGCCTCGCGGGGAATCCTTTGGAAGCGATACCTTCCGTAACTTGGTTCCTTCAAATGGTTCTAATTTGTAGAGTTTAGCCAAGCGCTCATTCACAAAAGTGAATTCGGAATCAACCAAATTTCGTGCGGGTAGATCTTTTTTAATTAACTCGGTGAAAAAAGCACGTGTCTCGAACACGGATGATTCGGTAAGTTCGTCGTCAAGATAGTAGTCTGGATAAAGCATTGCATCCGGTGCGTTCGCAAGGATGTCTCTTAAATTCAGCCAGTAATCGAGAAATGAATTCACAAAACGTACCGACTTAGCATTGTCGAGCAGGCGATTTGTTTGTTTATGTAAAATTTTTGGATCTTTTAATTCTTTTAACTCAGCAAGTGCCGTGTCTGGCGGGCTATTCCAGAGAAAAAACGAAAGACGTGATGCGAGTGCTTTTTGTTTAAGAGTTCCCGGATTTGCATCAATAAACATAAAATCGGGTGAACATAAAATCGTTGACAATGCAGCGATAATCGAGTCAGTAAAATCCTGTCCAAGTTCGCGGCTTCTATTAAAGATTGATAAATACTTATTTACTTCTGAGTCATTAATTGGTCGGCGATACATTCTCTTCATGAATGTGAACAATAATTCTCTCGCAGTTTTTTCGGTGTCATTTGGTATAAGTTTAACTTGGCCGTCTTTCAATTCGAATGGTGTCTTGCCGGCTACTGCTTGAAAGCTTGAAGGTGGCCATTCATCGTATAAAGGGCCTTCGATTTCTAGCCAGTTTAATGCGAAACCTGGTACTCCCTTGGGGGTTGCGTTGGCATTGCCGCTCCACCCGGGTCTAGTGCGGATCAGACGTGTGGCATCTGGTCTAATGATTTCATTTTTTTTCAGAATCACTTCGCATTCTGAGATTTGTGGTTGAGGAAATGAATCATAGGTCGCGAGCCATCTGCTATCACCGTTGCGGGACACAGAGTATAGGGTAATTGGTTCACTACGGGTGCCGGGAAAAGCAACTGTACGGCTAGGCCTCCACCAAGCCTTGTTTCCTCCTGTTAAACCGTGGTCTTTACCACCGCTAGCACCGTTTGGCCCGGCTAGAAAAGTGTATGTCTTCATGCGGATCTTGTAGCGTCCATCAATTGGTACGCGTACACGAGTGAAGTCATACTTAGTTGTGGCGGTATATGTTCCAGAAACGAAACCCACTGCTTCCTTTTCTCGAACTTTCGGATTGGAGGAACCAACGGTCATTGGCTGATTGCCTCGGATGATTTCTGGTTGCGGTATCGTGCCTAGAAGTGGAATTGATGCGCGCGTAGCGGCTGTTTGAATATTTGGCTTCCAACGAAGAGCGCTGATCATGTGCCCCTCTTCTCGTGCATAAAATTTTTGTTTGTCTGGTTTATGCGCAACTGTTTGAAGTGCTCCTCGAATTGAATATTCAGCAACTTCATAGAACTTTGAGATTTGTACATGTGAAACATCTAGTCGTTCACCAACTTTGTTGAATAAATATGCTGTGCCGTCCTCCGGTAACATATCGGCTACTAACAGCCAAGGAGAAGAGAGTCGATCGCGGAGCGAATTTTCAAATTCGAATCGGTTAAGTCGGCGTAAGGTGGATCGTCCATTTTGGATTACTCGAGCTTGATTTGCCTTGGTAAGTGCTTTTGCAAGTGCTTCTAAGAAGATTAATGACTCTTTCGGATTTGGATGGGATTTTTTCTTAGGTGGCATTTCGCCTGCCTGAACCTTGTCGTGAATTAGCACCCAATCATCAAATGATTTCTGGTTATCAAGTTCGAAAGCGAGGGATTTTAGGTCAAGTTTTCCTTTCTGTGTCTTCTTATCGTGGCAGTCAAAACAATGGTTCTTTAAAAAGTAATTTAATACTTCCGGTTTGGCGTGGATGGGCACGTCATCGAAGAGTATAAGTGCGAAACACAGTACTTTAGTTAATATTCTCAATATTTAAGAGGGAGTTTGGCAAGAATTCAGCTACGATCAACTTTTTCCAGTCCAACTTCTCACATTGTTGAATACTTTGTTTAATTAATAGAGTGAGATCTTTATTCAACTTACTTTGGACTCTATCACTTTACTCGCTTAATATCTTGCGCATGAACGAGGATTTCCGACTGGTGTTCGTTAATCAATTAGTAATGAAGGATGGCATTTCATTGGGCGATCGTGTGCGCTTACAGGGGTGGGTGCGTACCCGTCGTGATTCTAAGGCTGGCCTTTCATTTTTACAGCTACATGATGGCTCATGTTTTGACAGTGCGCAGGTTGTGGCGCCTGGTGAGTTGGATAATTATGTGAGCGAAGTTCAGAATTTGACCACCGGATGTTCGCTTATTGCTGAGGGGAAGGTTGTTGCATCGGAAGGCAAAGGTCAAAGTGTTGAATTATTGGCCTCGCGTATTGAGTTAGTTGGTATGGTAGATGATCCAGAAACATACCCTATGCCAGCTAAAAGGCATACCTTCGAATATTTGCGTGAACAGGCCCATTTGCGCGTTCGCACTAATGTCTTTTCTGCTATGGCACGTGTTCGACACTGTGTTGCAAATGCTATTCATCGTTATTTTCATGAGAAAGGATTTTATTGGGTGCACACTCCCATAATTACGGGTAGCGATTGTGAGGGAGCTGGTGAGATGTTTCGAGTTAGTGCGTTAGATATGGAAAATTTGCCACGAACAGAAACAGGTGCAGTAGATTTTTCGCAGGATTTTTTTGGTAAAGAGACTAATCTTACAGTTTCCGGTCAGCTTAATGTTGAAAGCTACTGTTTGGCATTAAGTAAGGTTTATACATTTGGACCCACTTTTCGCGCAGAAAACTCTAATACTTCACGACACCTTGCGGAGTTTTGGATGATTGAACCAGAAATTGCATTTGCTGATCTTTCAGATGATGCCGATCTTGCAGAGAATTTTTTGAAGGAAATTTTTCGTTCATTACTTAACGAGCGTGAAGACGACATGGCTTTTTTTCAGCAGCGTGTAGATAAGGATTGTATCAATCGTTTAGAGAAATTTGTCGAAGCAAGTTTTGAACGTATGGAGTACACTGATGCAATTATTCGGCTTGAGAAGGCAGTCACCGATGGACACAATTTTCAATTTCCTGTGGAATGGGGAATGGACTTGCAGAGTGAACATGAGCGATGGCTGACCGAGGAGCACATCGGGCGTCCGGTGGTTTTGGTCAATTATCCAAAGGATATAAAGGCATTTTATATGCGAATGAATGACGATGGGAAAACGGTTGCAGCTATGGATGTGTTGGCCCCTGGTATTGGAGAAATTATTGGCGGTTCTCAACGAGAGGAGCGCCTCGA
>JASLKL010000013.1 GCA_030747605.1 Verrucomicrobiota bacterium | reverse complement strand
CTAAAATACTCATTTCTGACCAAAACCAACAAAGCGCACCAAAATACATCAATTTTGGGACTTTTTGTGGAATTTTATTCAAAATAATTTTTTTTCTCGAAAAATGATGGTTTTTGACCATTTTTTTAGTGCGGATAACGCCAACTGGTTTGCCTGTGCATTTTATCAGATTACTCTCGAATGACCAGGTGTCATCACTACAGTTGACGTTTACAAAATCATCCTTCGTCATAGGGCGCCAACCAGGCTCAGTGCCGGTGATGTTTGCCTGAGTAATTGGTTTAGCGATTATTTTCGGATCATCAGCGCAAGTAGATTGATTTTGGCAAGCAAAGATAGCAATTAAGATAGTGAGAGTAATTTTCTTTTCGAATTTCATTTGTCGGTGAGGGGATAGTAGATCAAGGTTTAATTGACGTCATTGGTTTTTTGCTAATGATTACGAAAATAAATTATAATTCACATCGATGGTGGTTAAATATTTATCCTGATTTGTAGGATTTATTAGGAATTAGCATAAATTTTTTATTATGCTTGTTTTAATGTGAGACATTCTTATTGGTTTTCACCTGCGTAATAAGCATAAGTGGGTTGTGTGATATTTTAGTTTAGTGAAAAAGTATTATCCTAATAACAATGGTTTTACCTTAATTGAATTACTTGTGGTGATTGCTATTATTGCGATTTTAGCTGGTTTGCTTTTGCCTGCTTTAGCTAAGGCAAAAGGCAAAGCTACTGAAATTAAGTGTCTGAATAATGTTAAGCAACTTGGTCTTGGGTTTTTTTTATACTCCAATGAAACTGGGAGGACGCCGTCTTATAGTGGTGGCGTTCGTCGAGGTCGGAATATGCTTTGGATGGCTTCTATAGCTAAATATTATGCAGACGTGGATGCCGTGCGGCTTTGCCCTACGGCACCTTACAAAAAAGGAAAGCCTGGGACTTCGACTTCAGCTTGGGTTTGGTCAAACGAAATGCATCCAGGCACCAAAGAGCCCAAATGGACTGGAAGCTACGCTCTGAATGGTTGGTTTTACTCTGGTGATTGGCCTGATGGTGCGGGGTTGTATCCGTATGTTAAGAATGCTTTCCGGCTTGATTCTGATGTTCGTTACTCTAGTGAGAGTCCGATTTTTTGTGACTCAATGTGGGTTGATGCATGGCCGCAGGAAAAAGATCGCCCTGCTAGTGATTTGACCAGTGGGAATGCGGGGCAAAATGCGGGCATGGCAAGAATTACATTGGCGCGTCATAAATATTCAGCAGGAAACATGGCTTTGCCATCTGCCCGGTTTAAAAATAGTATTTTGCCAGGTGCAATCAACTTGGTTTTTTACGATGGTCATGCGGAAATGGCTTCCAACGAAAAACTATGGCAGTTTCGTTGGCATAAAAACTGGAA
Organism: Verrucomicrobiota bacterium; assembly: GCA_030747605.1. GTDB lineage: Bacteria > Verrucomicrobiota > Verrucomicrobiia > Limisphaerales > UBA1096 > UBA1096. Next base: position 28,324 of record JASLKL010000013.1, on the reverse strand, counting down.
AATACCGGGGCAGCGTCCGAAGTAGTTATTGAATTAATTATTTGAGATTAGTCTGCAACTAAAGACTGGTGCGTCATTGAATTCGGTGTCACTTTTTGTAAAAGACATGAGGTTTTCTCTAAAACAACTGATATTTGTTTTTGGGTTTTGCTTTATTGTTTGTTTTTATAATCAAGCAGCCATTGGTGATTCGATTGATTATAATCGTGATATTCGGCCGGTGCTTTCTCGTAATTGTTTTTCATGTCATGGGCCGGATGATGGCACGCGTAAGGCGGGTTTGCGTTTAGATGTTCGAGAGGGGGTTGTTGCTGAACGTAAAGGTGCTCCTGTGGTAGTGCCTGGAAAAAGAAATGAGAGTGAATTATATGCCAGATTATTGGTTGCTGATAAAGATGAGATCATGCCTCCCCCAGACAGTGGCCATGAGTTGACTTCAGAAGAGATTGAGTTAATAGGCAAATGGATTGATGATGGCGTCGCTTATGATAGGCACTGGGCATTTGTTCCTCCTGTTCGCCCGAAAATCCCAGATGTAAAGGATCGTGACTGGGTAAAGAACGCTATTGATTATTTTATTTTATCAGAGTTGGAGGCGACTGGGCATCATCCCAACAAGATGGCAGATCGATATACGATCATTCGCCGACTTTCTCTAGATCTAACTGGTCTTCCTCCGAGTCCTGCTGAAGTAGAGACGTTCTTGAATGATAAGAGATCAAATGCATATGAGTCGCTAGTGGATGATTTGTTGTCTCGTCCAGCTTACGGTGAGCGTTGGGCTCGCGTCTGGCTTGACTTAGCTCGGTTTGCGGATTCGTCGGGATACGGATCAGATCCCCTGCGGGTAATATGGAAATATCGTGATTGGGTGATTGATGCATTCAATCAAAACATACCTTATGATCAGTTCACTGTTGATCAATTGGCGGGTGATCTTTTAACGGAACCAAGTAGAGACCAGTTATTAGCTACAGCATTTCATCGTAATACCAAAACGAATACTGAAGGAGGAACTGATGATGAAGAGTTTAGAACTGAGGCAGTCCGCGATCGTGTAGATACTACAATGCAGGTTTGGATGGGTTTGACAATGGGTTGTGCAAAATGTCATACCCACAAATATGATCCTATTACTCAAAAGGAGTATTACCAATTTTATTCATTTTTCAATCAGAGCCAAGATGCTGATAGAGGAGATGATTCTCCTCGTTTGCCTTATCCTAGTAAGGAGCAAACTGAAAAATTGGACACTATTTCAAAAGAGATTAAATCGCTTGAGTCCATGTTAAATGTACATACGCCAGAATTGGCAAATGGACAGCAGAAGTGGGAGGTGAAGTCCTTGCGCGATTTAGCAAAACCAGAACCGAAACAGTCAGTTTGGGAAACTGTTGGGCCCTTTAAAGCAGATTCCTTTGATGCTGCGTTTAGCTATTCTTTTGAGCCGGAAAGTTTGGCGATTGGTTTGAACGTTGCGCCTCAAGGAGAAGCTAGGCAGTCATCGACTGCCTACGATGGTTTCGCTAGATTGGCTATAGATGGGAACACCTCAGGAGTTTATGCTGATAATTCAGTAACTCACACACAAAACCCGGATGATAAATCACCATGGTGGGAAGTAGTTTTAGTAAAGCCAACTAATGTATCACAGGTTGTGCTCTGGAACCGGGCTGAAGCTTCCGAGCGATTGTCAGCATTCCGTATATTGGGGTTAGATTCGAAGCGGGAGGTTCTCTTCCGAGAAGATTTTTTTCCTGAAAATAAGGGTAATCCTAAATCTGGTGAGGGGTTTTCAATTCCATTTAAGGCGGAAAGAGAGGTGTCTATAGTTCGAGTGGAGTTGTTGCCTGTAAAAGGTCGAAATGAGCCAATACTGTCGCTTGCTGAGGTTCAGGTTTTTTCGCGAACTGACGATTCTAGGGAAACTGATTTTGAATGGAGGACTAAGCCTCAATGGAATGATGATCAAGTTCATAATTTGAACCTAGGGGTGAATGAATCGATCTATTTGCGTCGAAAGTTGACAGCGCAAATTGAAGGTTCTCAAAAAATTTCATTTGGGAGTGGGGATGGAGTGAAGGTCTGGTTGAATGGCCGTGAGGTTTTGGCAAAAAAAATCAAGCGAGATGCACAGCCGGACCAAGAGTTAGTGACAGTTTCACTTGATAAAGGGGAGAATGAAATCCTAATAAAGATAGTAAATAACGATAATAAAAGTGGTTTTTATTTTGATTTAAAAGGAGCTGACTTCCCTGAGGATATCTTGCCGATATTACTTGTGGCTCAATCCGAACGCACAAGTTTGCAACGTAAAAAGATAGAGTCGCACTATCGTACTTTCGCTAAAGAACTGGATCCGTTGCGTAAGCAGATAGAGTTAAAGAAAAAAGACGAAAAGAAATTTCGTGATTCGATAGTGACTACTCCTTATATGCAGGAATTACCAAAAGGTAAGCGGCGTAAGACATATTTGTTGGTTAAAGGAAATTTTTTATCCAAAGGAGAACAGGTGCAGGCCGGTTTTCCGGGGGCTTTTCATAAGCCGAAGAAGGACACGCCACTTAATCGCTTAGGTGTTGCGAAATGGTTGTTGCAGAAAGATAATCCTCTTACAGCTCGTGTTGCTGTTAATCGCTTTTGGGCGCAGTTTTTTGGTAGAGGGCTACTAGATTCAGAGGAGGATTTTGGGACTCAAGGAAATCTTCCAGATCATCCAGAGTTATTAGATTGGTTAGCGGTTGAGTTTCAAGAAAAAGGATGGGACATGAAAGATCTTATTAAGACGATAGTCATGTCAGCTACATATTCTCAGTCGGCTAAGGTGCATGGTGAATTGGCTGAAAGTGATTTTCGCAATGTTCGGCTTGGGCGTGGTCCAAGATTTCGTTTGGAGGCGGAAATGGTTAGAGATCAGGCATTGGCTTTGAGTGGTTTGAAGAGTGAAAAAATGTACGGTCCATCTGTTTATCCACCTCAACCTCCAAATCTTTGGCAGGCTGCATTTAACGGTCAACGTAACTGGGCGACAAGTAGCGGCGAAGATCGTTACCGTAGAGGTTTTTATACATTCCTTCGACGAACAGTTCCGTATCCGTCGATGGCAACGTTTGATGCTCCGAGCCGGGAGATTTGCGCTGTTCGTAGAATTAGAACCAATACACCATTGCAGTCATTTGTTACAATGAATGATGAAGCATACGTCGAATTTGCACAAGCAATGGCATATCGTATTTACAACGAAGGAGGTGCAACAGCTCAAGATAGAATAAAGTATGCTTTGAAATTGGCGTTAACCAAACCGCCTGAGGCGAATCGACTGTCGGCGTTAACGGAGCTTTATGAAAGCGAATTGGCCTACTATGGAAAAGAGACTGTTGCAGCTAAGAATTTATATGGTAAAATTGCTCCATTACCCATCGGTGCGGATATTTCGGAAATGGCTGCTTTTACTGTCTTGGCAAATGTTCTACTAAATCTAGATGCGATTCTAATGAAGGGTTGATAATATATTAAAAAATGAATCTAAACTCACAACAGGCTCAATTCATCACTCGACGGCACTTTTTGAATCGCTGTCAAGTTGGTCTTGGTTCTTTGGCGCTAGGTTCCTTAATGGGTAAGGCGCGCGCAGTAGTTGATCCTCTCGCGGCTCGTGCATCTCGCTCGACGGCTAAAATAAAAAATGTAATTTATCTTCATATGGCTGGGTCACCTCCGCAGTTAGATCTCTTTGACTACAAGCCAAAACTAAATGAGTTGAACAACACTCCATGTCCAAAGGAATTTATCGAGGGACGTCGACTGCCGTTCATTAAAGGGCATCCTAAGTTGCTCGGTTCTCCGCATGAGTTTAAGCAGTATGGTCAAAATGGTCAGTGGGTAAGTAATATGTATCCGCAATTGACAGAAATGGCGGATGACTTGACCTTTGTTAAGTCAATGTACACGGATCAGTTCAATCACGCACCGGCACAGATGCTTTTATATACAGGCTCACCCAGGAATGGTGCGGCTTCGATGGGGTCCTGGATAACGTATGGTTTGGGTTCAGAGAACGCGAATTTGCCAGGTTTTGTAGTTTTGATTTCGGGCGGCACGGATCCGTCTGGCGGTAAAAGTCTCTGGGGAAGTGGTTATTTGCCCTCAGTATATCAGGGAGTTCAATGTCGTAGTACAGGTGATCCAATACTCTATGTTTCTAATCCGAAAGGCATGAGCCGAGATGTTCGTCGTCGTAGTTTAGATGCCTTGAAGAAGTTGAACGAGCAAGAGTACCGAGAAATTGGTGATCCTGAAACGCTTTCTAGAATTAATCAGTATGAGTTGGCATATCGTATGCAGATTAGTGTGCCGGAAGTAATGGATATTTCGCGTGAATCTAAAACAACCATTGATCAGTATGGTGCCCAGCCTGGTAAAGCCTCATTTGCTAATAATTGTCTCTTGGCCCGTCGTTTAGTCGAACAAGGTGTGCGTTTTGTCCAGTTGTTTGATTGGGGATGGGATTTTCATGGAACAGGTGCTAGTAACGATTTGGTTAAACAATTGCCGGTTAAATGTGGTGAGAATGATAAGTCGGTTACAGCACTTTTAAAGGACCTTAAGCAGCGAGGATTGTTAGATGAAACACTTGTTGTTTGGGGTGGTGAGTTCGGTCGTACATCGATGAATGAGGAACGTAATGGATCAAAATTTCTCGGCCGTGATCATCATCCGGATTGTTTTACAGTTTGGATGGCAGGAGGCGGCTTGAATCATGGAATCACTTATGGCGAGACTGACGAACTAGGTTATACTGTGGCGAAGAATCCGGTTCATGTTCATGATTTGCAGGCTACGATACTGAATTTACTTGGGCTAGATCCATTTCGCTTCAGCTATCGCTATCAAGGCTTGGATCAGAGGTTGATTGGTCCTGAGGATTCGCCAAAAATTGTTGAAGGCATACTGGCTTGAGTTGAATATATTTAAGCAAACCGATCTTCGACAAACGGATTGGCCGTGTTGGAGTATCCTCGATTCTCCCAAAATCCAAGTTCATCGTGGTCACGGAAGATTATTTCCTTAATAAATTTGGCCCCTTTCCAGGCATAGAGTTTTGGTATTATCATTCGAGCTGGCCCGCCGTGTTCAAGTGTAAGTGCTTGGCCATTCCATGAATGAGCGATCATCACATCATCGTCCATGCATGCTTCGAGAGTTGTATTGGTGGTGTAATCATCATATCCGATGAAAAATATATGCGAAGCGCTTGCTGTTGGCTTAACGAGGTCTGCTAAACTGAAAAAAGCCACACCTTCAAACTTCATGTTAAATTGGCTCCAAGTAGTGACGCAATGAAAGTCGCTGGTGTCGCAAAACTGAGGTAATTCCATAAATTGCTTCCAATTTAGTGTTGTCGGTTTTTCGACTTCCCCATGAATTTTTAATTGCCAATCTCCTAATGGAATTTTTGGATGAACTCCCAAGTCTAAAACAGGAAAATTATTTACTTCATGTTGCCCTGGAGGGAGTCGTCCCGCATTGGGGCGACTGCTACGTTCTTTAGTGGACATTTTTTTTGCCCATCGTTCTTTTCTGCGAATGAATTCCTCTTTCATTGACCGGTAACGATCTGGGAGGATTTCAGTGGAAGTTTATAGCATGCCGCTTCGCGATGATTGCGAACGAGTAAGTATTCTCCTGCTAATGCAGGGGGATTCCAGGTTTTGCCATCTAGTGCGGTGAACCTTGTGAGCTCGGTGTGCTTTTCAGGATTTGCATCAAGCATGATTAATTCACCATTTTCTGCCATAACGAGGATATGACTATTGCGGAGAAGGATCTGTCCGTGTCCATACCGGCCATCTTTCCATTTGGGTCGTCCTTTTTCGATCTCCATACAAGAGAATATGCCGTCATCTAATCCGAAGACATGTTTGTTGTGAAAAATGAGATTAGTAAATTTGGCTTTCATTCGACGTGAATGCCAAAGTGCCTTGGTCGAGTAATTGCCATCCTGCTGTGATACTTCAATCAGTTTGCTTCCGTTTCCATAGCCTAGACTAACTAATAATTTATTTTCCGAAATTATTAGTGGAACTGCAACATGCGGAGTTGAAGTGGACCATGGGAATGTCCATAGAACGTTGCCGTTTTCAGGTGAGTGGGCTGATAGTCCATCATGATTAAAAATTAACACCTGTTGTTCTTTGTTGATATTGACGGTAATGGCTGAGCTGTAACCTGCAGGACTGCTGCCACCTTTCCAGATTGGGTTGCCGTTATTTATATCATATGCAATGAGTGATTTTCCGTTTTCACCTCCAGCGCTAACAATTACCTTATCATCAATTACAAGCGGGGAACTGCTGAATCCCCATTCTTTGCTTTTATTACGAGGCTTTGACGCGCCGGTTTGATCTTTTGGTTCATTCGAGTCAAGTTCGGCATCGGATACTAGATTGCGTTGCCAAATTTTTTTACCGTTAGCGAGTTCAAGGCAGCTTAATGTTCCTTCAGCTCCTAGTGCGAAAACTTTATTTTTGACAATGGCTGGGGTTGCCCGTGGGCCTTCTCCAGCAATAGAAGTGTTATAGTGGCCTGGGTTCTCTGTCATCCAAAGTACTTCACCTGTCTCAATATGATAGCAGGTGACTGTTTCATTTTCCTCACGTTGTTCTTGTGTAATTGCGCGATGACCAGAAATTGAAAATCCGGACCAAGCGGCTCCAATCGGCTGTCGCCAAAGTTGTTTAGGTGGATTTTTAACCCAGTCTGTTGCGAGCTCGGATCCTGGTATTTTGCAATCTCGATTTGGGCCGAGGAACTGTGAAAACGATAGTTTGGCTAGATGATCCTGTTCAGGTTTTTCGTTCAGATTCTCTGGCTGCTGGTTTTTTGTAGTAGGGAGTTCTCGTTGAGACCATCGCCATTCAAAAATCGGCACCATGTTTCCACTGAACTGGCTAAACCGAAAGCAGGTAAGGAAAATGCCTATAGTTAAAGAAAGACAACCAAGTATTTTAAGGCGTGTGATTGCTGAAAACCGTGCAAAAAAAAGCGCCCATATAAGTAGTAATAAGAGTCCTATTACTGTGCTTCCAATCGTCTTTAAGACCTGTTCTTGATGATTGTCTCCGTCTGAGCTTCCTATATTCCAGTCTTGGTCAGTAAAGAAAATAATAATTAAAAGAACAGCGCAAATTATGACCGCTGGCCACCAGCGAGGTTTTTTATTGAATACTTTATGCGGTGAATCAGTCATGCTTGGGAATTTATTAACAAATTTAGCTCTTATATCCAAGCTGTGTTCAACTTGTGGGAAAGTTGTGAATAAGTACACATGGACATGTTCATTTGAACGGTCTTTACTCTCGTGGGGTAACGACTTCGATACCTTGAGGTATGTTTATGCATAAGTGCATTATGTCGATCTGTTTATATTATATAAGATGAATCATTTTAGATTAATTACGTGTCTGCTGTTTAGTATTGCCAATCCGTTTAGCGAATTAATCGCTATGGACGAAGAAACCAATATCCTCGATCAAGTTTCAAGCTCGGATATCGATGGGGGTGAAGTTTCAAATGCGGTTGAGCAAGAAGAGCAAAAACGTGACATCCGTATTCAGTTTGAAGGTGTTCCATACACGGATGCCTTACAGAGGTTCTCTCAGATGGCTAATAAGCCCTTAATTGTAGAATCTTCGTTAGAAGGTACTTTGACGTTTTTTGATCCTGAGCCTTATTCTTATCGGGAAGCTTTAGATGTGTTGAATGTAATTCTATCGATGAAAGGAGTTGCTCTTGTTGAAAATGGACGATTCTTGCAATTGACGAAATTAGAGAATCTCAAAAAACTGCCATTAAAAGTGTTGCGAGGATCTGATGCCTCTGGAGATGTAAGGCCAGGGCAAATCGTTACATTTGTTATTCAATTGCAGCACCTTGATGCTGCAGAAGTTTCAACAGCGGCAACTTCATTGTTAACTAGTGCAGGTTCGATTGCTCCCTTATCTCGAGGGAAGGGCCTAATTATTACTGATCGACTGGAAAGTATTCAGCGAATTCGTCAGTTATTGGCTGAAATTGATGTTGGGGCATCTGCAGAACGTTTAATGAAAACACATTCATTAAAACATTCTTCTGGTGCTGTTGTAGCGGAGCTTATCAACAAGACATTTGGTAAGTCTTCTGCGCCTAAAAGGCTTAAATTTAACGATAAGACCAAAAGGTATGATTCTTTTGATCCTGAACCTGCGACCTATGTAACTGCAGTCTACGATGAGGCATCCCGGACAATGGTTTTATTTGGTCCTTCAGAGCAAGTTGAATTAGCTAGTACTCTGCTTTTACAGTTTGAGACTGGCGAGGGTAAGGCAGGCGATGTGAAAATTTTCCATCCGGCTAAGCTGACTGCAGAAGAGCTGGCTGCTATGATTCGTGAAGGGGTGGAAGGTGTGGCGCAAAAGGGTGACACTTCTGAGTCAGCTAAGCTTAAGGCGCGTATTATTGTTGATAGTAAGCTTAATCGTATTATTGCCTCAGCTCCTGTGTCTGGGCAGCTAGAGTTGATTGAAAAATTTGTACTACAAGTAGACGGGACTGGTTCTGCAGGTGGTCCTCGCAAGTCAAGTTCTACAGTTAATATTACGAGAGTTTATAGGATTAAGTCCCTTGATCTAGAAATTCTCAGTAAAGCGGTTGAGAATGCAACGTCAGATATTTTTCCTTCTGGTGATCCAAGGCCTCGATTGGCGATTTCAAAAGACGATTCGACTCGTAGTTTGATTGTAACGGGTTCCCCTGGAGATGTTGATACGGCAGAGACGATTATACGGCAACTTGAAATAGGTTTAAAAGAACCGATTGCAGAGCCTCGCACTACGGAGATGTTGCCTTTAGTTAATCACAGGGTGGATCGCATTTATCGCAACATTGAATCACTTGTGAACGAGCGTATGAGTGAGGTGCCGTTTAAGGAACAGCCTAAACCGAGAATGATTCAAGATCGCGAGAATAATCGAGTGATCGTGACTGCAAATTCGAGGCAGCATCAAGTTGTGGAACAAGTAGTAAAGTCATTGGATGTTTTGCCTTTGATACCATCGCGCACAATGCGTTTTGTAGATCTTGAAGGTGCTGAAGCTCGCAAGGTTACGCCTTTAATTAATCGGTTGTTTGAAAACGACAAGCCTAGCGAGGGGCCATCTCCTCAAATAGTGGAGGACACTGGAGGTAAGCGTTTAATAGTTTTATCGACTGAAAATCAACATGAGCGAATCATGGCATTTCTTGATGAGTATGGTTCAACTAGTTCTTTGGTTCTTGAGCGGGAAATACGTTCTATTAGTTTGCCGCGTCGTGAGCGAGGTAAATTCAATGAGATGGTTCAATCGATCCAAAAGTTGATCGATCAAAGAATGCAGGAAGTTAAATTTGCGCGGATGCCTCGACCTTTGATTCTCCCAGATGAACCAGGAAGTCGCATGGTGCTGACTGCTACTGAGGAACAATTTCTAGTCATTGATCAAATAGTTGCCACTGTTACTCAAACTCCTGAGCCCGCAAAGCGTGAAATGCGAGTGTTGCGATTGAAGGATCGCAATGGTCAAGAGTTGGCTGAACTAACTAAACGCCTATTTGAAAAACAAATTTCAACTGATGGATCTAGGCCTCAAATTTTTAGTGATAAAGATGGGACCAGATTGGTTGTTGTGGGGACTGAACTCGAGTATAAGCAGATAGAGGCATTTGCGCAGGATTTTAACGAAGGAAGAATGGACCTTGGTCCTCATCAATTTAAGTTTGTTGATGTGCCTGTAGGGCAGGCGGCCGAGATTGTGAAGTCAGTTGGTAAGTTGTACGAGGATCAATTACGCGATAACCCAGAGCGTCAAGCTAACGCAGCAACCATTTTAGCAGATTCTGATGATGACCGTGTTGTTATCAGTGGGCCTCAAAAGGAAGTGGGAAGGGTAGAAGGATTGGTTCGTATGCTTGGGCCATCAACTGGAAAAAGTGGTGGCCAGAAAGTAACTCAGGTCATCCGGTTGAATTCGGCCAATGCGCAGAACATGTCGGGCTTGATTGAGAAAAGTTTCAATGCTGGATCTAATCGGGGCAAAGTAACGCTGTTAGTTGATGATTCAAGTAATAGCCTTATTTTGAGTGGTGCGGAAAAATCCGTTGCGGCTGCCGAAGGAGTTATTCGACAGCTTGATAGTGATAATCGCAAGCAACCATTAGAGCTAAGGATTTTAGAGTTAAGAGCTGGAGAAGCCAGTAAGGTAGGGCCATTAGCCACTGAGCTGTTCACGGCTTTAATGAAGGACCGGAAAGGAAGTAGTTATAAGCCGCGATCAACAATTACGGTGGATGATTCTGCAAATCGTATTATTATTACCGGAAATAAGGATGAAATAGACGAAATCGATAAGTTGGTTAAGCAGCTAGATTCCACTACTCGCCAGTCAGCAGGGAATCGAATTTTCAAGGTTAAGTCTGCTGATGCAAAAAAGATTTCTGAAATCATTAACAGGACATTTGTTACAACCGATTATAGAGGAAGGGTTATACAACGGGTAAGTGTTGCAGCTGATGAAGTTAGTAATCTTCTTATCGTTGCGGGAAAACCGGAAGATTTGCTTGCGGTAGGAATGATTGTGGAACAATTAGACGTTGGAAATCCGATTCAGCCTAAAGACATTAAAGTTGTTGAACTTCCGAATGAGGAAGGAGAATCGATTTCAAAACTTGCTAGTCAAGTTTGGGGTGCGCAAATGAGAGGAGTGGAAGGCTCAACTAATGTAAGTTTCAATCACGAGCCAAGTGGAAAGCGACTTATTATTGTAGCACCTTCAGGGATGATTAAGCAGGCAGAGGATGTGGTAAGCGGTCTTTTAGTCTCTCCAGAATCGTCGAAGCGCGAAGTTGTTGTTGTAGAGCTAGATCAAGGTGACGCGACAATTCTTGTGCCAGTGTTGGTTAGTGCTTATCAAGCCAAAGTGGAGGGTTTGCCTGGTAATCCCGCAACAATTTTAAATGGTGCAAGTGATAAACAGGTTGTGGTTATGGGAACGCCAGCACAGATCACTGAGATAAGGGAGATGGTTTCTGATTTGGAGACGCCAGAGAATATTGAATCGGATCGAGTTTCCCGTATTATTGAATTAGGCGATATTAGTGAAGTAGAAAGATTGCAGCCATTGGTTGAGCAAGTTTATTTGGATCGCTATAAAGATAATGTACAGGAACCGGCTGATGCACAGATTATTTCTGATCCATCCGCCGTTTCGCTTATTGTCAGTGGTGCAAAAGATCATGTTAAAGCAATAGAAGAGATTATTGCTGAATTGCGACTGAAAAACAGCAAGCCCCGTCCGAGGATTACTAGGGTCTACGATCTGAAAAATACAGAGGCTGCAACTTTAGCTCCGACTGTTACGCAGCTTTACACTGAGAAACTGAAGGATACACCGGGTGCTGATCTGGATCAGGCTTTGGTGCTAGCTGACGCAACAGCCAATCGGTTAATTGTAATGGCCCCAGATGATGAGTTTGAAGTGCTTGAGGAATTAATAAATCAACTTGATAAGGTCAGTCTGCAACCAGCCGGCACACGTGTTTTTAAGTTAAAGGCGAATGATCCTGTTCAAGTAGCTTCGATTTTGACTGGTGCTATTCCTGGGTTAAGTGCTACGCCGGATTTGAAGAGTAATTCGCTAGTGGCATCTGGGACCCCGGAGAATTTGCAGACTGCATCGGTAATTATTGAGCAGTTGGACAATGTGGCTGATAAGCCAGATAGAGAGGTTAAAGTTTTCACATTATCGAATTCTAAAGCTGAGGCTACGGCTACTCAGTCCATGGAGGTGTATATGGATCAGATGAAGGGGAAAAGTGAGCTGGGTGATTCTGATGCAATGATTATCGCTGATCCAATTGGAGATCGTTTGATAGTGACTGCGAACACCCTTCAGTTTTCTTTGATTAAAGGGGTTATCGATACTCTTGATCAAGAAGCAGTTGTTGGAGATCGAAAGACAGTAGTTTATCCACTGAAAAATGGCTCTGCAGCATCAATGATGAGTGTTATTGCCAATGTTTTCTCTGCTGAATTGGAGCTGGCAGATAATAATATGAAGCTTTCTGTTACTTCATCTGTAGATGACAAATCACTGGTAGTTTCCGGGCAGCAAGAGGATTTGGCTAAAGTTGAAGAATTGATAATTAAGTTAGATGCCCCAACTTTTTCGGGTGAAGTTGAGGTGAGATCCTATCGATTAATGGAAGGTGATACTGGTGATTTGGCCGAAGCGCTCAATAAAATTTTTGAAAGTCCAGATGGCTCACCGAGTGGTGCTATTCAACCGAAATTTGAGGCGGATGAGGATACCAAACATTTGTTGGTGGCGGCAACTCAGGACCAGTTTCAAAAAATAGAAAAATTAATAGAAGATTTTCAGGCAGCAGCTGAAGTCACGCATGGAATAAAGACTTTCCGCTTAGTGAGGGGCGAATCGGAAGATATTGCCAATGTTTTACGTGAGATGTTGGGGGCAGATGATGCTTCGTCTAGTAGTAGTAGTTCTCGAAGTAGTAGCTATTACCGATATCGGTACGGCCGAAGTTCATCTCAGCAGGCAAAGGCTAAGGTGACATCGGCTAAAGCAATCAATGCTGTAATCGTTCAAGGAACCCCATCCCAGCTTTCAATGGCGGAAGAGTTGGTGGAAACACTTGATCAGATGGAGCGCCCTGAGGCGTCTGTTATGGAAGTTGTTCATCTTGAAAAAGCCGAAGCGGCCTCGGTTGCGGATGCTGTTAATCGAGCGCTTCAAGGCGGAGACAGTGCCCGTAGTAGTTCATCTAGAAGTAGAAGCAGTAGTTCAAGTGATGAGGCCTCGGAAGTCACAGTGACTCCTGAGGTTAATTCAAATAGTTTGCTTATTGTTGGACCGGTGGAGCTGGTAAAAACAGTAACTGAGCTGGTGCGTCAGCTAGATATTAAAGGGGAAACGGAAGGGGGTGTCGATATCAAGATATACAAACTTGAAAATGGCGAGGTTAAATCTGTAGGTCAAACACTTGAGGATATGATTGAACGAGTGCTTATGTTAATGCCTGGATCGTCTGAAGACCGTTCACGTAGACGTTATCAAGTTCGAGTTTGGGGTGATGAACCGACAAAGACGTTGTTTGTTTTAGTCCCACCTAGACAAACTGCTTTAGTTGAAAAACTTCTTCCGCTACTGGATCAAAAGACTGAGGAAGCGCTTCAAAGCGGGGAGTTGAAGGTTTATCCAATAGAACATGCCCGTGCATCAAGGCTAGGGATTGTATTGGAGGATATAATAGATCGTATGGCTCAATTAGCGCCAGGTACTGAAGAGGAGCGAAGAGCGCGTATGTACTCGGTTCGTTTTTGGTCGCATGAAGATAGTAATATTCTAATGGCTGTTGTTCCGCCTGATCTTCAGGCGTTGACAGAGAGATTGATAAAAATGTTGGACACTTCCAGTGAGGTGCAAGAACAGCTAGGGGAGATTCAATTATTTCCGTTGAAATTTGGTGATGCGGAAGAAGTGGCAAATATGTTGGAAGACATGGTGGAGCGTCTGTTTTATTTGAATCCGAGACCCGGTTTGACGACTAGTCAAATGGCAAGATTGGTAAGGATATGGCCCCATGGTGATACGAACAGTATTTTTGTTTTAGTTCCTCCTGATCAAATACCAATTGTGAAAAATCTAATTGGCATGCTCGATGTGAAGCCAGAGGATGCTGTGGAAAATGCTCAGATTCAGCTGTTTAAATTAGAACATACTGAGGCTGAAGCTGTCGGTGAGATTCTCGAGAGTATGGTGGAGCAGGTGTTGACCTTAAATCCAAAATCCAAAATCAATAGCCGGCAGATAAAAGATTTAGTGGAGATTTGGCCGAACCTTGAAACAAACAGTTTGTTTGTATTGGTGCCTAAGGAACAGTTGCCGATGGTAACGAATCTTTTATCAATGCTTGATGCAAAGCCAGAAAGAGTGCCGCGTCAGATCCATTATGTCCTACTTGAAAATGCTGATGCAGTTACTGTCTCTGAACAGATTATCCAACTTTTTGGTGAGCTAGATGAAACGAAACAACCAATCATTACAGCGGATCTTTTCACTAATAGTATAACTTTAATTGCCACTGCAGAACAGATTACTGAAATCGATGAGGTGATCAGTAGCCTGGATGAAGCAGCTGTGGATAAGACTCTGCAAATTAGGGTGATTTCATCTGAGGGTGTTCCAGCTAGAGACCTCGCTGAAACATTAACGGGCTTTTATTCAAAGCTATCAGGGGTAACTATAAAATTGGTAGACGAGCTTCCTGGTGTAAATGACAATGATCAAAACAATCAGAAGGATCCCGCTGATGATGATGGCATTATATATATTGCGGTAGATGAAAAAATTAATGCAATTTTAGCTTCAGGGAAATCCAATGAATTGGATCGTGTTTCTCGTATTGTAGATGACCTAAACTATACAATTATTGAAAGCGATGCGGAGTTTCGAACATATGAGTTGAAGGAAGCCGATCCTGAAGGATTGGCCAAGGCGATTTTGGATATTTATTCTAGACCTGAAAAAACTGTAATCGAAGACGGTAAGCCAAAAAAAGTTCCTCAACCGCCTAAGGTTGTTGCCGTTCCGGATTTACGAACTCGATCAGTTATCATTAGGGCGGAAGCGCTGGATTTTGAATACATTGATGTGCTTGTCGAGAATCTGGACAAGCCCAGCTTAAGTCAGATTGACATGAAGTTTTTTGAATTACGAAATGCAAAACCTGAAGATGCTGTTGAATACCTTCAAGAATATTTCGAAGAGTTGAAAGTGACTAGTCCAGGTGAAATTCTAGATGTGAGGCCAGATACAAGAACGGAATCGGTAGTTGTCTTGGCTAGGCCGGATATGTTCGATCAAATTTCCAAAATTATAGAACGTATTGATGTTCCTCCAGCCTTTGCTGAGGCTGATGTTGAAATTATTGAATTGCGCAAAGCTAATGCTCAAAATTTAGCTGAGATTATGCAGACTATGATTCGTGCAGATGCCAGTGAAGGAGGGCTTACAGAAGAGGCTCAAAACTTGGTTGAGCAGATTCAGAAATTAAATCTTACCAATAATGAAGGGCAGCCGATTCAATTGGATTTAACTCAGCCAATAAAGATTTTCGGGGAATCTTCAGATGGGATTAATCGGCTGATTGTTACTTCTACCCCTGATAATATGATTGCGTTGAAAGCGTTTGTGAGTTTGATGGATTCAGTTTCGGTGATTGATGGCGTGACTGTTCGGGTTGTAGCTTTAAGTCACGCTAATGCAGAAGATGTTCGAGATACTCTAGAAAATATATTTTCACAAAGTCAATCGCTTGGTGAAGGGCCTGGAGGCAAGGCAGAACCAGAAGGGAGCGGAGGGAAAGCCTTAGTTGATCAGTTAAATTTTGGAGTGGATGACCGTAGTAATAGTATCATTATGAGTGGAAGTCCTGATTCGGTCGACTTGGCTGAAAAATTAATTTCTGATCTCGATAAGGATGTTGAGAACTTTGTAACTGATGTGAAAGTATTTAAATTGAAACATGCTTCTACTGATCAAGTTCTGCCTATGTTGCAATCCGTATTTAATGAAGATAGTAACGATCCGTCGCGTGAGGGGATAAGTCGGCAAGTAACTCGGTTGAGGCTTTATATGGAAGAGGAGGGAATTATTGTTTCAGATGCTCCTGCGGCTCGTGATGCCTTGTCAATTCAAGGAGATGACCGTTCAAATACGTTAATTGTGGCGGCTAGGTCGGATTTGTTGCCGTTAATTGAAGAAGTTATTAGTACTTTGGATATCCCATCAGTAGGAGGCATGGAGGCGATCCAAATCTATCCTTTAGATCACGCTAATGCTGCTACAATACAGAATATAATTGAGAATCTTTATGAAGGCCAGTCAAGGGAACAGGTTCGGCAGGAAGACCGACCCAATATTGTTGTGGATGGGCGAACAAATGCTTTAATTATTGCTGCTAATTCAAAAACTTTAGCCATTGTAAACAGCTTGATTCAGCGTTTAGATACGAAAATGGATAATCCGGGTATCAAGGTTGAAGTGGTGCCTTTGGTTCATAACGACTCTTCGCAAGTTGCTGGTATGATTAATGATGTTTTTGCAGCTCGACGTCGAAACATGGCTCAACCAGGTGAGCCTAGTCAGCCGCAGGAGCGTGTAAATGTTGAGTCGGATGGATTAACCAATTCGCTAATTGTTACTGCCAGTAACGAGAATTTAGAATTGATTCGTGAACTTGTTTCAAAAGTGGATATTGAACCTACAGCTGAGACAAGTCAGCTAACGATTATTCCCTTAAAGTTCGCTGATGCTCAGCGTGCTGCTGCAATGTTGCGTTCGTTGGTTAAGCAGGGTTTGTATCGCCCTGGAACAACTCGTTCTAGTATTGCTCGGGCTAGCAGGGAAAGCATCGCAATCTCGGTGGATCATGCAACGAATACACTAATTATTTCGGCTAGTCCGGAAAATCTAGCGGTTGTTCGCGAAGTAGTAAATCAAATCGATACTGAGAATTATGCTAGGTCTGGCGCGTTAAAGCTTTATCAATTGAAGCATGCATCAGCGACTCGTTTAGCCTCAACAATTGAGACGTTCTTTAAGTCGAAAAGAACAGCGGAAGCCTCTGTTGGTGATCTTGATGCTGTTGTTCCTGTGGCGGTGACACCCGATGAACGTACTAACACTTTGTTGGTAACTGGAGGCAAGGAGAGTTTTTCTATTATTGACCAGTTGCTTGAAAAGTTAGATGCAGATGCGGTTGTGGCTCAGAATCAATACGAAGTAATTTCTTTAAATAATGGTTCAGCGACAAAATTGAAGACAATGCTCGATCGACTTTTTGCCGGTCGAACAACTCCCCCAGGTGGCCAAGCTCCATTGCCGGTTACCATAATTGCTGATTCCATTTCTAATGCCTTAGTTATTGGGGCTGCCACTGAAGACCTCCCTATGGTTCGAGATTTGGTGCAACGTTTAGATTCGGAGCAGACTGACCCAGATATAAATGTAGCTGTTTTATCACTGTCAAAAGCTAATGCAACTAGTGTATCTCAGATTATTCAAGGGCTTTATCGGGATGTCGGGGCAACCAGTGGTCCATCGGTGGCTATTAGTGTGGACGAGCGTATTAATGCTCTTGTAGTTTCTGCTGGTGAAAACGACCTCAAACGCATCCAAGAATTGGCTAAACAATTAGATACTGATGAAGTAAGTCGAGTATCTGAAATTCGTGTGTTTGCTTTAAAGCATGCTAGCTCTACTGACTTGGCACTGCTTCTCAACACTGCGCTTAATACTAAACCTCAAAACCTAACTTCTCAAAGTGCCGACCGTCAGGAGTTATTGCAATTTATCACTCGTACTGTTGAAGATAATGAATTAGTCACCACTGGTCTTCGTGAAGGAGTATTAATTACTCCTGATCCTCGAACCAACTCACTCGTTGTATCAGCTCCCGTCGATAATATGGAATTGATTGAACAGGTCATTAATAAACTTGATTCAAGTTCGCCTCAGATTGCCCAGATCAAGGTGTTTCAATTAGATAATGCAGATGCAGTACGAATGGCAGAAGTGCTGACCAATTTGTTTCGATTAGAGGCGGCAGGAGGGGAAGCTAACTCTCGGTCAATTCGTTACACATTAGTTAAGCCCTCCAATCCTTCGATTGAAGGTACTGATGAGCCAACCATTGGTACAGCAGAGCAGAACGCACTTACTGTTACTGTGGATATTCGCACTAATAGTCTATTGGTTGGCGGATCTGAGCACTATGTGTCTCTGGCAATACAGATTATTACTGAGCTTGATTCTAGTCCGGCTCAGGAGCGAATTACCAAAGTGTATCGTTTGAAGAATGCGCAGGCTGAAGAAATTGCTTTGGCTCTTACAACATTTCTCGATCAAGCTCGTCAGCGAATACAAGCTGTGCTTGGTACGGAGGCGGTTGGTACCGCGCAGAGATTGCTGGATGAGGAGGTTGCCATTGTGGCTGAACCTACTAATAACGCTTTGCTTGTCTCTGCCAGTCCTCGTTATTTTGAGCAAGTTTCAGAAATGATTGATCAATTGGATCAACCTCAACGGCAAGTGCTAATCCAAGTTTTATTGGCGGAGGTAACTTTGGATGGTAATAGCGATCAAGGTATTGACTGGGCTGTAAGTCGAGACTTTATCCCTGATGCTTCTTTTCCTGGTGATGAAGGAGGTAACGATTTCTCTGCGGGTTCTAATTTTGGAAGCGATTCCGGATCTGCTCTTGGCGGTTTAACTGCGACAATAACTAATGGAGATATAGATTTTATTCTGCGTGCTATGCAAAGTGATGGAAAATTGGAAATATTGAGTCGCCCTCAAATTTTAGCAGCCGATAATCAAGCAGCATCAATTGATATTGGACAGCGAGTTCCTTTTGTTACAGGGAGCAGTTATAATGAGCGAGGTAATTTGGTGAACGCATTCAGCTACGAACAGGTTGGTGTGCAGCTTAATGTTACTCCAAGAATTAGTCCAGATGGGCTTGTAAAACTAGATGTGGAACCAACTATAAGTTCATTATCAAGTTCGAGTGTTCCAATTTCTGCGGGATTTGATGCTCCTGTAATTAATAATCGAAGTGCAAGTACGATGGTTAGTGTGCAAGATGGTCAAACAGTTGTAATGGGAGGCTTGATCAGTACCCAGGACAATGTACGTGAAACTAAAATACCGTTGCTTGGTGATATTCCATATCTTGGAGTAGCTTTTAAAAGGACAAAAAAAACAAGAAAACGTACAGAGCTGCTTATTATTATGACTCCTCAAATTATTGAGACGCCAGAAGAAATAGAAAAATTCAGTCGAGAGTCTATTGAGAATTCTACATTCATGAGGCCTTTTAATGAAAGCGGGACCAAACGTAACGAAACACAAATTAGAATCCTTGATTCTATTGACCCTAAAGCTCGAAAAGAAAAGGGAGTTACGGTTCCGAAGTCATCACCAAATAAGTTGAGAGATAAAATTTGATGCATAGAAAATCTGTTAGATTTTTTACATTAGAACAACTCTTTAAACGGTTAATTCTTTTTTTCTTTTTAACTCAAGCAGCATGTGGGTGTGTGACTAATCAGGATGGTGCCAATGAGGGTAGGCTTTCGCTTGGTTTATCCGGTGTTAGTTCTGTGGATTCGATTCGGCTGTTTACTTCACCTGCGGTTTTGAATTTAGACAACAAACCTGGTGTAGACGGATTTACAGCGAAAATATATGCGATTGATGCAGATAGGCCTAAGCCTATAAAGGTTAATGCTGGCGAGATTGAGTTTATGGTGTTCGAGTCAACTATTGAGAGTGAGCCTCTACAGGTATGGAAATTTGACACGAAGAAATTGAAGCGGCACATGGCAACGACTCAAATAGGTGTTGTATATGATTTTCGATTGATTTGGGATGCGGCAAAAGCGCCTAAAAGAAAGGCTGCAATTTTAGCTCAATATCGATCTGTTGACGGGAAGGTTATAAAAGCAGTGCCAGTTGTTCTTCCTATATCTCCATGAATTGGACTTAAGTCGCTTGAATAAGCGGCAAAAAGGTTGACCCGGTTTAGGCCTTGTCCTAGCTTCTGCCGCCGGTTGTTCTGGATTCCAGTGTTTTTGATGATGCGGATTTCTCTTAAGTCAACTGTTCGGCTGTTTAGAACATAAATCATGCGACATACCATATCAGTATTGGTTCAAAATAAGTTCGGCGTGCTTACGCGTGTCGCTGGGTTGTTTAGTGGTCGCGGTTTTAATATAGACTCATTAAATGTAGCTCCAACACACGATCCTAGCATGTCCCGCATGACTATTATAACTCGTGGTGATGATGCTACATTGGATCAGATCGTTAAGCAGTTAAACAAGTTGGTTGATTCATTAGAGGTGCAAGATTTTCGGGATGGCGAGTATGTTGATCGCGAATTGGTTCTAGTTCGTGTAGGTGTGGATTCTCAATCTCGTGCCGAGGTAATGCAGATTACTGATATTTTTCGAGCCAAGATTGTGGATGTTCAGCCATCAAGTGTAACAATTGAAATTACAGGCAGCGATGGGAAGGTTAGTAAATTTCTGGGTCTGATGGAAAATTTTGGAGTGCAGGAGTTGACTCGAACAGGGAAGGTAGCTTTACCAAGAAAATAATTTTATTAACGAAAAAATATGGCAGCAAAAGTATATCACGATAAAGACGCGGACCTTAATGTTTTAAAAGGTAAAACCATGGCTGTTTTAGGTTTTGGTTCACAGGGTCACGCACACGCGCTAAATTTAAAAGATAGCGGTGTGAATGTTATTATAGGTCTCTACAAGGGTAGTAAATCCGTTAAGGTGGCCAGAAATAAAGGGTTTAAGGTTTATGATAACGCTGAGGCTGTTAAGCGTGCAGATGTTATCTTTGTTGCCGTGCCGGATACTAAACAGGCAGAGGTCTTTAAAAACGACATAAAGCCGAATTTAGCCAAGGGGAAGACACTGCTTTTCTCTCATGGGTTTGCAGTTCATTTCAAGACGGTGGTCCCCCCCAAGGATGTAAACGTTATTCTAGTTGCTCCAAAAGGCCCTGGTCATATTGTTCGACGTCAGTATGTCGAAGGCAAAGGTGTGCCCAGCTTGATCGCTATAGAGCAGAACGCTGATCGCAAGGCTAAAAAAATTGCACTAGCTTGGGCTAAAGGTATTGGTGGAACTCGTGCTGGAGTTATTCAAACTACTTTTAAAGAAGAAACTGAAACTGATTTGTTTGGTGAGCAGACTGTTCTTTGTGGTGGAACTAGTGCGTTAATTCAAGCAGGTTATGAAGTATTAGTTGAAGCGGGTTACCAGCCTGAAATGGCTTATTTTGAATGTCTCCATGAACTTAAATTAATTGTCGATTTGATTAATGAGTCAGGTGTGAGTGGAATGCGTTTTTCAATATCTGAAACAGCGAAATGGGGTGATGTCAAAGTTGGTCCTAAGATTATTGATTCGGGTGTCAAGAAGCGGATGAAAGCTGCCTTGAAAGATATTCAGGATGGTAAGTTTGCTAAGGCTTGGGTTCGGGAGTACAAGGGCGGTTATAAACAGTACAATAAATTGCTTAAAGCTGGTGAAAAACACAATATTGAGAAGGTTGGCGCTCGACTTCGTTCTATGATGCCTTGGATGCAAAAACGTGTAGTCAAGGGTGCTCAGGCCGCTTATTAAGAATAGTTATAATATTCTCTTTTAATTGGAATAGTTTATTTATTTCAAATAATTTTAACGCCAATAAGCAACCATTCATGAGAATTGGTGTTTGATGTAGCTGTGATGGTATTAAAATTAGATATATTGAATAGAGCACTGTTGTCGATGTGCTTTTTCGGTGTATCGATTTTAGCTGTTTCAGCGATTCAGGATGATCAGTCCAGGGATAATAATGATTATTTGGCGATTAATACGCGAAACGCTTTTGGCTTAGCCAATGAACCTCCTTCCCGGAAAGAGAGTTCTCCACCTCCTGAACCAACGAAGGATCTAGATCTGAAGTTTACTGGGATTTTTCGTTTGAAGGGAGTGGAGAAGGCTTGTTTAGCGGTGATTGATACTAGTGCTAAACCGCCTGAGACAAATTATTTTCAGATTCCTGTTGGAGATAAGCAGGGTGCAATCGAAATTAAGTCGATAGACGCTAAAGCTGGGCTGGTTAAGTTGTTACGTAATGGCAAGCTTCTTGAGCTTAATTTGAGTAATGATGAGCACACTTATAAGACAGCTGTTGCGAAGGCTCCGTCGAAATCAAAATCGAGTTCACGTTCGTCTTCTTCCAAAACCTCTTCGTCACGATCTTCTTCTAGTCGAAGTTCTAGTTCATCCACTCGACCTTCTAGAACCAGTTCGTCTTCTAGTGGGACGGGAAGTAGTTCAAGGTCGGTTCCAGGTAGATCTTCGAATTCGATGAGGTCTGTGCCAATGAGAGGCGGGTCTACAAACCCAAATCCTCCTGTCGTTCAGCAAGATCGGGATCCAGCCGTGCAGGCAATTGAGATGGTGCAACAGAAGCAGGAGGCTGAAAGTGTCGGTGTCCCGATGCCTCCTTTACCATTTCAGAAAGATATTGAGGGTCAAGGCCCGGTTCCTCCGCCAGTGCCAGGTCAAGGCCCATTTCCTCCACCAGTGCCAGGTCAAGGTCCTCCAATTCCTCCGGGGCGTTGAGAGAGGATCAGTATTTTTGCAGTAATTTTGTCGAGTCTTTGTCAAGGTACAAAGTCGCCTGAGGCTGGGTGCGAAGATAAGATGCAGGGCAATCAGTACTAATTGGCCCTTCTATAAGTGCCTTTACTGGCTTTGCTTTTCTCGCTTCGGGGGCAACACAGATAATTTTTTTTGCTGAACAAAGTGCTGGCACAGTTAATGTTAGTGCATATTTTGGTACTGCTTCTAAATTGGGAAAATGTCCTTCGTTGACCTGTTGCATGCGGCATGCAACATCGAGTTCAACAATCTTAACCAAGCGTTCATCTTCGAAATTTGCTACTGGGGGATCGTTGAATGCGATATGTCCGTTTTCTCCAACCCCCATACAGCATAAGTCGATAGGTTGGTTTTTGAGAAGGGATTCATAGCGTTCGCACTCTGCGATTGGTTCAGGAGCGTCCCCTCCAAGATAATGAAATGCCCTTGGTTTTACTTGGGTTTCAACTCGCTCTCTCATATATCGACGAAAACAGGCAGGATGATTTTCATCAACTCCAAGATATTCATCCATGTGAAATAATGTCATCTTACTCCAATCAATACCTCCTAGATCAGCAAGATTCCGCAAAAATTGAATTTGTGAATTACCTGTTGCTAAAATGGCTGTTGCTTGCCCCTGTTGATTAATAGTTTCAACCAGATAATCATGAACTGTGTTGGCGACATCGGTTGCCATATCGTTTTCAGTTTCAAAGACGCGCACAGGTAGGGAGTCGGCGGTAAATGTTTTAATGGGTTTTATACTCATTTTTAAATACTTGAGAACGGTGACTTGATTAAGTAGTAATTTCAAGATTTCTGAAAAAAGTTCTGGTTAAGTTGACGTTGCAGTGAACCAGAGGTATTTTTCCCTTTTGATTAAGATAAATGAGTGAAGAAAAGTTAACGGAGCCAATTATCACAGTTACAGAAGACGCTGCTAAGCAGGTGGCTATTGTTCGTCAAAATGAACCGGAAAATGCTTCTAAAACTCTAAGGATTTTTGTCGAGAAGGGAGGGTGTAGCGGTCTTCAGTATGGGATGGTGTTTGATGAAAAGCGTGATAATGATCATGCGGTTGAATCCTTTGGTGAGACTGTACTTGTGGATGATTTTAGTGTGAATTATTTAAGAGGTGCTGTCGTCGACTATCATGATGATCTTAATGATTCCGGCTTTAAAATAAAGAATCCCAACGCTAAGGAATCTTGTGGATGTGGGAACTCCTTTGAGACTTAATTTGCCTTCTTAATCCTCTGCTTCTTCCACCTTATTTAGTGTTATAGAGAGTAATGTGAAGATCTCTATATCATTCGAGTATGTGAGATCGTAGCACGTTGTAAACATCAGTGGATAGTAATGTGTGGCTAGAAGGAAGTATTGAGGCTTTCTTTGATATTAGCAGGGGCCAATCCGATTTGCTTTCAGGTTTACAGCCGTGAGAACCTTTTACAAGGTTGGCATCAAGAGGAATAACGTCCATCAACATTCTAAAACCGAGCTTTTTCTTTAGTAACTTGAATAATACTCGTGGCGTCGATCCTCGTATTTGATCCTTGAATAATTCGACGGGGTCGTAGCCGGGTTTACGATGGATATCGACGCAACGGGCAAAGTCGGGAGCTAAGCTGTCATTCAGCCAATAATAGTAAGTGAACCAAGCATTTTCATTAGAAGTAGCAATCAGGTCGCCTGCTCGCTGATGATTGATGCCGTTGGCTTTTTTTTCGTCTGCTCCCCAAACGGAGGCGATGCCGGGGGTTGACTCCAGTAGTGAGCGAACTTTGGATTCGATAGATGCATCTTTGATATAAATATGGGCAACTTGATGGTCTGCGACTGCGAAAGCCCTGCTGTTGCCGCAGTCAAGGCGCTCAAGTCCAAGTTCATCTTTTATGGTTAGCCACCCCTTTTCTCGGAAGAGTCTATTCAAGTGAATCGGATGATGAACTGGTGTTATTCCGTATTCGGAAAGGAGAACCACTTGTACATTTCGGTTTTCAAAAAAGTCTATTAAATCGCCGACGATATGGTCAATTCGAGTGAGATCATTTTCAATCTCTGGATGTTGTGGACCCAAACGTTGCATATTGTAATCAAGATGCGGAAGATAGATGAGGTTAAGTGTAGGTTGTTGTTTTTCCTCTATCCATTTAGCAGAGTTTGCGATCCACTGGCTTACAGATTCGGGTTTTCCCGCTGGCGACTGTTTTCCTGCCATTGGTCCCCAAAAGCATGGAAAGGGGAATTTACCGATTATATTATTGAGATCTTGGCGCATATTGAATGGCCAGCAATAGACATCGAAGTGTTTGCTGCCGTCAGCTGGATAAGTTGGTCTTGGAGTTGCTGACCATTCAACATCGGCATACATATTGTACCACCAAAACATTTTGGCGCAGGTGAAATTGTTATCTAGACTTTTAATATCATGCCATATTTTTGAAGCTTGAACGGTTTGATTGGGTTGTTTCCAAAATGTAACTTCGGCTATTTCCTGATTATACCAACCGTTGCCTACAATCCCATGGTCAGACGGTGTTTTGCCTGTGAGATAATTGGATTGAGCGGTACAGGTTACGGCTGGGAATGCTGGATCAATATTTTTTACTTGGCCAAGTGAAAGGAATTTAGAAATAGCCGGGGTATGCTTGCCAATACAACGTTGGGTTAGTCCAACAACATTGAGAACTGCGATTCGATTCACGGGAAAAAGTATTTATTTATGCTGAAACTGAAATGATTTTTTGCTCGCGGAGAGATTGGCGATATTTACCTTTTCAGGAGGAAGCACTCCTTTGGTGGAAAGTATTTGATGCCTATTACTGACTTCAATCTGTTTCTCAATCTTGTTCACCGGCAAGGCAGAAACTGAGCTTTTCTAGGTGGAATTGCCAGTTTTTTATAGTGACGTATTTGTATGAAGGTTAAAGTAGTTTTCCTGAAATTAGCTAAATGCTACAACAGTGCCGTAATGATCCGACATATTGTTATTTTGATAGTTGTTTTCATGATTATTCCTGTTGATGGGTCTTCAGATTACATCTCCGATTATCGTAATAAATGTAATGAGCTCATTGTGGCAGCTAAAAGCCTAGACGACGAACAGAGACTGTGGCAGTTGTTTGATGCTAATTGGAAATATAAGATGATAGCCTCGCCTGAGTCTGCTACTTGGCGTGGTTACCCAGGGCAAAACCATCGGTGGAGCGATTTGTCACTGGAGGCTTTAAATACGGGGAAAGAGGTCGATAAGCTAACGCTGAAAACTGTTCTATCTGTTAACCGTTCTAAACTGTCCGCAGCGAATCAGCTTAACTATGATTTATTTCGTCGCAATGCTGAGATGGCGGTTGAAAGGCAACGGTTCCCTGGCCAATATCTCGTAATCAATCAAATGGAAGGTTTGCCGCGAGATGTGCCTTCTATGATTGAAATGATGCCAAGATCAAATATTGGAGATTATGAAGCGATTCTTTCACGTCTTTCCGGTGTTCCTAAGTTGGTTGACCAAACGATAGTTTTATTACAAGAAGGAATGGCTCGTGGGATTGTTCCTCCAAAAATACCTTTAAGGACATTATCTGATCAAGTTGCAGGTCAGATTCAAGCAGAGGCGTTCGCATCACCAATGCTTTCTCATTTTAAATCTTTCCCAGAAACTATTTCGTCGAATGAACAAGCTCGCCTCAAAAAAACTGCTGAAACTGTTTATTTAAGCGAGGTTAAACCAGCTATGAATCGGTTGCATGTATATCTTCGAGATGAATATGTGCCTAATTGTAGAGATACAGTAGGGCGAAGCGCTCTGCAAAATGGCCTTAAATGGTACGATTACATGATTCGTCATTATACTACAATGTCATTAAGTCCTGATGAGATACATGAAATAGGATTAAATGAGGTCAAGCGTATTAGAGAGGAAATGGAGGCAATAAAAAAACAGGTAGGATTTAATGAAGACTTAGGTCGGTTCTTTGAATTACTAAGGACAGACTCTCGTTTTTATTATAATACTGCTGATGAATTGTTGGCTGGTTATAGAGATATTTGTAAACGTGCCGATCCGGAGTTAATTAAGTTGTTTAGTAAGTTGCCACGTCAGCCATACGGAATTGTTCCGATACCTGCTTATATAGAAAAGTCAGTTACGACTGCTTATTATCAACCAGGTTCAAATGAAGCCGGCCGTGCTGGTTTCTTTTTTGCTAATACATATGACCTTAAGTCCAGGCCCAAGTGGGAAATGGAGGCTCTTGCTCTTCATGAAGCTGTGCCTGGTCATCATCTGCAATTAGCTATTGCTGATGAGATTGAGGGCTTGCCTGAATTTCGCAAGTACGGTCGTTATACTGGTTATGTTGAGGGTTGGGGGTTGTATTCAGAGAGTTTGGGAGAAGAGATGGGTTTTTACATTGATCCTTATTCTAAATTCGGTCAATTAACCTATGAAATTTGGAGGGCCATTCGATTGGTGGTTGATACAGGGATACATGCCAAGGGTTGGTCGCGAAAACAAGCAATTGACTTTTTTAAAGCCAATGCCGGAAAGGCAGAGCATGATATAGTTGTTGAGGTTGACCGATATATCGTTTGGCCGGGTCAAGCTTTAGCCTACAAGCTGGGAGAGCTTAAAATTAAGCAGCTTCGTGCTCGTGCAAGCAGTAAGCTGGGAGATAATTTTGATATCCGATTATTTCATGATGAAATTCTTTGGAACGGTGCATTGCCGTTAAGCATTCTTGAGAAGCGAATTGATAATTGGATAATTGGTCAGGAAAGGTGAAAAACTTAGATGGTTTTTATTTAATTAATCGGCTGTGTCCATTTTTTTTATACTCCTCTAGTTTGCGTTTTAATTTCTTAACTATTTCTGGGTGGCTATTATAAAGGTTTTTAGTTTCACCAGGGTCTTTTTTTAGGTTGTATAATTGGCCAGGGGCATCAGGAGCATATTCAGGCAATGCAAACTGTTTCATTCCCCATTCTCCTTCGCGGTCATAGTTGTTTCCGCCAGAGCCCTTGTGATCGAGGAATTTCCATTCTCCGTTTCGAATTGCTAAAGCAAGACTGATTGTTTGATGCAGGGTATATTCTCGGATCGGTTTTTCTGTTTCATTGAGCAGGGCAGGTAAAATGTCGAAACTATCTTCGGCTGCATCATTAGGTAATTTAGCGCCGGAAAGAGTTGCGCATGTGGCCATTATATCTGTTAAGCAAATTGTCTGGTCAGATATGCTGCCTGATTTAATTTTTTTTGGCCAACGAGCTATAAATGGAATTCGATGGCCGCCTTCCCATTGATCGCGCTTTACTCCCCGCCATGGTCTAGCTCCATCGTGTTTGTATTGCTTCCGCATGTCAATCGATGTTGGGACTTCTGGGCCGTTGTCACTGGTGAATATAATTAATGTATTTTCGCTAAATCCCAATTGATCAATTTTTTTGACTAATGCGCCAACAATGAAGTCCAGTTCAAAGATAAAATCACCATGAGGGCCCGATTGTGTAGTGCCTTTAAATACTCGGCCTGGAAAAGATGGCAAATGAACTGCTTGTGCAGAATGGAAGAGGAAGAATGGTTTGTTAGGTGAGTTTTTTTTGTGAGATTCCAAGAATTCTATGCTTTTTTGGAGAAACACCATGTCGACCTCCTCAAGATCAAAGCCTGGAGCGATCATGCCAGGTCTATTGTCTCTAGAATATGGATGTTTAGGAAGTGGTTTGCGATCAACAATATGGGTAGGAGGTGTTGGAATTTTATCCCCGTCTATATATGCATAAAGCCAGTCAGTGGTTGGGCAGCAGGCTGTGCCGAAAAAATAATCAAATCCCCGATGTAGTGGCCCATCAGTAATTGGCCTTTTGTAGTCAATTCGCTTCACTGCATCCAGCCCGTTTTTTAATATTGGTTTTCCAGCTGTATCATAAAAAGTTAACCCAACATGCCACTTGCCGAACATGGCAGTGGTGTAGTTTTGTTCTTTTAACATTTTGGCAATCGTTAGCCGA
>JASLKL010000139.1 GCA_030747605.1 Verrucomicrobiota bacterium | reverse complement strand
AGTTATCTTACTCAGGGACTGGTGTTGTTGACGCTTGGCCTGATGACGATGGAGATGGCTGACTCAGTTCGGGGCCCCATTCTTGCAGCCGAAAGTGTTGTTCTCCTTTTAATGGCGATTCGTCGTGACAACTTCATTATTCAAATCGGTGCGCTTGTTGTATCAGCGGTTGCTTTGGTTTATGCGCTTATTGATATTGGAAATCACAATCCTGATTATTTTCTTGGTGGTCTTTCTGTAATGGTTTTTCTGTTGTTCAATGCTCGGCTTTGTCACGGCCAAATCGAGTCTTCGGTTGAGTCGATTTTACGGCCTCGGGTTAGTTATCTTACAGGGCTTGGATTATTTGTAGGATTGGCTGCTTTTTTGACCGAACCAATCAAGGATGCTCTATCGGAGGAATGGCTTTCTGTTATGCTTCTAGCAATAACCGTATTGTTAACCGGATCGATTTATAGATTGAGGCTCCGTGAATTTGTGCTGCTTGGTCTGCTGCCTGGTGTAATTGGAGTGATCTTGACTCTTAGCTTGGCTGAAAAGACGTCCGGATTCAATTGGCCATTGTTTTTCGTATTGGTGCTTACGCTTGGTCAAGTGCATTGGTGGCGCTGGCAACGGGACCGATTTATCGACTGTTGTCCTGATAGTTCCTTAACCAAACGGCTGCCTTTGATTATTGAGGCGGTGCTATCATGTGGCTTCGTTTTGCTATTGTTTTTTCTTGGGGCGGCAACGGCGGTTTGGTTATACGGAGGGGCCTTGCTTGATCACAAATGGCTTTGGATGGGAGCGCTCATCTCGATTTGTATGACAGCGTATGCGGTGTTTACTCGTGCACGATTCGTCGGTTTGTTCTCGCAGGTTTACCTGTTGATATCATGCTGGGTGATGTTTGGGTTGTGCGTTGGTGGTGACAACGAACATGGCGCGTTTGCACTGATTCCGATTGTCACGATGTATTTGATGAACATTGTCGTTCCGATCGCCATCGCGCGCATTGGTCAAGTGCCGGACATGATCCTCTCCTGGGTTGGATGGATTCAGTTGGTTTACCGCATTTCTGCAGCTACGTTGGGCCTATTTTGGATTGGAAATTACATTCCCGATAACTGGCAGGTATTAGTTTTTATCGAGGTTGGGATGGTGTTTTTTGTTATGCAATTTCTCAGGCCTGCCCGCGAATGGCAATGGTTGGCACTGGCTTATGCGGTGATTGGATGTCTTTTTCTTTTCGCTCAGTTCATTGACGATAAAGCGTTATGGCCAAGCCTAGTGGCGATTATCACCTTGTTTGGTATTCAGCAGTTGTCGCGACGATATGAGATAGAAAAAAACATACCCGATTGGATCCATCAATGGCTGATATTAGTTGGTGGTGGACTATTGTTTATTTGGTTGTCGATCAATGTTTCGGAACTGGGTGGTCACGGTATGCGGACTATTGCTTGGTCGCTGCTTGCGGTTATTTATTTCGGTTCTGGCCTTGGCTTGCGAGAGCGGTGGTATCGCCTGATGGGGTTGGGCACTTTGGCGATCGCATTGCTATCACTTGTGCCGATCATATGGGGGATGTCCACTGAGATGAAGATTGCCAGTTTCTTTGTGATGGGTGGTGTATTTCTTGGATTAGGATTTGTGTATAATCGTTACCGTGAATCACTCAAGAAACTGCTTTGACTTGCTTAATGAGCTAGCCGATTTTTATACCAAGGCCTCAGAGAAGTTGAGAAGCAGAATCAGCATTAAATAAATGTTATCATCTTTGAAAAATCTTATTCTTGCTTTGTTCGGATCGGCTTTGCTTGTGTCCGCGGACACTCGTCCTAATGTTCTTTTCATTGCGATCGATGATTTAAATGACTGGGTGGGGCATCTCGGTGGTCACCCTCAATCCAAAACTCCAAATATTGATCGACTTGCGCGAGAGGGTGTTTCCTTTGCCAGGGCTTACTGTTCGGCCCCGTTGTGTAATCCATCACGGGTTAGCTTGTTAACCGGTATTGAGCCATCGAAATCTGGTGTCTACGGGAATGGTGAACGATTTCGTCAAAAATTACCTAAGGCGGTTACGCTCATGCAGTATTTCCGCACGTACGGATATGCGGTGAAGGGTGGTGGTAAGATTTTCCATGGTGCTAATCGGCCTGGGGATTTGGACTCTTGGGATTTCTATTTCAAGGCTCCCCGAACTAAGCATGAATATAAGCGGCCGGCCAATCTTCCCGCTTCGGCTTGGGCTCCTTGGGGGCCTCTCGACAATGATGACAGTGAAATGTTCGATTCCAATGTTGTAAGCTGGGCGATCTCTGAACTCGAGAAAACCCATGACAAACCTTTCTTTTTGGCTTGCGGTTTTACCAAGCCGCATTTGCCTTGGCATGTCCCTCGCAAATACTTCGATTTGCATCCTTTGAGCAAAATTGTACTTCCAGAGACACTAATCAATGACCGCGAAGACTTGCCAGTGTTTGGAAAAAAGCTAGCACAGGAGGTGTACGATGTATCTGGTCCACGAAACTTTGCAAAGCACGGAGAAGACCACGATATGGTTTTGAAATATAATCAGTGGTATCGAGCTGTGCAGAGTTATCTAGCGACAATCAGTTTTGTGGATTTTCATGTAGGTCGATTGTTAAAAGCATTGAAGAACAGCGAACATGCCGGTAATACAATCATAGTTCTTTGGGGGGATCATGGTTGGCATTTGGGAGAGAAGCAGCACTGGCGAAAACATGCTCTTTGGGAGACAACTACAAGGACAACATTGATTGTCTCTGCGCCTGAGCAGTTCCAAAAAAATCAACTTTGTCAAAGTCCTGTAAGTTTAATAGATCTTTATCCGACTATTGTGGAATTATGCAGCTTACCTGCTCGTAATGGATTGGATGGGCAAAGTATCGTGCCGTTGTTGCAGAATCCCAAAAGAAAATGGAATCGTCCTGTTCTAACCACCTTTGGTAAAGGCAACCATGCGGTGAGAACGGAGCGCTGGCGTTATATTCGATACCATGATGGGGGTGAAGAACTTTATGATCACGACACCGACCCACAAGAATGGACAAACCTTGCAAAACTATCCCGTCACTCGTTGGTCATCGAGCGTTTACGTAAATCGATTCCTAAGTAAATTAATCAGTCGCTGCCATTTTTTGTCCTCTTATATCGATTTAATTTTTTGAATAACTAACTATTATGAACTATTCCATGTTTTCTCGAAGTGTTTACGCCTTAATAATTCTGATTTTTTTCGTATTTTCTAACACCGTATCTAGGGCGAACGAAAATGGTTTGTTCTATGATCAGAAAATTGGGCAATATAAAGATCTTTCCTATGATGCTTTAAGCGAAAAGGGTTTAACATGGAAAGAGCGGGTCCAATTATTTGGAGGGGAAACTGTTCATTATGAAACTCTCACCGACAGGCAAAGGTTAGATAAGCAGGAAGAGCTCAAAGAGCTTTTGCTAGCAATAAAAATTCGTGAAACCAGTAATTGGGCTGACCTTGGATTGGCTGATCGTGTTGAAGCAGAAATCCTTAATTGGCTTAATGGTAAAATTAAGGATGTGCCAAAGGAGTATGCTGAAGCTGATATCTATGCTCTACGTGCGGGAGCAGTTATATATTTTCGCGCTTACGAAATTTTTGGCGACAAAAATTATCTAGAAGCCGGTTTAAATCGTGCAGATGTAATCTTAAAAGCTCAGTGGGATAAGGGTCATTGGCCATGGGGGACAAGGCTTGGGGAGAACTTTGTGAGAATTCAGGATGGTTTTAACAATGAACCTTTTTGGATAATGCTTTATGCTTATAAGCTATCTGGGAATAAAAAGTACTATGAGTCCGCCAAACGTTGTGCAGAGGTGCTGCTTTCACTTCAAAGAAATAATGGTGGCTGGCCTGATCAATGGTCGTTCAATGGTAGATCTTCAGGTCATTCTGGGGTTATTAACGGTGTGTCATTCAATGACAATGCCACTAATTCCTGTGTCCAGATGATGGTTGCTATGTTTCACATGACTGGGGATAAAAAGTATATAGCTAGATTAACTTTGTTGGGTGAATTTGTTGAAAAATCAAAAATGGGAGAGGGTGATGTTACAGGGTGGTGTGAGCAATATAATGACGATGGAAGCCCAACGCGTGCGCGTCAATATGAGATTGAATTGCCTTATCCGCGAGCTTTGACCCGTGGTGTTGGTCCTTTGCTGGTTTGGCTTTATCTGATGGATGGTAATGAGAAGCATATGAATTTGTTGAAAAGAGCTTATGCTTGGCATGAATACGTTCGAAAAGAGGAGATTAAACCCGAAGTTGTTGAGCAGTGGAGGGAGATGAGCCGTAAGTGGTCGCCTTCCCATCATTCGATGTCACAAAACTATTTAATGGAATATCGCCCGGGCTGGCCGGATGCATATTTACCTGATGGATCGAATTGGGGCCGAGTTTTGAGCTTTCGTTTAATGTTGTGGAACCCTGTTACGCATGAACAAAAGGAAAAATACGACAGATTCATCGACCAAAGTTGGCCGCCAGTGGAAAGGTTGGCGGTTATGGCATCAGCGAATCAACCACCGCCACGTGATTACAATATGTACGTCCACTGTCATTCATCAATAGGTAATTCTTTAAGCGAAATTCGACGAGCATTACTTGAACACAAGCAAGGGGGAAGGACCGGGATGCTAAAGTATTATTCAAATCCAACTAAATACGCATCGGATCAATACCTGCAAGCTCGAGTAGATGCGGCAAAACGTGCACTTAATTTGAGAAACAGGCGTATGGCCTATCCGTTTAAGGCTAATCCTGGTTATACTGGAATGGCTGCGATGAAGGATTTTAATTTTCTTGGTTCAAAAAGTCGTTGGTACGGCAAGGTAGGCACTAAATGGGGTGCTGCATTTCAAAATATTTATCCATCATCTAATGTTACTTGGTATCAATGGCAATTTATTTATGACATGAAGTTAGCGCATGGTGAGATTGATTCAGATTCAGCTGCCAGAGGTGGGCGAGGTTTTGAGACTGTTGCAAGTCAGACGCATCTCGACTCTTGGGATGTGCTTGGTGAATGGGGAATGGCAACTATTGAAATGGAAAATTATTTTAATGTTCCATTAAATAAAAATTAGAAAGAATCAGATAATATTACTTCTCTGTGAGCCAGAAAAAACAGATACCCTGCAAGAAGCTTATGGTCATCATTGGCATTGTTTTGATTCTGTTGTTAGTGATGCTTGCCAATACAACCGAAAGCTCCTCAGGGGGGGCTGTCGGCTCCAAAGGCACTCCTGCTGGCCTTGAAAAGGACCTCCCAAAACAGGAGAGGATTCCGACTCACTAAGAATGATTTTTTATGGAGAACAAATCAACAAATCGCCGGTCATTTATAGCTACTTCAGCCTTAATCTCTCTAGGGTTTTCTAGCTATGGAAGAGACTGACGGGGAAAGAAATCGAGGCGCTTAAACCGTACGAAGAAGCCAATCGCTATCGGTTCTGGCCGATGAAGTCAATCTTACTTCGCTATCTTTTTTATTCGGAGCTTGAGTTCGGCGGTGAATGATAAAGAGTGGGCACATGAACAAGAAATGGCCAACCTTCCTCACGTTCTTTTTCCTTGTAGTCACTGCTTATGCCTCTCCGAAGAAATACAATGTTCTCTTCATTATTTCTGATGATCTGACTTCAACCGCGTTGTCCTGTTATGGCAATACGGTCTGCAAAACACCGAATATTGATGCCCTTTCAGCCAGAGGCACACGCTTTACTCGCACCTATTGTCAGGCCACCTATTGTGGTCCATCACGTGCCTCATTTATGAGTGGCTATTACCCGCATGCGACGGGTGTGTTGGGGTATAAAAGCCCACGACCTAGGATTGGCAACAGATCTACTTGGTCGCAGCATTTCAAGAATAATGGCTATCATTCTGCTCGTGTTAGCAAGATCTATCACATGGGTGTACCTGGAGGCATTGAACAGGGTGG
>JASLKL010000138.1 GCA_030747605.1 Verrucomicrobiota bacterium | reverse complement strand
CTTCAGCTTGATCTGCCTTGTTGGCCTTAAGGACCAATTTATTTGCAACGAACGGAACCTCAGCTCCTGGTGCATTTGAGAACGCATCATTAATCGCTTTGTTATCCACAGAAGCAGATGCTGTAGCAAAGGTGACTGCAAAAGCTGCAGCGACAACTAACCGTGTACTTGTTTTCATATTTTTAATAAAAAATTCTTTCACTCCGAACAGGCCGCAGAGTCTCTTTGCAGAGTTGCATAGTGTCAACCAGAAAAAGTAATCTATTTTTATTTTTTTTAGTTTATATTTAAGCATTTCCTATTGGAATACTGAAAATTTGGGATTAGAATTATTCAATAAACAACGTAAAATTAATGAAAAATAGCTCTTTTTTAATATACATGCTGAGAATTTGTATCATTTCAACATTCTTTACCACTGTACAACTTATTCTGGCTCAGTCACTTCCAATTGTCAAAAATGTTGATATACAGCCATTTAAAGCCCAAATTAAAAGAATTATTGAGGCTAAAGTTTTGCTTGGCGAACCATTCACTGAGAAAACAAAACGTAAAATTGATCAGGCACTTGCACAAAATGATGAAGCTAATGCTATTTCACAAGTGCAACAAGTTCTTGATAAACAATGCCTTATTGACATCCAAATTAACCCCGAATCCCGGGTAAAAGTGAATACTGGCAGTGCAAATCCAGTACTAATTGAAAAAGGGTGGCGAAATTTTTTAGTTAAAGTTCGAAACGAAGCCGGAGTAACTGCACCACTTCAGGTAAGTAGTAATAATGCCCTTCCGTTGGCCGGTTCTCCGGAAAATGAAATCAAAGACCGCTGGCTAGATTTGGACGTTTTCAATTCTCAACCACTAACCAAATCGCTCAGTGGCTTGGCATTAGAATACCGCATAATACAGCTTTACAGCAGAGACAAAGGGAAAAGAGATGCAAAATTAAGTTTTAATGTAGGCCAAGGAACTCAAGATCTCGGGTTTCGAAACGAAGTAAGCTTACTCTTTGATTGCCTCCCGGCTTATACAATCACACTTAATGTTTTAGACGAGAACAACAAACCAACGACGGCGGGCTTTGAAATCCGCGATCAACTAGGACGCGTTTATCCATCGCAAGCTAAACGACTTGCACCTGATTTCCATTTTCATCCGCAAATATACCGTGCCCACTCTGAAGCAGTGAAGCTGCCAAAAGGAACATATCAAATTAAATTTTATCGTGGCCCTGAATCAATTACTGAAACCAGAAGTATTAATGTTAGCGCAAACAGCAAAACAGAATCTTTTAAAGTTAAGCGCTGGATAGATCCTTCACTAATGGGTTGGTGGTCTGGAGATCACCATATCCATGCCGCCGGCTGCGCACATTATACAAACCCGACCGAAGGCGTGCATGCGCCAGACATGATGCGGCATATCCTCGGCGAAGATTTGAAGGTAGGAGCTAATCTTACCTGGGGGCCATGCTTCGATTACCAAAAACAATTTTTCACAGGCAAGGATGATCGAGTCTCAGAATTCCCTTATCTATTGAGGTATGACGTAGAAGTTTCCGGATTTGGATCACACCAGTCAGGCCACCTTTGTCTACTTCGACTTCGTCAACAAATGTTTCCTGGCGGGGACTCGAAACACCACTGGCCCAAGCTCTGTCTTAATACACTTAGATGGGCTAAGCGGCAAGGCGCTCTCGTTGGGCCAGCGCACACTGGCTGGGGCTTAACCCAGACTAGTTCTGATTTACCAACTTACGAAGTCCCCCCCTTTAACAGTATTGGGGCCAATGAGTTCATTGCAGATGTCACTCATAAAGTCCCCGGCCCGAATGGAAAACTTGTACCCGCAGTAGATTTCCTGTCGATGGTCGACACTCCATACGTATGGGAATTAAACATTTGGTATCACATACTCAACTGCGGATTCCGCACAAGAATCAGCGGCGAAACAGACTTCCCCTGTATTTATGGTGAGCGAGTGGGACTTGGAAGATCATACGTTAAACTCGACAATAAACTTAACTACAATGATTGGTGTGAAGGTATCCGTTTAGGCAGGAATTATGTTGGAGATGGAAGAAGCCACATTATCGATTTTCAAGTCGATGATGTTGAAATGGGAACAAAAGACAGCGAACTTCGCTTAAGTAAACCTGGAACAGTTCTCGTTAAAGCCAAAGTAGCAGCTTTACTCCAATCTCAACCGATTCCAGGCATAGCCAAACGGAACTATGCAGAAAAACCTTATTGGCATATAGAACGCGCAAGGATTGAAAACACCCAAAAAGTACCCGTTGAAGTAGTTGTGAATGGTTATCCGATAGCGCAGGAGGAGTTTATTGCCAACGGAGAATTACAAGATATCGCATTTGAAGTGCCAATCCAGTACAGCAGCTGGATAGCAATTAGAATTTTACCATCCTCACACACCAATCCAGTTTTTGTGATTGTTGATAAGAAACCTATTCGAGCCTCTAGGCGTAGTGCTCAGTGGTGCCTATCCGGAGTAAAAAAATGCCGAAAAGAAAAACTACGCTTCATGGGAGAAGATGAAATCGACGACTTCAATAAGACCTACGACCATGCAGAAATGGTTTACAAAAAAATCATCAAGGAAAGTGTAGCGAATTAACCAAGAAAAAGATTAGTCGGAAGACCACTGACATTCGGTTTACATCGAAACACACCACCAGCCAGTGGCTGTTGCAATTTGCCAGCTTTATCAAGATCGCGACTAGCAGTGGTTATATAAAGTTCATCCCGATCCTGACCACCAAAACAACAAGAGGTAACTCGTTCTACAGGAACTTCAATTTTGCATAACAATTCCCCAGTTGGATCAAATCGCCCTACACCCCACCCCTGCCATAGCGCAACCCACAACATGCCTTCATCATCAATACACATGCCATCAGGGTATCCCATCCCCTTTGGCAACTCGAACGCTACTCTTCGATTTGACACCACTCCCAAATCCATATCACAGTCAAAAACTGCTATTTGACGAGTAGGAGAATCAATATAATAAAAAGACTTTTGGTCTGCCGTCCAAGCCATTCCATTTGAAATACTTACATTGCCAAATAATTTATCGATAGATAAATTGCGATTAAGCCGGTAAAGGCTCCCAACATTAGGCGACTCATCAAGGCCCATCGTCCCCGCCCAAAGTCGTCCTTCAGGATCCACTTTTCCATCGTTGAAACGATTGTTAGCGTAATCTTTTTCTGGATCAATAATTGGCGAAATATTGCCACTTTCCAAATCCAATCGTGCCAACCCAATCGTCATTCCCAAAATTAAATCACCTTTTGACGTCGGAACTGCTAACCCTACTTTCTCACCCACATCCCATGATTTATTATGACCTAAGGAAGGACTAAAACAACTTACCTTTGCGCTCTCAATATCCACCCAAACCAAATCATTAGTTTCTGCCCGCCAAACAGGCCCTTCACCAAGAATTGCCTTCGCATCTAATACACATTCAGCTTTAAGTGTTTGCACACGAGCAGCTTGGTCAAATGAGCCGACTTCTGGCAAGTTTGGAATGTATTCTTTTAACTACTCAACGACTGACCATTGAAACGTTAAGATCTCCACTTATAGCCTCATTACCAGTTGAATTTTGGAATGGAGCAAGATCAAACTCCGGAATCACCGCCATCAGGTGATCGAAAATATCCGCCTGAATTGCCTCATATTCTGACCAGATCGTGGTATCAGTAAAAATATAGATTTCTATCGGCAAACCGTTATCACTTGGTTCAAGTTGCCGAATCAAAAACGTCCGATCTTGACGTATTTGTGGATGATTTTTTAAATATGCAACAATATAGGCACGAAAAGTTCCAACATTCGTCAGACGTCGACCATTTACAAGTTCCGATAAATCAGACTTAGTCGTCTGGTTATGCTGGTTTAGTTCATCCAATTTTAATTGCAAATAATCCTCAAGCAAACCGAAACGTTTAAACTTCTCCAATAAACAATCATCAACAAATCGAATTGATCTCATATCAATACGAATAGGACGTTTGATTCTCCTCCCTCCAGAATCCTTCATTCCTCGCCAATTACGACAAGAGTCAGTGATTAGTTTCGATGCAGGAATACTGACTACAGTCTTGTCAAAATTCTGAACCTTTACCGTCGTCAATGAAACATCGATAACATCTCCATCGATACCATGACTTTTCATTTCGATCCAATCCCCTTTCCGAACAGTATCATTTGTAGCAATTTGAATTCCCGCAACTAACCCCATAATCGCATCCTTAAAAACAAACAAAAAACCCATAAACATTGCCCCCAAACCAGCCATCAAGGCACCTATCTCTCTCCCCATAATAATGGAGATAACAAATACAACTCCTATAAAACAAGCTACTAGCATTACCGCTTGAGTGAGGCCTTTAATAGGTATTCTTTTCGAAATATCATACCGTTGATAAACACCTAAAACACTTGATAGCAAAGCCTGCAAAGTAAACAACAACGCTAAAACTAGGTAAATTTTTGAAGCCCCTTGAATAAATGCAACAAGACTCTCCAACTTATCAAATACTACAGGGGCAAGAACATACACTACCAATGCTGGTACTATATTTGTTAGACGAGAGAACACTTTGTTCTCAATTAAAACATTACCCCAGTTGTTATCTGTTTTAACCAACAAGAAACGCAAAACCCGAAGTATAACTCGCCTCGCCAGCAAATAAGACAGCCAGCAAATAATAAGAAGCATGACAGCCCCAACTAAATTAACAAGGGCCCCAGACCAAAAATCCCCAATCCCCCAATCGATGAAATACTTTTTAAGAGACATTAGAAGATCGCGAATAGAATCAAATTTTTGATTAAAATCTCTAGAAGCAACATTCATGATATCAGCTGTGTTTTTAGTCTCGTTTTCTTGCATGGTTCGAACCTCGAATTCTCTGGTGAATTAAACTAGTCAATTAGACCGCTTTGGGCCACGCACAAAAAAACGTTAGCAAAAAACGACTCCCGCTTTCAAATCAATGTTTATCGCTTTAAAAACTCTCTCCAACCTGAAAGCGGAGGAATTTATCAATCGTAATCTCGTCTCCCAACGATTGAGCCACAGTCGCAATATAATCCTTAATACTTACATCTGGATTTTTCACAAAACCTTGCTCAACCAGACAGTTAGTTGCATAAAATTTATTTATCTTACCATTCACTATGTTCTCAACCGCTTGCGGCGGCTTACCTTCAGCCTGCTCTTCTGCGATCGCCCTTTCCTTTTCAACTAGTTCAGGAGCAACTTGTTCCCGGCTTACTGAAACAGGTGCAGAAGCAGCAATATGAAGAGTGATATCCTTTACTAAGGACTTAAATTCGTCGTTAGCTAATGTTTCTTCCTTACCCGTTCCAACCTGCAATAATACTCCAACCTTGCCTCCGGTATGAATATAAGCAGCTATTAAACCAATACCATCAACCTCAAGTTTAGAATCACGAGAAAATTGAATATTCTCACCTATTTTCGCAACTTGTGCAGTGCGTAATTCTTCAAAGTCTGTTTCAGATTCGTTTAGTTTAAGTTGTGCAACTTCACCTGCAAATTCTACAAACGTCTCATTCTTTGCAACAAAGTCTGTTTCACAGTTGATCTCAATTAAAACACCAGCCTTCGAATCAGGCTGGATGTAGTGAGAAATAATACCCTCGTTAGCTTCGCGATCTGCCTTTTTTGCCGCTTTAATGGTTCCTTGTGCGCGAAGAACATCAACCGCCTTTTCAATGTCACCATCAGTCTCAGTCAGGGCTTTCTTGCAATCCATAAGCCCTGCACTAGTCATTTTGCGGAGTTCCGCAACCATTTTTGCTGTTACTTCTGCCATAATATTTTTATTAAGAATCAATTCATTTTCAGAACTAATAGAATCTTTATAATACTGCTTTAATGCAACTTAAGATTACGTCTCTGATTCGGCTTTCGCCTCAGGTGTTTCCTCGGCTTTCGCCTCAGGTGTTTCCTCGGCTTTCGCCTCAGGTGTTTCCTCGGC
>JASLKL010000137.1 GCA_030747605.1 Verrucomicrobiota bacterium | reverse complement strand
CGGAAGACCGACAAAATCGGGTGATCCAGCTTGAGAGATTGCAATAGTCCATAATCCTTTGATTTAACATCATCGATACCCAAATTTGGAGCATCAAGCCACTGCTGCATATTCCCGGCCTGTTTTCCTGAATGAACAATCACAAGCGCAGTACCCCCGGCTCGAACCGCCTTGTCGAGTGAGGCGGATAATTTTCCATCCACAGCGTCTCCCACCACATAAAGATCTGCCTCTGGCAACGGCGCTGCCGATTGCCCACTCATAAATTGCACATCAAAATTTAATGCACTCGTTTTCTGGAATGCACTCCTCAAATAAAATAGAGCCCCCTCTGCATCGTCCGGCTTGTCTTCACCAATATAAACAATACGAACACTCTGCTGCTTCTCTTGAGCGAAATAAAAAGTATTATCGAAATCTGCAACATCGCCACGTACGGATAACCGGTTAATCGATTGTCCCAACCATTCAGTCGGAAACTCAATCACCCTACTACGTCCTGGAGGCACGTGGACCTTTTGACTTAGCGGATCATCGTCAGTCGAACTCTGGGCAACAAACTCGAACTCGTCGGTTGATGCATTGGATGAGTTGCTGACTCTGAAAGATGGAACCGACTCAGTCGCCGCCCAAAGAGTTCGTGCTGCCACCTGCTCAATACCACAGTTACCCTGGTCGTCCTCACCAATCTGATCGAGAGACACCTTTATTCCAGTCGGCCATTCGTAACCTTGAACATCTCCTAGCCGAGAACCTTTTTGCAAATCACTGATGACAAGTATATCCCGTTTAACCAAAGGCCGTTCATCAGGATTAGCCTCATATTCCTGAATCGCCTCCCCAGCAAACACAAGAGCTTGGCCAAGGTTACTACCACCAAAGCTCGGTTTATCTAGCCGCTCAAGTAATTGTGTGACTTCTCCGTCTGATGCACTCCCTTGCCAGGAAATAACATCCACCAAAAGGTCCGCCTTATTGTCAAAAGCATATAATGTGAAGTGATCGCCAGGACCCAGCTGTTCAAGAGCAGCCAACACTTTACCCTTGGCTTGGACCCAAAGATCACCACGTTGCATACTTGCACTTTGATCAAGAAGCACCGTTAACCACTGACGATCGCGTTTACCAGCTGCCGCAGGGTCATCAACCGTTACAAAAGGCCTCGCAAAAACGAAAACAAGCAACAAAAGTGCAAGACAACGTAACAATAAAAGAAGCAGATGGGTTGGCCGCCGCTTACGGTCGACCGGAGGCTTGGTCTTATCGAGAAACATCAGGCTACCAAATACCTGTTTGTTTTTCGGCCGGTCATGCAATAAGTGCAAAATAATTGGAATAGCCAATCCCAGTGCACCAATTAAATATAGAGGCGTTAGAAAACTCACGCAGCAGTCCTTCCGGTTGATCTACGCTGCCGAACTACGGCTTTTGCCGGCTGCTGCTGCAGAAAACGTAATAACACAAACTCCATAGGCTCCGTCGTGCTGACGCGGAATGAAGTAATACCCTGAGCACTAAAAGTGTCATCAAGAGCAGCATTGTGAGCTTTGATTTTCTCTATATAAG
Organism: Verrucomicrobiota bacterium; assembly: GCA_030747605.1. Classification (GTDB taxonomy): domain Bacteria; phylum Verrucomicrobiota; class Verrucomicrobiia; order Limisphaerales; family UBA1096; genus UBA1096. The sequence goes on along the minus strand of JASLKL010000137.1, from coordinate 4,508 downwards.
ATTCGCGAGCCAAGCCCGGGTCAAGAATCAGGCTACGACCACTTTCCATATCCTCAAAAATAGCAGCGTCCTCAAAGTCAAAATCAAGCTCACGCGGATGCAATACCTGAACGACACGGACGTCGTGCCCGGCTGCAGTAAACAAATTCAAGCTTCTCTCTAGATCTGCAATCGGAGTTAGAAAATCGGACACTAGAACGATCATTCCGCGCTTGCCAACAAGAGATGCCAACTTATTCAACGCTTGGCACAAGTCAGTCACTTGACCAGCTGGCTGGGTTTCCAGCCGACCTAAAATCGTCTTTAGCTGATCCTGCCGGTAACGAGGAGGAATGAATTCTCGAACATCACGATCAAACGTTGCCAATCCAACAGCATCTCTTTGCTGTAACAAGAACCAAGCTAAAGATGCAGCAAGTGTTCGACCATAATCACTCTTTTTCACACCGGAATCATCGCCGCCAAACTCCATGGATTTAGAAAAATCAACCATGAATGTGCAGCGCAAATTGGTCTCGTCCTCAAATTTTTTAATAAATTCACGATCGGTTCGAGCCATCACTTTCCAGTCCAAAAAACGGACATCGTCACCCTGTGAATACTGACGATACTCGGTAAACTCAGTAGAAAATCCAGTGCGCGGGCTACGATGCAGCCCACTCATAAACCCTTCAACAACAGCACGCGCCCGAAGCGAAAGGCTCTTGATCTCCATCAAGGCTCTCGGATCCAGAAAACGGTGTGTTGTATTTGGTCGACTCACGGAACAGGAATAGCTTCAACAAGTTTACGAATCACTTGATCAGTATCAACGCCCTCGGCTTCAGCCTTAAAATTAGTCAAAATACGATGACGCAACACCGGTACTGCGAGAGCTTTAATATCATCAGGGGTAACATGTGAACGCCCCTGCAATAACACACGAGCTTTAGCCCCAAGAGTTAGCGCCTGACCAGCTCGAAGCCCCGCACCCCAGTTGATCCATTCATTGACAAAGTCCGGCGTGCCAGGCTGACCAGGCCTTGAACTAGCCGCAAGCCTCACAGCATATCTTACTACAGAGTCAGCTACTGGCACTTTACGAACAACATTTTGTATTCTCAATACATCCTCAGCATTGAAGATAGGACTGGTCTGACTGTCAGCACGACTGGTTGTCTCACTCACAACCTTAACCTCATCCTCTTCTGGAAGATAATCAACGAATACGTTGAGTAAAAAACGGTCTAACTGCGCTTCAGGTAACGGATAAGTGCCCTCCATCTCGATTGGGTTCTGCGTTGCTAAAACGAAGAACGGCTTAGGCAGCTCACGGCTGGCTCCTCCAACTGAAACCTGTTTCTCTTGCATAGCTTCAAGCAACGCAGCCTGAGTTTTCGGTGGAGTACGGTTAATTTCGTCCGCCAATAGCACATTGGTAAATACCGGCCCCTTAACGAAACGCAACTCACGGCCATGTTCGCCATCGGTAAGAATTTCTGTCCCGGTAATATCTGCTGGCATAAGGTCAGGGGTAAACTGAATGCGATGAAAATCTAGATCGAAAATCCCGGAAATGGCACGGACCATAAGAGTCTTAGCAAGGCCAGGAACCCCGGTGATCAAGCAGTTACCACCGGCAAACAAAGTGATTAGTATTTCCTCAACCGCCGACTTCTGACCAATGATTACTCGGCCTAGTTCTTTTTCAATTTTTTCACGGCCGGCAGCTATTTGTTCGACAGCCTGCTGGTCTTGTTCGTGCGTATTATCTATTGTTTCTGTGTCCATTGTTAGTGTGTCATTGAATAAAATATTATATTAATCCCCATAGGATAAGCTTTAGGTTCAGAAAATTCTTTAAAGTACCACTCGCCAGCTCGGCTCTCCTCTTCCCAGCCATCTCCAAGATCAGTATTATGGCAAATAACAACCATCAATCTACCGTGATCATCGTAAACACCCCTATAATGAGGCGTCTTTGCATCCCAACGCTCCCATGTAATACCGCGGGAAGCTCCCTGCATTGCAGTTCTTGGATTAGGCACCTGCGGTTTTTGCTTTAAAGGAAATACGCATTGAAATAACTCATGTTCAATGGGCAAATCCACAATTTCCCGTGTTGGGAAAACCCGACGAAACTGTCGTTCAAAATTCTCCCATTCGGCTTCTCCCCAAAAGTCATCCACCATCAAAAAACCTCCATGCAACAGATACTTGCGCAAGGCTTTTACCTCAGAGTCACTAAAGTAGAGTTCCCCGGGTTCTATGATATAAATGAAAGGATAATCGAACAATTTGTCCTCATTAAGATTAAGCACTGTCCCCTCAGGATCTACCTTTAGTGAAGTTAGCTGCTGCAACCGAAACGACATATTCAGGTCGCTCTCAGGGTAATCCACCGACCACTTACCTCGCCCTCGCCAACCACCGCCCCAAGAATCATACTGAATACGAGCAAATGTGAACATATCGTTAGGCAATTCTTCATCTCGATCCCAATTTGGGACACCAGCCCTCGGATCTCTTTCACCACGTGACCATTGATGCTGACTCCATCCAATGATTGTCGTCACCATAAGCACTCCTAAAATCAGAACACGTGAGAATAATTGACACCTAAACTGACGCTTGGTGTTCATTCAGTTTCGACCTTCTCATCTGGTTTAACTTTAGATTCATTCAAGCGAACTAGCAAATTTTGAGCAGCTCGAAAACGCGGGGCATCCTCAAGCGCCTGAAGAACATGACGCTTAGCTTCACCCGGAGAACTTTCGGCCAATGCGGAAGCTAAACGAAAATGCAAATCGACTGGATCAGCCGGGTTAAGCAATAAAAGCCGCTTAAGCGGCTGAATGCTGGCAGTCTTATCGCCCGTCTCTTGGGATTTCAACGCCATAAAGCGATGGGAAACCGGCGATAAAGGGTTGGCAGAAAAGAAACGCTTTGCAGAAAGCTCAACCGAAGACCAATCCTTCCGATCAGCGTAAATCTTCATCAACCTCTCATATAATTTAGTTGCCGAATCTTCGATGGCTGCCCACTTCTCCAACACAGAAAGCTCATCATCTGCCTGACCGAGCTCACGATGGGCCATGCTTAACATGCCATATGGCGAATTACCGCCACGCTGGCGTGGATACAACTTAATCGATTTCTCCAATAACGGAATCGCCTCTAAATATTTCTTCTCTTCAATCAGATTTACACAAGTTGCGTTTAGTGCCCAAATATTATTGGGATTCGATTCCAACCAATCAACAATTGCATTTTTATCAAGTGGATTAACCTCAAGTGGATTAGGCTTGGTCAGATCTGCTTCGGCAGCAAAAGCTTTTGCCTTTGCTGTTACATATTCTGTAAATGCTGGCTGCAACTGATCAAGTTTAGAAGCATGATTCTCGATAGCGATATTGATAAATATGCCGTTACCAAGATCTTGCAAAATCTTACTAATACATTCCTCCCCATAATTTTCCACCAGATACTCGACCACTAAAGATGATTGATAATAGGCAAACTGAATATGAGCAGCACTCTTTGGAACAAGGAATGCCATACTCAATCGCTCTATCGGTGTCAATTCACCTCCAAGAATAAAATTCTGATATTCCGGCGTCATTTGTTCTCCCCAAGAACTGTGCCTTAGCCTTTCCTCGTAAACTGAAATACCTTCACTAAACCAACGCGGCATACGATTTTTGGTTTTCTGAAGAGTGATAACGTGACAATACTCATGCCACAATAACGACTGCCAATTCTGCTGAAAAGCGAGGAGAGACTTGGGACTGTTTGCAGTAATAACTTTACCAAAGCAAACACCCATATAACCATCACCACCAGGGATACCAAAAGTTCGAACGGCAAAATCTTTCTTCTCAGGAAAAATCTCTACAATCACCGGATCTTCGATAATCGTATCATATTTCTTGGAAAATAAATCTCGGGCCTGAACCAACAACTCTAAAGCCTCATCACTATATAGTGCGGCCTCATCTCGCGTCATCCTTAAGATAAAGCCGTCACGGTTGATACTCACATAATCTTTCAACGAATCGTAAAGAGTCAATAGATTATATGTAGTCACATCGTATCCGTCTTGCTCATGTGCTTCCTCCGCCAATTTCCAACCTTCATCATCCTGCCCAAGCCTAAGAAGATCCTGCGCCAACTGAGTCTTGGCCAGAACGTAATCCTTATCAAAACCCAAGGCCAAACGCTGATGAAAAGCTCCTTCCTTAAAGAGGTATTTGGAAGAAAGCTTTTTACCTATTTCATGATCAACAAGCGGATTGGTCTTCCAAAACTTTAACCCATTCTCGCGCGCGACCTTAGCTTCCTCCGATTTGTTCTGAACAGTGTGGATAGCAGCCTGTAACGCCCAACTTTCAGGATGATGAGGATTTATTTTAAATATCGCCTTAAGTATTCCATTGGCAGCGTCATACTGCTCGGCATCTGCCTGATTATGAGCCTGCAATAATAACGAAGGGATGTGATCTGGATTAGAGAACATAGCCGTATGCAAA
>JASLKL010000136.1 GCA_030747605.1 Verrucomicrobiota bacterium | reverse complement strand
AACTTCACTGAATATAGAAATGTCCTTTATCCCTTCTATGTGCAGGCCGATGGCTTTGACTTCTGGTTTAGTACAAAGAACATCAATGAAGTCTTCCAGCCTCAGAACTGATTGATTCCCGACAGAAATCATATAGGCAAAGGGCAATGATCGTTGGCTCATTGTAAGGTCGGAAGAAAGCATCCCACTCTGAGTTATGATTGCCGCACCATAACCTGGACTGGTACCACCGTGTGGGAACGGCCAGAGGGCGACTTTGTCAATATAATTGATGATTCCGTAACAATTCGGACCAACTAGAGCAAGGTCTCCGGAAGCTGAAACAAGTGCTTCCTCCAACTCAGAGCCTTCTGCACCGATTTCGCTAAAACCTGCTGTGTAGCAGACAACACCACTTACGCCCATTTCGGCAAGCCGTTTCACTGTGGAGATTGCCGCCTCTCTTGGAATCGCAAGATATACCGCATCCGGTGCTTCCGGCAGGTCATCGACACTGGCGAAACATTTGAATCCACCAATCATTTCTCTTTTCGGATTCACCGGCCAAATTTGACCAGTAAAACCGATTCTAGCACATTCTTTGGTCACCGCTTCTGCATCGCGGCCACCGATGATTGCCAGATGACGTGGTTTTAATAGTTTTTCAAGATTTTGGTACTGTGCCTGGTTCATGCTCCAAGCGGCCTGAGGATCGCACGTGAAATGATGTGACGCTGGATTTCGGAGGTTCCGTCCCAGATACGTTCGAGGCGGGAATCTCGCCAAAGACGCTGAATCGGCATTTCCTCCATTAAGCCCATGCCTCCATATATTTGTACTGAATGGTCTGCTGCACGGTTCAACATTTCTGAACAAAAGAGTTTTACCATAGCCGCATCGGAATCGGTCAATTTGCCTTGATCTCCCTTTGCAACAGCATCCATCACAAGGAGATCTGCAGCTTTTAACTCAACCGCAATGTCAGCAAGTTTGAAACCTGTTGCCTGAAATTTACCAATAGGTTGACCAAATTGTTTTCGAGTTGAGGCCCACTCGGCGGCTAAATTAAAAAGACGTTCAGCTTTGCCGCAACAACTCGCACCGACCCAGATGCGATTCATTGATAACCATTTCCCGGAAAGTTCCAGTCCACGTCCTTCTTCGCCTAGAATCTGATCAGGACCTATCTTGACATCCGAAAAACTAAGTTGGAAAGTCAGATATCCACGATAACTCACGGAACGGGTTCCCTCGGAAATATCGAAGCCCTCAGAGCCGACATCGACAAGGAAAGCTGTAATACGTTTGCGAGGACCGCGTTCGGTTTTGTCCATTCCAGTTACCGCAAAGACGATGGCGAAGTCCGGCATCACGGGACCGGATATGAAGTGTTTTGAGCCATTAAGAATCCAGTCATCACCGTCACGACGGGCGTTGGTCTTCATGGACATGATGTCGGAGCCCGCCTCCGGCTCAGTAAGAGCAAAGAGTTCTCGTTTTTCTGCCCTAGCACAAGGTATCAAATACTTCTCAACCTGATCTCCCTCACAAGCCATTAGAATTTCAGCAGGACGTGCAATCCATGAATGAAGCGCATGGCTGGTTTTTCCAAATTCCCGTTCAATCAGCACCAAACTCTGATAGTCGAGCCCACCTCCGCCAACAGATTCCGGCAGATTTGCGGCAAACAAACCTACCTCGATTGCACGTTTCTCAATCTGGCGACCAAGTTCTAACGGTACTCGTCCAAGACGATCAACCTCCTCTTCGTGGGGATAAATTTCCTGCTCTAAAAATGCTTGTACTGTCTCCAACAACATCCGTTGTTCGTGGCTAAGCTCTATATCCATTTGCGTCTAATATTTAATATATGTTTAACTATTCTCTTCCTGCACTAAACTTCCCTGCATCCGAACATGTTTAGTCATGATGGTGTAAATTGTCAGCGCGCTGATAGTGACAAGAACCAAAACGACGGCGGAAGCGGCCACGGTTGGATCAGTATTTTCACGTATGCCGTCCCACATTCTTCGTGGAAGAGTCATAATACGGAACTTGGCAATAAACAAAGCTACAACAATTTCATCCCACGAAAGTATAAAGGCGAAAATTGCGCCGGCCCAAATTCCCGGTTTAATTGACGGCAGAACTACCCGCCGCAACGTTGTACCAATCGATGCACCAAGATTGCACGAAGCCTGTTCGAGTCTTAGATCGAAATTTGCGAGCGAGGCTGAAACTGTGATCAATACAATCGGTGCTGCTAGTATCGCATGGGCAATGATCATTCCTGAGTAACTGTCAAGCAGTCCTAGTTTTACCCAAATTCGATAGAAGGCCATTGCGGAAATGATAGGCGGAATGATCAAGGGCAGCAACAGAATTCCCCGGATAACTTCCGATACCCTAGATGAAATTCGCCACAAGCCGATGGCGCAGAGCGTCCCAAGTACCGTAGCAATTAATGATGAAAAAATAGCTATAATAGCACTCTGTCCAATGCTCGACATCCATTCCGCACTACTAAACAGATTGGTGTAGTGTCGCATGGAAATCTCTCCTGTCGGCATGGAAAGATAACGCTTTGGTGTCAGTGAGACTGGTACGGCAATCAGCGTCGGCAGGACGAGGAAAGCAAGTCCGGCCCAAGTAAAACCACGAATAAAATTCCAACCTAAACTGTTTCTTTTTTTCATGGTCTAGCCCCGAATATTTCACCAATTTTCATAAATCTTGACATGATGTATAAAAGCGCAAAAACTCCCGAAAGTAAAAGCGTTGCTAACATTGCCGCCAACCCCCACTGCACTGTGATGAGAATCTGCACACTCACATATTCCGCAACCATGAGAACCCGTCCTCCGCCCAGCAAGGCTGGGGTAACATAAAATCCCAAGCTGATAATGAAAACGAGCAGTGATGATGCGATTACTCCAGGTTTTGTCAATGGCAGGTAAATTTTCAAAAATGTTTGCAAGGAGCCAGCACCAAGACTGCGCGACGCATCCATAATCCGATGATCAATTCCTTGCATATTGGCGAGTAGAGGGAGAACCGCATACGGAACCATGTAGTGGATCATGCCGATCAAAACGCCGAATTCATTGCGTATCATGTTAATCGGTTCTTCCGACAGACCACTGCTTACCAATGCAGCGTTGAGGAGGCCGTTTCTGCCAAGCAGTGTCAGCCAAGAAAAAGCCCTGACCAAGACCGAAATCCAGAAGGAAATCAGTACGAGTGTCAGCATCCAGTTTTGCTCTCGTCCTACCAGATGAACCATGGAATAGGCAATCAGATAGCCTATCACCACGCTGCACAGTGTCGTGATGAGGCACACTCGTATTGTGGTCCAGAGAATCTTGACTAACGATGACTTTGTGAAAAGTAGCTTGTAATTTTGTATGCCTAGTTCCGGTTCAGAAACTCCAAGCCAAAGAATATTGATTACCGGCAAAGCATAGAGAACAATGATCAGCCCAAACAAGGGCACCACGAGCATCCAGTAAGCGTTTACGGATTTACTGGTTTTCCAAGTAAATATTTTCGGGCCGATCGTCCCACTCTTGTTCGTCGTTAGCCAATTGCTTCGAGATACTTATTGAGGGCAGGTCCAATATTTTCCGCCCACCAAATAGGATCGTTAAGGAGAACTCGAGAAAGATTCTCTTCCGAAGTCACTGCGAAACGTTTAAGGTCATCTGGGATCATTCCGAAGGCTTCGGGGTTAGATGGAGTCATTCCATGACATCGAAGAATTTCGATTTGTCTTTCAGCTACTTGGCACGAGGCAATAAATTTCATTACGTTTGCACGTCCAGCCGGATTCCCCTTAGGAACGAGATAAGCTCCGGGCATTGCAATCGCCTCATTCATGTTAAGTCGATAGCGTCCGTTGGTATCTTCCTCTACTGCCTTTGCACGGTTGAGCCAGACCATGCCCATAGAAACTTCACCATTCACAATCATTTGTTGTGCTTCAGAACCCGATCCCCAGAAGATGGTATCGGATTTGATCGACTTGATCTTGTTGATCGCACGGTCAAGGTCCATTGGATAGACCTTGTCTTTTGACACGCCATCGGCCATCAGGGCACCTTCGAGCGCGCCATTCGCCCATTTATACAAGGATCGCTTGCCTGGATACTTCTTGGTATTGAAAAAATCCGCCCAAGTGCTCGGTGGGTTGCTTTTGAATTTTTTTGTATCGTACATGAACGCATAACCATAAAAGATGATCGAGACTCCGTAATCCCAAGCGAAGCCCTTGAGTACCTTTTTCTTGTCAACGACGGAATAGTCAATTTTCTCCAAATGACCTGACTTGCCTAGTGCAATTGCATCGAAGGCATCTGCATCTGCGACATCTGCGGTAACATTTCCGGAATTCACCATTTCCTTGATTTTTCCTTGCATCGGTCCTGTGGTGTCGTATTTGACTGGAAGACCGGATTCTTTAGTGAAATCGGCACCAAAAGCACTAGTATGGCATTTGACGGCATCACCGCCCCAATTCCACAACACAATTTCGTTTGCAGCTGCTTCAGCATCGCCGGCGATCACGGATGATGTGGCAACTCCAGCCAAGGCACAAAGGTACAGGAAGTCGCGCCTACCCATCTTACCGCTCTTGAAGTCCTTCGCTCCTGTATATGCCAGGTCTTTAAAAAACATCTTGTCTTGCATATGTCATCTCCTTTTTTAGGATTGTTAAAGAATTGGTTCTGTAGCAAACAGTTCACTGAACCGTTTACAATCTACATAAACAACTCACTGAAGGAGTGCTATTTGAACAGGATCAGCCAAGTTGTTTTACGGGGTGTACTTTATCTCTCATTATTTTATAAGTCAATAAATAAAACTGATTTATTTTTAAGGGACTCGTTAGATCCAACTTAGCCGTTACTCCATTCACTACTTTTTAATATCATTAATAGTTAATTTGCCAATTTTGAAATTTTATGAGGTCATCTTATGTGGGAATAAGATTTCCAAATGATTCTTTTTCTTTAAATTTAGATTCAATATCTTTTACTGTAATAGCTGCATCCGGTGACCATGTGAGCGATATTTCTTGCCCTTCCTCAAGTTTTTCTTTGTTATTCCACGCTTGTACTTCTACTATGAATTCACCAACTGAATCTGTTTCTACATTCACTGATATTTTAGAACCAAAATATGTAACATCAATAATTCGTCCAACTAAAATATTAATTTCATTAGATCCAACTTTACTGCGAACGATTTTTATTTTCTCTGGTCGGAGTGCTAAAATGATTTCATCATTATTAGAAAAATTTTCGTTTAAAACTAATTGTTGGAAATATTTTCCTGCAATGGCATAAACGACTTCATTTCCATTCACTTGATTAACAACTCCCCGCAGAATATTACTCTTTCCAATGAATCTTGAAGCAAATACCGTGGAAGGCCTTTCATATAGTTCTTGTGGCGATCCAACCTGAATAACCCGACCATGGTTCAGAATTACCACACGATCAGACATTGAAAGCGCCTCCTCCTGATCGTGTGTTACATAAACAAATGTTTTTCCAACTTTGCGGTGCAGATGTTTCAACTGAGTCTGGACATCGGAACGCAGTTTCTTATCAAGAGCACCCAGGGGTTCGTCAAGCAAAAGCACAAGCGGATCAAAAATTAAAGCCCTTGCCAAAGCGACACGTTGCTGCTGGCCACCTGAAAGCTGGCGAGGTAAGCGATCACCAAAAGTGGCAAGTTGAACGAGTTCCAGCATTTCCTCTACCCGCGTGAGAATTTTTTCACGCTCTACCTTACGCACTTCTAAAGGGTAGGCGATATTTTGTCTCACCGTCATGTGAGGGAATAATGCATAACCTTGAAAAACCATTCCAAAATTGCGTTTTTCTGGCCTTAGCGACATGATTGACAAACCATCAAACTGAATATCTCCGGTTGTTGCTTCCAAAAATCCGGCTATTATCATGAGCAAGGTGGTTTTGCCGGATCCAGAAGGCCCCAAGATTGTCAGAAATTCTCCTCGCCTAATGTGGAGGTTCACATCCTCAACTGCGATGAACTCACCAAAGTTCTTACTCAATCTCTCAAGTCTTAGTCCATTGTCGTCTGTG
>JASLKL010000135.1 GCA_030747605.1 Verrucomicrobiota bacterium | reverse complement strand
AATGGTATCTGAAGAGCACGGTAATTTCATTGTTAATAAAGGTGGTGCCACTGCAGGAGATTTTCTCAAATTAATCGAGCGCATTAGGCAACGGGTTTACGACGAACGAGGTGTCGATCTCAAAACGGAAGTGCAGATTATCGGGAGAGTGGAAGAAGATGACTGAGAACCTCAATGTTTGCGTGATGTTAGGTGGGCCATCTTGTGAACGTGATGTGTCGTTAAAATCTGGTGCTGCTGTGGTGGAGGCACTACGTTATTTAGGACATCGAGTAATTGAGTTAGATCCGGTTGATGGGAAATTCCAATTATCATCCGCAGTGGATGTAGTGTTTCTGGCTTTGCATGGCGCATTCGGTGAGGATGGGACAGTGCAGAAGGAATTGGATGAATTAGGTGTTCCATATACAGGATGCAGTGCTGAAGTGAGTCGCCTGGCTTTTAATAAGATTCATACTAAACGAATGTGCGAGAAGCACGGATTGATTACTGCAAAGGATCAAATAATTAAAGATGCTGATGCTGGAATTCCGATTGGATTGAGTTTGCCTTTGGTCTTAAAGCCGACGATGCAGGGATCAAGCATAGGTCTTGAATTTGTCGAAACAGCAACTACTTGGTCGAACTCTTTGTATAAGACTATGGAGTTTGGAGGGCCTGTGTTAGTGGAAGAAAAAATAGTTGGTCGTGAAATTACTGTGGGTATTTTAGGAGGAGAGTCTTTGCCGTTAGTTGAAATTATTCCTAAGGAGGGTGGTTACGATTATACTAACAAATATACTTCCGGTGCTACTGATTATATTTGCCCAGCGCAATTCACTGAATCGGAAACTCGTCGAATTAAGTCAGCAGCCGAACGGTCATTAATGGCATTGGGAGGCGGAAATTGTGCGCGAGTAGATTTCATAGTGCGTGAAGATGGAGAGCCGGTATTACTGGAGGTTAATACTTTGCCGGGCATGACTTCTACAAGCTTACTGCCTAGAGCAGCGCAAGAGGCAGGGTTGAATTTTAATGAGCTTTGCCAGCGGCTTGTGGATTTAGCATTGGAGCCAGTAAAGCAGTTGGCACAAACAGAACCGATTTGAAATGGCACTGAAATCAAGAAAGAAAAATAAAAGGATTGGGCAGAATAATGTGCTTTCAGTCAGGGTGAAATCCCAGCAGGCCCGTAGCGAACAGCTGCGTTGGTTGCGTTCTTTTCTGATATTAGGGGTTACATTGATTGCGCTTGTCGCAACTAGTTGGTTAGGAGGAGGTTTAGCTCTGAACCGGCTTATTTATGAAAATGAATCTTTTGCTGTTTCAGATATGGACTTCAGAACGGACGGTATCATTAGTGAGTCTCAACTTAAGGATTGGGGGGGAGTTAAAATGGGTGATAATTTACTCTCACTTGATTTGCTCAGAATTAAGCGAAATATTGAGTTAACACCGCGTGTTAAAATGGCATCTGTCGAGAGATTTTTGCCAGATACACTTCAAGTTCGAGTAACTGAGCGAGTACCCATGGCGCAAATCTGGATATGGCAGCGAGATAGCGATAATGATGGACAATATGATTGTATTCGTTTGCAGGTGGACGAATCTGGACATGTGATGCCGCCAATAGTTGGGCAGTCGTCAGTTGTTTTTCCTCAACATCAGTCTGAGTGGTCACTTCCGGTGATTGCTGGTATTGATCTGAAGACTCTTCGTACGCTTGCTCCAGGTCGTTCGGCAGACCTGCCTAAGCTACAGGCTGCTCTCGGGGTTATACGAGAGTACCGGAAATCAGCTATGGCCGGAGAGGTTGATTTGCGAGTAGTTGACTTATCTCAACCTCAAATTTTACGAGTGACTACTGGTGATGGAGGACAGATTGATTTATCTCGCAACCGACTACAACAACAGTTCAATCGTTGGTCTAGAATTCGAGCTCATGGTCAAAAATATGGTCTTGCCATTGAAGCAATGGATCTTTCTGTGACTAATAATGTGCCAGTTCGCTGGATGCTTTCACCCAATATTGCGAAGGAGATACGACAGAGCCAAAAAATGGCGGGGAAGTAAACTATTATATGAGTGATTCACAAATTATCGTTGGTCTTGAAATAGGTACATCCAAGGTTTGCGTAGTGGTAGGCGAGGTTAATGATAATCAAGTCGCAAATATTATTGGTTTAGGGCAATCCAAATCTCGTGGGGTACGGAAAGGGGAAATTGTTGATGTTTCAGTCGTTGAGGAGGATGTACGTAATGCGATAGTTGAGGCGGAGCATATGGCTGATGTAGAGATTCAGTCTGTTTTTCTTGGTGTTACTGGAAGCCATATGCGGGGTTTTAATAATACAGGAGTTCATCCAGTAGTCTCGGCCGACCGTGAAATTAATGATGCAGATATTCAGGATGTAATAAAAAATGCTAAAGCAGTCAATTTACCAAGTGATCATTCCGTTATTCATGTTATTCGTCAGCATTTCAGAGTAGATGGGCAGGATGGAGTCCTGAATCCGGAAGGAATGTTAGGAGCGAAAATAGAGGTTGATGTTCATGTTGTTAGTGGGCGTTACAATCGATTGCAAAATCCGATTCGTTTAGTAAGTGGGCTACATCTTCAGGTAGAGAATATTGCATTTAATGGTTTAGCATCATCACTGGCAACCCTTAGTACGGAGCAAAAAGAACTCGGCTCACTTGTAATTGATCTAGGTGCTGGCACTACTGAGTATGCAATATATTCTGGTGGAGTTATTAAACATACTGGGGTCCTAGCAGTTGGTGGAGATCATGTGTCTAATGATTTGGCTTATGGTCTAAAAGTGCCACTTGGTCGAGCTGAACAACTTAAGGTTGATAATGGCTCAGCAGTTATAGATCCAGAATCCAACGATCGTATGATGGATTTATCATCTGACAATATTATTCCTGGGAAAAAAGTGAATTTGAAACATCTTCAAATGATTATGTCGATGCGCTTACGAGAGATCTTTGAGCTGATTGCAAATGATATAGAACAGGCGGGATTAATTGATTATTTGCGTGCTGGAGTTGTTCTATGTGGGGGTGGTGCGCGGACACCGCATATTACAAAGTTAGCGCGTGAAGTATTTAATTTGCCAGCAGCTATCGGCCGGTCGAGTACTGTTAGCGGAATCAAAAATGCCCTTGATGAACCCGAGTTTTCTACTTCGATTGGTTTGATTAAATTTGGGGCATTTCAGTCTCAAGCTATGCCAAAGCGAGAAGGTTTAGGTCGTGCAATACGCAAGCAATTTGTTTCATTATTTGGGGGGAGAAAATGACTAATAGTAATTTGATGAGAGATCACGATAATTCCGATAATCCTGTTATTCGTTTCATTGGGCTTGGTGAGACCGGAGTGAAGCTGGTTGAGACATTGGCAATGATTGGTCTTAAAGGAGTGCAATCGCACTCTCTTGATACTGATAATCGTAGTCTTTCTCGTTGTCATCAATCCAAAACTCTATTGTTAGGTAAATCGATACCATGCGGTTTGGGAGCTGGTGGAGATGTGGCATTAGCAAGAGCTGCAGTTGAGTCGGATCGTGATCATATATTAAAATTAGTTTCAGGGGCAGATCTTGTTTTTGTTATTGCTGGTATGGGAGGAGGGACAGGAACAGAGGCTGCATCATTTGTTGCACGTTTAGCTAAAGAGACTGGTGCGTTAGTAGTAGGGGTTGCGGCCACACCTTTTAATTGTGAGGGATCCAGGCGTTGTAATAAGGCAGCTGGGGGTATTCGTGATCTTAAGCAATCTTCAGATGTTGTGTTTCATTTTTCCAATGAGGAAGTCATTCAGATTGCAGGAGGTGAAATCAGTTTGAATAACGCACTAGAAATAGCTAACCGGCATTTATGTGAATCGGTTTTAGGATTGAGCCGCATGTTGATTGAACCAGGTCTGTTAAACGTATCATTTGGTGACCTTCAGGCTTCTATGAAAGGACGACATAGTCTTGGGTCTACATTATGTGTTGAGGGGGTTGGTGAAGATCTTGCTGCGGATGTTATGAAAAAAATATTATCTCATCCTGCTGCTCGTATGGGGAAAGCATTAAGTGAAGCAACAACATTGTTGGTGCATTTATCTGGTGGCGAAAACTTATCACTGGCTAAAATTAATACTGTTATTGAATCTATTAGTTTGCACGCTTCGGCCAATGATGTAATAGTTGGAGCGTCGGGATCTGGCAGCGATAATGTATTGCAAGTAATTTTGGTTATTGTTCAGGAGACTAAGTCTAATAATTTTATAATGGATGCAAATGTATCAAAAAATCTTCCAGAAAATGAAGCGCTTGATTTAAGTTATCCTGAAAACTTTATGCCATCTGGAGAGAATAGTTATATGGATTTAGGTTCTGATTCAACAGGTGCAAATCGAGTTAGATTTGCATATACGCCGCCAGCTCCAGCTGTGGAAACTATTACTCCAGAAATGAAGGATAGTTTGTTAGAGGCAGCTGCAAAGCAGGAACCAAATCGCAAAAAAAGAAAAGAAATTAAGCAAGAAATGCTGCCATTGGAGGTAATTTCAAAAGGGCGTTTTGAAAAAAGCGAACCGACTATCCATAAGGGTGAAGACCTTGATCAGCCCACGTATATTCGACGTGGAATGATGCTCAATTGATTTCTTGAAATAGGTCAATGGGTTATTTTTTTGGAGGTGAACCTTCAGCAACCAGGCGAAATCCCGTATGATTTAGGCCTGTATCGGGGCTTGTTTTCATTCGAGCTGAAGGCCGATAACCAGTGCAATAAAGTTCGCTGCAAAGAAATGATCCTCCACGGGTGATTCGCTTAGCTAAATTTGGTTCTGCAGGGTCGAAACTAGTATTTGGGCCTTTTGGATTTTTATCGGGGCTTTTTTCGTAATAGTCGTTTTTATACCAATCTCCACACCATTCCCAAACGTTGCCAGCCATGTCATACAGTCCGTAGCCATTGGATGCGAATTGTCCCACAGGTGATGACATTCGGTAGCCATCTTCAGTAGTGTTTTGATTTGGAAAGCGTCCTTGCCAAAAGTTAGCAATACATTGCCCGCCTGGTTTGAGTTCATCACCCCAAATATATTTTTTTTCATTCGATCCTCCTCGAGCTGCATATTCCCACTCAGCTTCTGTAGGAAGTCGGTGTTTGACTCCGGTTTTTTCTGTTAACCAGTTAGAATATTCGAATGCGTCAAACCAGCATACATTAACTACTGGGTGATCTTCTTTGCCATCTATAGAGTCATCCGGACCGTTTGGGTGTTTCCAGCTAGCCCCTATCTTCCATGTCCACCAAAGTCTATGATTATTAAGAGGAGGATTTCCTGGTGGTGGTTCAAACACTACAGCACCTGGAACCAATTTATCTTCAGGTACTCCTGGGAAATCTAATGGGTTTGGTTTCTGTTCAGCGACCGTTAAATATTTGGTAGCATTTACAAATTGAGCGAATTGATCATTAGTGACTTCAGTTTTGTTGATCCAGAATCC
This sequence comes from Verrucomicrobiota bacterium, assembly GCA_030747605.1. Classification (GTDB taxonomy): domain Bacteria; phylum Verrucomicrobiota; class Verrucomicrobiia; order Limisphaerales; family UBA1096; genus UBA1096. Next base: position 650 of record JASLKL010000135.1, on the reverse strand, counting down.
ATCTACTGTAACTTTATGGACTGGTAGTTCATCAGGCTTTCCATGTTTAGAGCCCATATTGAAAGTGCCTCTGGGAATCCAAACCATATCGACAGGTTTGAAGGAATTCTGCTCAGTTGTATCCGTTTTTTCAGAAACTGGTTTAACTGATCGAATCACCTGTGGTGGATCATTCTTTGAGCAGCCGATTAAAAATAAAAGTGATCCGGTAATAACTGTGAAGATTGATCGGGCGGTGTTGGCAAAGAAATTATTCATAAAATATGGGTCTCTTAGTCACATCAGAGGGCGTCAAAACTAGCAATTTAGCCAAGTTGGGTCACGGTATTACGTTGAGACTGGCAATAAACAGTCGAAATAATCTGATTTCCTATATCTAAAATAATTAAAAAACCGGAATTTTTTTATGGAATTAAGCATACTCTTTGATAGATTTCCGCGCCTCGTTTTGAGTTCTGCGTCTTGTAGGGCCTTCAAAATGGGGGGATTTTAGAATAAAAACCTATTTTTTGACTTGTGGCATCAAAGAAAAAAAACGTCAAAAAAACAACGAATGCAGCTAAAAAAGTGACTAAGAAAGCTGTAGCCAAGAAAGCTGTAGCCAAGAAAGCTGTAGCCAAGAAAGCTGTAGCCAAGAAAGCTGTAGCCAA
>JASLKL010000134.1 GCA_030747605.1 Verrucomicrobiota bacterium | reverse complement strand
TCTGAGTTAAACAAACCATACAAATACGAAGGTTTGTAACCTCTCACATCGTCGGAGATTCAGAATTTGGATGATTAAAGAAAAACTTAAGAAGGTTTCTGAACAAAAATCGTATTAAGTTCTTATTAAGAACGAATCACTACATCGTTTAACACAATGTAAACCGTTCATTTCGAAGGGTTTCTGTGTATTTTATCAGAGTCAATGAGAGGGTTCTCAAACCAAATAACTCCCCATCCCCCATTCTCTTCTGTGGTAATAACATCAAGATCGCCATCACTATCAAGATCGCCGAGCCATGCATTGTCCATTTTCTTCCTTGTTTCAGCCCCTGGTATAACTAGCGGCATAGTTTGCCAGTTTTGTGACTGATCAGAGCCATTCTGATAAGTAGTAGTCCAAAGTTCTCCTGATTTAGGAATAACGAGAATTTCTTTTTTCTTTGGATCTCCGTCCAGATCAAAAACGGCCACTCCTTTAGGAAAGATGCCTGTAGGTTGATCAATAATAATCTCCTGAAAAATTGGTTCACCGCTATTATTCAATCGTAGAAGAACAATTAATTTTTCAGCAAGGTTACCCTTACTTCCTCCAGTAATTACTACATCTTCCAATTGGTCACTATTAACATCGGCAATCGTCATGAACATTGGCTCGTGATGAGCATGTAGCGTCTTACGCTCCCACATACTGGTCACCTTATTTTTACCAGGATTAACATACCAACAAATCTCTCTTCCGCGATCAGCCACAATCATATCTTTGTCACCGTCATAATCTAAATCGTACATGATACAGTTCATAGGCCAGCGGTTATTACCTATAATAAATTTCTTCCAACTCCTTGCTTGATGCTTTCTGATTTTAGGCTGTTTGTACCATTCTTGAGCACCTACAACCAAATCATTAAGGCCATCCCCATCAACATCTGTAACGGTCGGCACCCGTCGTTCATAATCAAAAAGAGTCATCTTTATCCAGGCTGAAGAATCTCTAACCTTACTCTTGCCCGGGTTGAAGTAAACCCAACCGCCGTTGGCGACATAGTCAGTATCGCCATCTGCATCAAGGTCCCCAATCCCAGAATCCTCGCATTTGGAATGGTTGAATTCGATGAAGTCCAACCAAGCTTTTCTTACTTTCTTTTCCCCCGGGTTAAAATAGAGCCTGCTATATCCTCCTTCCTCGAAGTTGACGAAGAGATCGGGATCTCCGTCACCATCCCAATCATGAATATTAATACCATCTGGGCCATGGTCTTCTGGATCGGGTTGAACGACATGACAACGCCAGCCGGTGGGCCCAGCCTTACCTCCGTAGATCTTCCAAAATGAAAATGTCTCTTCAGCAGATATTTCGTAAGCAAATATCAAACTAAACAGAAACGCAACTAACATCTTCATTTTGTCTTTTGAAAAAACTGCTCTCTTACTAAAATCTTAAAGAATTTTTTTCTTATTGAATCCTTAACTCTTCTTATCCTTGGACTTCCCCACCGAATCACCAGCAGTCATGGCACTTTTTTCGAAGACACTCATCTCATGTATCGACCAATGTAAGCCTTTCACCCTGCCCGTCTGTTTTATACGGAAATACCTTGCAGCTATAGGATTAAAATCAATATATGTAATTTCACTTACTCCTTTACCTTTAGCTATTGGATCACTCCAAATTTTACCATCTTCAGAAATTGCCACCTCATAACCACGGGGGTAATCACGAGCAGATCCAGTTGTGTCCAAAACAATTCTGTAGATATTACGAAGCTTTTTCATATCAACCTCAAATGTCATACCAGGAACTTGTGGGCTATCTGTAGAGAAACGAGAATCTAATCGACCGTCTACTGCTCTCTTTGTTGAGTGAGAACCATGACTAGAATTAAAAGACCATTTTTTCATTTCTCGCTTAACAATTGGAAGAAAGTCAGCTAACTCCTGCTGCGTGTAGAAAATTTCCCTTTTTTTAGTTAATTCACGAATAGCCTGAACCTTCGCTACTTTAATTTCTGAAGCATTATTGCCAAAGCTGTTTCTGATATAAGTAAGAACATCCGCTATCCATTTATCGCTATTGGACTTCATCGGGATCATTTGTTGAATATAAGTTTTACCATCGATTGGCCCAGTTAAACCATGGAGAACAATTCTAATCGGCACATCAGGGCTACCTATCAATCGCGGGGTTCCAACCAATGACGGTGCCATAGTTCCAACCCCTTCTACAGGAGTTCCTTTACCGTCCTTCCCATGGCAAGCCAAACAAAGTGAGTTATAAATATCACGCCCCTTTTTAAATGAGCGCAAACCAGAAACAGAAAGAGAACTAGAATTACGCGAATTTCGGCCACCCTTTTTCACGCTTAGCGCTAATCTGCCAACACCTTTTACAAACTCGTTATTCTCATTAGCCAACATGCCATTAAGAATATGATCGTTCACATCTGGTGACTGGAGGAATTGAATAGAATTAATAGCTTGGGCAACCACTCTAGGATTCTTATCTTCCATCAATGAAACAACATCATTTAAATAAGATCTGTCTCCCGACAAAAAGAATGGCTCCAAAAGGCGAATCGCGGTCTGCCTAACCCTATGATCACTATCACTCAAAAGTGATACTGCGAGTTCTGGTTCTGCCATGCCTAATCCCTCTAGAGTCCACATCGCATGAATTCTACCTATTCCCTGACCTTCTCTTACTAATTGCTTTAACTCAGACACAATCGACTTGTCTTGCCTTAAAATTATTTGCTTTTGTGCACTCATACGCCACCACCCGTTCGGATTTGATAAATATCTCACTAAAGAACCTGTTTCCTCATCAAACATCTTAGGCGATTTTTTTTTGCGGTAGTCTTTATGAAAAACACGGTAAACACGACCACGACGAACATTGTTCTGCAGTTTGTACTTCTCCACCACCGGCCTAAGAAAAGATCCTTCACGAACCCAGTTGCCCTCCTGAATAATGCCTCGATACATGTCACATATATATAAAGCTCCATCAGGCCCTGTTGCAGAATTAACTGGACGAAAATTCATATCTGTTGACGCAATAAACTCCTCGCCTGGATAAGCATTAGACAAAACATTTTTGCCATCAACTTTGTTTATTTTAGCACGCCGAATTAATCGACCTACAGGCTCGCATACAATGTAATCGCCATACATATCACTTGGACCGTTGTCCCCAAGAAAAACAGAAGGACCGCAACAGCCAGTAAATTTATTTAATGTACCATTTGACTTTATTCGCCGCAGGCCTCCCTGAACATCTGGAGTTGCTGTAATAGGATATGGCACCTCAAACCCTGGTTCCATTTCACCGGATAAACTTAAGGAGCCATACTGAGGCATTATTTGGAAATGATGAGCCACACGTTCACCTCCAGCTGTTGAAAAAATTAACTGACCCATTTCATCATATGCAATACCCCATTGGCCTGTTCCAACAGCTATTTTTTCTGACTCTATCATTCCATTTGGCCGCAATCGGTATCGCCGGTTCGAATAGGTGACATACATCCAATTATCAATATTCCAACGCATCCCGCTCGGCTGATGTTCCAGATTTCCCCCACGCCTTCCACCTTTATATACTAGTTCTTTTTTATCCGACTTCCCATCACCGTCAGTATCTTCGTATGAATACAAATCAAAAGTATCAGTTTCACGAACCACAACTTTGTCTTTAGTAGTAGTTAACAACATCCGAGGCAAAACAAGACTGTCAATAAATACTGTATTCTTATCCATCTTGCCATCGCCGTTAGTATCTTCAAAACGAACAACTCGACTAGTGGCATCACGCTGGTTCTTGCCATCAATGTCCTGCATATATGTATTCATCTCAACTACATAGAGTCGGCCATTTGCATCCCATTCAATAATAACAGGCTCATTAATATCTGGCTCACTCGCCACTAACTCTAAGCTAAAACCATCCTGAAGCTTAATCCTCTTCATGGATTCCTCAGGTGTATAAAAATTCGGAATTGGCGGATTTTGAATCTTCTGCCCAAGCACAGTTGCCAAACTAGCTATTAACAAGAGCGATAATATAAATTTATTCATAAGGAATTAATTTAAAATAAAGTTTATATACTTAAAAAAAAACGGGGCTCATGCCCCGTTATCAATAAAGACACAACAATTCATCAAGCAATAATTTCGTTAATGGGATCCGCCCCCTCAACACCAACCAAGCGCTGATCTAAACCTCGATAGAAATAACTCAGCTCATTTGGATCAAAGCCTAGCTGCTTTAAAACAGTAGCGTGCATATGCTTCACGTGTAGCGGCTTCTCAACTGCAGCACTGCCTAATTCATCAGTTTTCCCAAGACTGGCACCTCCTTTAATGCCGCCACCTGCCATCCACATCGTAAAACCATAGCTATTGTGATCACGCCCTGTCCCCTTTGCATACTCTGCTGTAGGTTGGCGACCAAACTCACCACCCCAAATTATAAGTGTTTCATCCAACATTCCACGTTGCTGCAAATCCTCAAGTAGACCAGCAATAGGCTTATCTGTGTTTCCAGCATGGTAATTATGATTCTTAACCAAGTCCCCATGGGCATCCCAGTTAGCATCATTGTGATTGCCTCCTGAATAAATTTGAATAAAGCGCACACCACGCTCAACTAAGCGTCGAGCAAGTAAACATTTCTTACCAAAATCACGTGTACGATCTTGATTTAACCCATACAGGTTCTTGACGTGCTCAGGCTCAGTATCGAAATCAACTGCCTCCGGAGCGCTCATTTGCATTTTGTAAGCTAATTCATAACTCGAGATTCGAGCAGATAATGCAGTATTATCAATACGATCACTTAAATGCCGGCTATTATACTTGTTTAATTTATCTATGAGCATTCTCTGTTGTTCACGGCTCATATTACGAGAATTTTTCAGGTCTAAAATCGGCGTTGAACCACTGGCATTCATCACAACACCTTGATATGCAGCCGGCATGTATCCACTAGTCCAATTTTTCGCTCCACTAATAGGGCCGCCTGTTGGATCTAACATTACCACATAACCTGGAAGATTTTCGTTAACTGACCCCAACCCGTAATTAACCCATGACCCCATCGAAGGGCGCCCACTAAGCACACTTCCAGAGTTCATCATTAACATCGCTGAACCGTGTATTGGTGAGTCCGCAGTCATCGAATGAAGAAATGAAATCTTGTCCACGTGATTACCTATATTAGGAAACAAATCACTAACATACTTCCCGCATTGCCCATACTGTTTAAACCCCCATTTCGGCCCCACTACCCTACCACCATTCTTCTTTCCACCTCGGCCAAAAGTCTTGACGTCTATAGTCTTTCCGTCCAGCGGATATAACTCAGGCTTATATTCAAAGGTATCGACATGACTTGGTCCGCCATACATAAACAGGAATATAACGTTTTTAGCTTTGGCTGGCAGAGGTGCATCTTTTGGCGCAAGCGGATTCTGCCAAGGAGTTTTGCCGTCAGCCGCAGTGGCCTGGCTACGAATAAAACCATCCTTAGCCATCAAACCTGCCATCGCAAGTGATGTAAAACCACCTCCTACCTGATGTAGATATTCTCGTCGATTAAACTGTCCGCAGAATGTGTTTTTTGGTCGTTTATTGTTCATTATTGCTTGTTAAATTAATTCGTTAGTCAAGATATAGAAACTCGTTTAAATTTAAAACTAATAGGCAAAATCGCTGCATAGCCTCTTCTTCAGTTGCCTTAAAGCTACTCTTTAAATCCATTATTAAGTCTAAACCATCCTGAATATCGACTTCACTAGGTTTCCGATGAGTTGCATTATGTAACGCATGAGTAACTTGCGCTTTGATATCATCGGGAGATTTCTTCGCCACGTATTTAGCCAAATTCTCAGCAGAGTCATTAAGGAACTTACTATTCAACAATGTTAAAGTCTGCGTCGGAACAGTTGTCACAAAGCGAACATCACATGTATTGTCCGTATCTGCCCAATCAAAAGCACTAAGAAATGGCTCGTGCAAGGAACGCTTTACATAAATATAAACACTACGCCTATTGCGATCCTCCTCTGAGGAATTACCCCAAGCACCTCCAGGACGAGACGCCGTAGCAAGAACTTCACGTGGGACTTCAGTATAAATACTTGGCCCCCCCATCTTAAGATTCAACTCACCCGTTAGGTTCAGT
>JASLKL010000133.1 GCA_030747605.1 Verrucomicrobiota bacterium | reverse complement strand
GTTTCCGCCTAAGTCGCCAGCTTGGCCTTGTGCTGTTCGAAGGGTAGCTAAGTTGGCTGCAGTAAATTGTTTGATCGCTTTAGACAATTCATCCACATCAACAAAATTCTCTTTAAAATAATCCAATTCCTGCAGCATGCTTTCGCGAGCATTAGCAAGTTGGTCAGAGTTAGATTGCGCACTCATCCCAAACATTCCGGCATGTTCAGAAGTAAAAGTCCACGCATCGGCAGTATGAACTAATGCTTGCCGATCCCGAACTTCGCGAAACAATCTGGAGCTCCTGCCGCTTCCAAGAAGGACAGAAAGCACATCTAAAGCTGGTATATCAACGTGTCTAACATCGGGAATATGCCACGAGTAATGGAAATGAGCATGTTCAAAAGGCGCCTCCTCTATTCTTTCTCTTGCTGAAATCTGACACGGTTCAGATTCAATCAACACAGAGGGCAGGGCACGCATAGGATATGAAGAATATTTCTCATTTAATAATGATAATACCTCATCTTTTTCAATATCTCCGGCTACAACAAAGAAGCAATTGTTGGGAGCGTATCTGCTTTGATAATACTCATTAATGGAATTACGATCGAGTTTATCAAAAACATCCCGATAACCTATTACTGTATGACGATAAGGGCTTCTAGTGTAAGCTGTTTCAAATAAACGACGACTTGATCGACGAGAGGGATCATCATTACCCATTTCCATTTCTCGGCGAATAACATCTAATTCTGTTATCAACTCCTCATCTGGTAATGTTGCATTTAAGGCAATATCAGACAAAACATCCAATGCGATTTTAGTTCCTGAAGAGGGCAATGTTACATGGTAAACAGTACGATCAAATGATGTATAAGCATTAAAATAACCTCCTGCATCCTGAATTAAGTGATCCAACTCTGTCCCTGTTCTAGTGGTTGTCCCTTTGAACAACATATGCTCGAGAACATGCGATAGTCCTGCCCCCAGCCATTTACCTTCGTGAATACTTCCTGTTTTGCACCATAATTGAATAGCCGCAACCGGGGATGATTTGTCACTACAAAGAATTACCTCTAGCCCATTATCTAGTCTTTCCGCATACACATCTTGATGAAATTCCTTTAAATCCATAAATAATGACCCATTAATAAAGTAAATATAACATTTATTGTGCGCAACTACTGGAATGCCCAGCCAAATCTATGAGGACGATTGCGGCCAGGTTGTGAAAAGAATGGCCAATATATAAATGATGGTGTCCCGAAAATATTTTTCCCAGGTAAAGTTCCCCAATCTCTAGAATCTGTAGAATTCATGGTATTATCACCAAATGCTAAATATTCATTTTGTGGTATTTGAAGTTTAAAGGATTCATCGCCAAAAAGACGAAATCTATAAGGAATTACATGACCATCATTACGCTTTGAATCTGCATAACCTTGTCTATTTACATGTCCGGAGAACTCGCTATCTCTAGCGTATTTTTTATTATCATCTAATTCAAATGAGTAAAGAAATTCAAAAGGATGATCAGTGGAATCTAATCTTTTACCGTTGACTACTACATGACGATCATTCCCAATGCTAATACTCTCATTTGGTAAGCCTATTAGTCGTTTAATATAAAAAAGATCCTGCTGTAAAGATTGAATGTTTTTTGTTTCAAAGACAATAATTTCACCTCTTTTCGGCTTTCTGAAGTTGTATATAAATCTATTTACAAGTAGATGATCGCCAGATTCTCTTTTCATTTTAAAGACATCCTCACCTTTTTTATATACATAACCATTGTGCGAATTTTTTATAAACTGATGTTGCGCAAAATTAGTGTTCATACCTTGTTTGTAATTTGCAAATAAACTCTTATTTCTACTATCTGTTGGTGGTATTATATCACGTATAATCTCTTCACCTGTATTAAGGTCTATAAATTTAAATTTTTGACGTTTAAGCATCTTTAAGAATGGTCTTACGCTTTCAATTTCCTTAAGCCTCCAATCGCCTTCTGCTACAAGCTGATAATGCGACACACCATTTAACCAGCCTCTGAAAAAACCTTTTACCCCGGTAATTGGTTGTTCCTGTGCGCTTAATTCACCTTCTGTAATTCCATATAGTGTTGGCTGCATAGACCCAGTAGGAATACCCATAGGCTGAAAAAAGAAGGTTCTTATACTCATGGCAATTGCCACTGCAAATAATCCTACTTCAATATTCTCTCTCATTTTGGGGCTCTTATATTGAATAAGCTTACTGCTCCCTATTTCTTCCAACTCTTTAATTGCTTTATTAAGATTTATTTTATTACACGCGTTCCTAAGTGTATTATAAAGGTTGTCTATTGCGGACTGAACTGACCTAACGTCTTCTTGACTTAAAAGATCCTTTTGGTGATTAACCAATTTTTGCGCATGATGACGCAACTCTGCAGCCGTTCTTACTCGGTGCGACATTAACCATCTTAAATAATAAAACATATTTTATGCTTTTAGTACTTCAATAAATGCACTTTGAGGAATATTCACTGACCCTATTGTCTTCATCCGCTTTTTCCCTTGTTTTTGTTTTTCTAGTAATTTGCGTTTTCGCGTAATGTCACCTCCATAACATTTTGCAGTGACATCTTTCCTTAATGCATTAACAGTTGATCTAGCCACAACCTTTCCTCCTATTGCAGCTTGAATAGCAACTTTAAATTGTTGCTGAGGAATTACTTCTTTTAGTTTTTCTGCTAATGCCCTGCCGCGTTGTTCAGCTTTATCCTTATGAACAATTAAAGAAAAAGCATCCACCGGTTCGCCGTTAACCAGCATGTCTAATTTAACCATTTTTGCAGCCTCATATCCGCTGTGCTCATAATCTAATGATCCATAACCACGGGTTATACTTTTAATCCGGTCATGGAAATCAATTAATATTTCATTAAGCGGAATTCTTCCTTTAAGTATAACTCGCACAGAGTCGAGTGTTTCAGTTTCGTTTATAACTCCCCTCTTTTCAGCAGTTAAATTCATCATGTCTCCAATATATTCGTTCGGACACATAAGAAATGCATCAACCATGGGCTCGGATATAGTGGTGATATAATTTGGCTCTGGCAGGTAGACAGGGTTGTCTATATCTATTTGGCTTCCATCGGTTGTAACTACTTTATAAATTACACTTGGATAGGTAGCTATAATATCCATTCCAAATTCACGCCGCAGGCGTTCTTGTATTATTTCTAAGTGAAGCAAGCCAAGAAAACCGCAACGAAATCCAAAACCCAACGCTGCTGAACTTTCTGCCTGATAAAAAAATGCTGAGTCATTTAATTGCAATTTTGCTAGGTTGCTTTTGAGATGTTCGTAGTCGGCAGAATTAATTGGATATATACCGCTAAAAACCATCGGTTTTATCTCTTGAAATCCTGGCAGAGCTTTTGCCGGGGTTCTTGAATCCGTTAAAGTGTCTCCAATCTTAACATCAGATGGAGATTTGATGTTTGCCGTAATATATCCGGTTTCCCCTTCACAAAGCTCCGGCCTCTTGTACGGTTTTGGATTAAAACTGCCAACCTCTTTTATTTCGACAGTTTTATTTGTATGAAGCATTTTAACCTGCATTCCTGCCTTAAAATTACCACTAAACACACGAATGTGAGCAACTACGCCGCGATATGAATCAAAATATGAATCAAAAACTAATGCTTGAGTGGAGCCATCATCACCTTTTTTCGGATGCGGAATTCTTTGAATGATTGATTCTAATACATCCTCTATTCCTGTTCCCTCTTTTGCGCTGGCAAGAACTGCCTCCTGTGAAGGGATAGCAAGAATGTCTTCAAGTTGTTTTTTAACATTTGGAATATCTGCATGAGGCAAGTCTATTTTGTTTATTACTGGTATAATGGTCAGATTGTGATTCATTGCTAGATTCACATTCGCCACAGTCTGGGCCTCTACACCTTGGGCCGCATCTATTATTAGTATGGCCCCTTCGCATGCGCTTAAACTTCGTGAAACTTCATAGGTGAAATCAACATGGCCTGGTGTATCAATTAAGTTTAATTCATATTCTTCACCATCTTTAGCTTTGTAATACATGGTTACTGGATGAGCTTTAATTGTTATCCCACGCTCTTTTTCTAAATCCATTGAGTCGAGTAATTGATTCTCCATTTCCCGATCTGATATTGTACCAGTAATGTGCAACAATCTGTCAGAAAGTGTCGTCTTCCCATGGTCTATATGAGCAATTATGCTAAAATTTCGTATTTTTTTTAATTCCATTAACGATCTGAACTCCTTGATTCGGCTGTCGTATGGCACATTGTCCTCTCCCCTTATCCTGCAGCCCAAATATTGGGAAAGGAAGATACTGAGCATTAACTTTTATAAAAGCGTAATTTATTATTTTATGGCTATTTTATGTTCCAAAGCAGCAAGTGTTGATTGGTTGGGGCTAAGCAATTTAGAATGTTTTTTATGCTTGGCCATTCAAATTAAGCTAGGTAAAAATCCGTCACGGATTAATTTTCCTGCTGATGCACGTGATTTGCAACAGTCCCTGGACCTTAGTTCAACTGGGTAAGGAACCTGCACTCGGGTTGTGACCGACGGGCCTTTACTGGAAGTCGCGATATACGACGAGCCGGATCCACTTATACCTTACGTTCATCGGATTAGTTCAACACGGCGTTGGCGGGTTTTTGAAAACTCGCAGTTGAAAGGCTGCGGGTTTTTTCTTTCGAACCACCTACTTTCACTGATAGATTTCTCTCGTGACCGGTGATTTGTTTTCAAAGACTAATCCTCCACTCTCAGGCAACGAAGCGTCAGTTAAAGAGGCGTTGCCCAATCAGTCCTATATTCCTTTAGCTGCAAGAATGCGCCCGCGCAGTCTTGGTGAATATTATGGTCAATCCCATATATTGTCGCCTGGTAACCTGCTTAGACGCGCAATTGAAGCTGATAGAATACAATCCTTAATTTTTTTCGGCCCGCCGGGAACAGGCAAGACGAGTTTAGCTCAAGTTATTGCGAATCAAACAAAATGCAAATTTGAGCGCTTGAGTGGAGTGGAGTCAAATGTATCAGATATGAGAAAGCTTTTATACTCTGCCTCTAATCGTTTGGCCAACACAGGTGAATCAACATTGTTGTTCATTGACGAGATTCACCGGTTCAACAAAGCTCAACAAGATGTACTTCTTCCCGATGTAGAGAACGGAGCAGTTCGCCTTATAGGGGCTACTACACATAACCCATTTTTCTTTGTGAATTCACCTTTAGTTTCAAGATCTCAAGTTTTTGAGCTAGAACCTTTAAGTGAATCAGAAATACACCAGTTGCTTAAGCGAGCATTAAATGATGCGGATCGAGGTCTCGGATATTTAAATTGTGTTGTCGATGAAGCAGCGATTGAGCACTTGTCAAAAGTATCTAACGGAGATGCTCGAAAAGCACTTAATTCTTTGGAAGTTGCAACTTTAACCACTCCTCCAAATGATGATGGAATAATTAATATTTCATTAGAAATTGCAGAGCAATGCATACAAAAAAAGGCAGTAGTGTATGACAGCGATGAAGATGCACATTATGACACTATTTCTGCATTTATTAAGTCAATGAGAGGCAGTGATCCAGATGCAACTCTATACTGGCTAGCTAAAATGATTCACGCCGGAGAGGACCCTAGGTTTATTGCAAGAAGGATTATTGTTCACGCTGCTGAGGATGTAGGGTTAGCTGACCCAATGGCTCTGGTTCTTGCAAATGCTGCATTTCAGGCAGCCGAATTTATTGGATGGCCAGAAGCTAGGATCCCAATTGCTGAAGCTGCAATTTATGTCGCATGTGCTAACAAGAGCAACAGCGTTATAAAAGCCATTGATGCTGCTTTGAATGATATAAGAAGCGGTAAAACGCTCCCTGTTCCAGCTCACTTAAAAGACTCGCATTATCCTGGAGCCGAAAAACTTGAGCACGGATCTGGATATCAATATGCACACGATTTCCCCAATCATTTTGTTGCTCAAGATTATCTTGGAGATGATAAATTTTTTTACACACCTACCGAGCAAGGGGTAGAAAAAAAAATAAAGGCGAGAGTTGATTACTGGAGAAGTCAATTCTCAAAGATTAAGCGACGACACACGCCGGGGAGCAGAAGTAAGGAATGAGCGGCATAAAACCTACTTCTGAAAGTAGCTCTGATATTTGCATACTTAAAGACAAAATGAGGAAGCAAATA
>JASLKL010000132.1 GCA_030747605.1 Verrucomicrobiota bacterium | reverse complement strand
ATGCCATACCAATGTATTTCTAAGACACCAATCTTAAAGGCAATAGAATCCATGCCCTCGATTAACGAAGCGAATTGGTGACAACAGTCTGCCCAGGGGCAGGATCTCCCATACCAGGAGGAAGCGGCGGAGAAGTTTCCTTCTCAAAACCCGGAGGCAAAGGTGGCATCTTGGTCACCAAAGTGCGCCACTGTTTGCGTTCGGTATTACTCATCTCATTCCAGCGCTGGGAATTACGAAAAAAGGCTGTGCGCTCAACCTGAGACATATCAGCCAAACGATCGAAGGATTTTAGAACGATTTTCCGTTGTTCGATAGTCATCGACTTGAACCGAATTAAACTAGCTTCCATTTTAGTCCGCTCATGATCGGAAAGATAACTTAGGGTTTTTTCCTGATCAAGAGGCTTAAGGTCAAAAAAACGATGAAACTGTCGCGTCATTTTACGACGATCCGATTTCGGATTCTCTCTCCATTCAACAATTCTCTTCTCAACATTCTCTCGCAACTTGGACGGCATTTTTTCTATATGATCAGTCATGGCAGTACGCGATTCCCTCCCACGTCCAAAACTAGACATATACCGGAAAAAAGATTCATTCTTTATCAAGTTTTCTTGCACCTGAATATCTAATTTGTCCCAACCATTAAGACGGCGCAGAATGTCTTCGCGAAATCGTTCCGGTACCGCATTCAATTTGTCAGCACGCATAGTCGGTTCCATCTTCAGAAGGGGCAGTAGATGCCAACGAAAATCTAACGCATCAAGTTTATGATTTCTTTCTTTAAGAGGCATAACCTCATATTCTTTAATTTTAGAGCTAATAATTGTCCGATGTTTTTCGGAAGAAATATTGAGATTCTGAACTGCAGCTTCACGCTTAGCTTCTGGTAAATCAAGTATCCGCTTAAACTTTGCAAAAGGTGAATCCGCACAAAAAGCAGTAGCCACCAAAAAAAACAATACAGCAGGTATAAAAATTACACGATGAGCTATTGATTGGGTAAACATGATTTATTTGAGAGCCGCCCATAGCTCTTCGTCTATAGGATCCGAATGATCAATCGCATTAATCGTTTCGAAATCACTCAACAGCTCAGGTGCCATTTCAGCAAAATTAGCCATCGACTGAACGCTTTCTGCCATATTAATGCGATCTTGGCTTAATTTTGACTGGTAACCTAAAAACCCAACAAACATGATTAAAGATGCCACACCCGCCCAATGAATTGAACGATATTGAGAAGTGAAAAATCGCTTCCAAGAAAGACCAACAATTTGGCCCGCCTCCTCCATCTCATGGATCTTACAGCGAGCCTCATTCATCACAAGACTGGTGAAATTATGAGAAACATTGACGTCCGGCAATTTAGCCAGCAATTGATCAACTGCCTCAAACTCAGCGAGTTCAGTTGGATTTTGACCTAAAAAATCATGAGCCTGAGCCAACTCTCTCTCATTCAACTCTCGATCGAAAGCTGTCTGCAATAGTTGGTTATAATCAGATTGATTCAAAGTTACATTATCTTAAAAACCGAAACTGCAAAAAAGTTTTGTTTGAAGTTCACTTTTTACACCAATCTCCTGAATTAAGATACGGTTTTAACCGTGTCTTAAGTACGGCTCTCCCCCGGAAAATAATAGATTTTACAGCTGTCAGAGATATACCACCCAAAATCTCGGCAATTTCCTCATAAGTAACCCCTCCTTCCCTACATAAAAGTAATGCGATACGCTGTTTTTCTGGCAAATCTCGAATCGCCTCCTCCACCCGAGCGTGCAATTCATCACTCAAAGCAGCCTCGGCAGGGATTGGACTTGTAAAATCCTCAACCACATGACGCGGTTGATTATCACTCTCCGGATGCGGCTCATCGAGAGAATCGGCCGGATGCCTAGCACGGCGACGAATCTCATTTAATCCCATATTGCGAGCAATGGTAAACAACCATGTAGTAAACTTGCTATTAGGCTCGTATCTATCGCGTGTTTTCCAAATTTGAATAAAGACGTTTTGAGCTATATCTTCGGCCTCATCAAGATCGTGAATCAGTCGGTAGACCAAATTCATAACCGGCTGTTTGAATTTATCGATCAGAGCCTCATAGGCCGACAAGTCCCCCTCTTTCACTCGCATCATCAGAGCAATATCCGGATCATTATTGTCAGCCATCTCGCAGGAATCTAATTTACGCTTAGCCAAGCGGCAAGGTTACTAGTATACCACTATCTCTAGCAGAATTGTTTTAATATGCCGTTAACGGTAGATTCCCGGTCTCGTGCCTGAGAAAGACTCTTTTTTCATTACGCCACTTAGTATACCAACGGATAGCTCCCTCAACAGTGAGCTATCCAAGCTAAAGCGCTATCTCAAGTCAGAATCAGCACGTTTGCAAAAATGGCATCGCGAAGGAGCATCCGGACGAGAGGTCTGCAAAGCCCGATCTCAAATGCTAGACACCCTTTTGCGAGCGATTTTCGATTGGACACTGGCCACATTTGAATCTCAAAAAAAAGAAAGTAAAATTCAAATATCTCTTGTAGCAATTGGCGGTTACGGCAGAGCTGAGCTCAATCCTCATAGCGATATCGACATTATGCTGTTGCATAATGGCTCAACAACAAACCTAACGCGGATATTCAATCATGGATTACTCGAAAAGTTCACTGGGCCAGGTGGCCTTATTTACACACTCTACGACTTAGGAATGAAAGTGGGACATTCTGTTCGCAATATTCAGGATGCAGTCAATGTTGCAAATGATGACATGCAGACAAAAACATCACTAATAGAAGCCCGCCTAATTGGAGGTGATGAAAAATTATTTAACCAACTAAAACAACGCATCGAAGCGAAATGCGTTCGCAATCATATTAACTCTTATTTACAGATGCGCATAGCAGACCAAGATGCGCGTCGCGTGAAGTTTGGCAACTCTGCGCTGCTTCAAGCACCCAATATAAAAAACGGATGCGGAGGCCTTCGTGACTACCAAAACCTACTTTGGATGAGCCACTTCAAATACGGAACGCGCAGCCTAAAGGAACTCGAGGAACAAGAGATGATTCGCCCAAATAACCGAATGCAGCTTGAAGAAGGTTATGGCTTTCTATTGCAAGTTCGTAACGAGCTACATTATCAGTCCAATCGACCCACCGATGATCTTCCCAAAGCTTTACAACCAAAAGTAGCTTGGCAACTGGGGTACAAAGACCGGTCCCCAGCCCGGAGGTTAGAAGCATTTATGCATGATCTGTATACCCATATGCGGCGGATACACTTGATCACCCGAATGGTAGAACGGCGTCTAGCATTGAGGCCCAAAGCAATCCGAAAACTACCTTCTCTACGAACATTATTTGGAGGTATTAAAGAAAATGAGAAACTTGACGGACTAATAATAATCAACGACGAGCTTGTTCCAAGCTCCACACGTATTTTTAAAGATAAACCACAACGCTTAATGCGAGTATTCCTACACGCACAACAACGCGGACTTGAATTTCATCCTGACCTAATACAACTATTACGAGACAATGTATCACTCGTAAATGACAACTTCATCAACAACCCAGAAGTCCATGAAACATTTCTTGAGATCCTAAACCAACGTGGGAATGTCGCCCCGGCGTTACGAATTATGCACGAAGTCGATTTGCTTGGTCGATTCATCCCAGAGTTTGGCCGCATGACATGCCTTGTACAACATGAGTTTTTTCATGCATATGCAGCAGATGAACACACACTGATATGTCTCGAAAAACTCGATCAAGTCTGGGATGCCACAAAGCGTCCTTTTACTGATTACACACATATCCTGCAGGATATCGATTTACCTTACTTGCTCTATCTCGCACTTTTTTTACATGACGCCGGCAAAGGAATGGAGAGTGGCGACCATGTAAAGGACGGCACAGCTATCTGCCTTCAGGTAGGCGAACGCCTAGGCCTGTCCCCTCGCAGATTGAATAGACTAAAATTCCTTGTTGAAAACCACCTGCTAATGGCCAAAGTATCGCAAAGACGAGATATTGATTCACCAACAGTCATTAGACAATTTTCTGAAACTGTTCAGGACGAAGAGAACTTGGCGATGCTTACTTTATTAACCTTTGCCGACTCTCTAGGAACAAGTGATGACTTATGGAACGATTTTAAAAACAGCCTTTTACAATCCCTTTATCGCCGGGCAGGGCGACGTATAACAAGCGTCGAGGATTACGAAACAGCAGAAAAAAATCGTTTAACCAAACTAAAACTAACACTCCGAAGTGAGTTGCCACCGGATATTAGCGAAGAAGAACTGGAAGCCCACTTCAATCATCTAACATCCCGTTATTTTCGGGTACACTCCATTAGGCATATTTTAATAGACCTTACACATGTGAACCTATTCCTAAAACGTGTCACCTCTGCAACAAATGAAAAAGTGCTAGAACCTGTCATCGGCTGGCACAACCGTACGGCACGCGGCTATACCTCGCTGAAGGTTTGCACTTGGGATCGACCTGGATTGTTTACAATCATTTCTGGGGCACTGGCAGCAGCAGGCTTAAACATACTGAGCGCCCGTGTGTTCTCACGAACCGATGGAATCATAATCGACACGTTCTTTGTAATAAACTCCAACAACGGCGGCCTTGCCAGGCGCACAGAGCGAGATAAGTTCAACAAGTTAATTAATCAATCACTACTGCCAGGCGGCAATACGAAATTTGAACAACAAATCAAGCCTACACTCAAAAAAATCAAACCAGAAGAATGGCAGCTACCTACTCGTATCCGAATAGACACCCATTCGGTCGAATCTCGCACAATAATCGAAGTAGAGTCAGAAGATCGAATTGGCTTATTGCATCGGATATCAAAAATATTAACTGAACACAATTTGAACATCCATGTGGCACGAATCAGCACAGAGAAAGGTGCAGCAATTGACACCTTTTATGTTCGAACCACAGCCGGCGAAAAATTAATCGATCCAAACCAACTCAGCGCGCTGAAGAATGCTCTAGAAACAGAACTAGCCTAGCGTTTGAGGGAAGGAAGCCCATAAAACTTCAATGCATTTTGATAAAAATATTTCTCCTGAGCTGCACGCGGCTTATCAGCAAAAAAAGATTTTACTACAGCTAAATATTCCGCATATGTGCCACCGCGCATAGTTACCGGCCAATTACTTCCATATATCAGTCGATCAACACCAAAGTTTGACCACAAAACATCTAACTCTGACTGATAAAAGGAAACATCCTTCGGAGACGGCTGTCGATGAGACTGCTGAAACAGACCAGATATTTTACAGTATACATTCTTATTTTTGGCAACATTTTGAACTGCGGATACCCACTCTGGATCAGCTGCCTTACCTTCGATATTCGCACCTGCAACGTGATTGATCAGAATTTTTAATTTCGGTAATCGTTTTGCTACCATATCAACATCCTGCAAACTAAACTGAAACATTAAGACATCCAATGTCTGATCCATGTCAGCAAGCAAACCAAGATCTGACCATACTGATTCACCCTTAAAAAACTGGACACCACCCGGACGTTCACGCATTCGGATACCAACAAATCGCTTATCTTCAGACAACTGTACCAAGTGTTTTTTAAATTCTGGAGTCCCAATCTCTAAACTTCCAACCAATCCTATATAACGATCCGGATCATGTTTCACAAGGTCAAGAACCCATTGATTGTCTGGAATCCACTTACTTGCCTCCACGATCACAGTGGCATTAATACCGTTTTCTTTCGACACCTTATCAAAATGCTCCGTCAATACTGGACGATAAAGCACCTTATCTGATTTCGGAGGCCATGGAAGGCCCTGCGGACGATTCGTATCATAAAGATGAATGTGCGTATCGATAATTGGAATTACACCATTTTTCTCAGTTGTCGAACAGCCAACGACAAAAGCCACCACTACAGGTAACAGGATTTTTTTCATATAAAACTAAACATTCTTGGTAAGACCACTCATTGGCGAATCGGCATCAGCAAATTCCTCAACTGCAACACCCATTCGCTGCATCGTTGCCAAGTGGTATTTTGAAAGGGAATAGTTACGGCGATATTTTAGATATCGCCCAGAGCGTACCGTCCCACCCCCTCCGCCGGCAAAAATGATCGGCAGGTTTTCCTCCCCATGCGCATGGCCATCACCAAGGCTGGATCCGTATAGCAACAGCGTGTTGTCAAGCAGCGTGCCA
>JASLKL010000131.1 GCA_030747605.1 Verrucomicrobiota bacterium | reverse complement strand
TCAAGGAATGGTTTCAAGCTTTCTCTCAAGCTGCCGGCATTACTCTACATATTGAAAATTTATATGGAGATAATAGTCATCACAAAATAGAATCTTGTTTTAAAGCTTTAGCAAGATCGCTTAAAGAAGCATTGGAAATTGATCAAAGAATCAAGGCTCAACTATTGATAGAGGAGAAAATGAATCGAGCAGATTATGTTGTATGGACCGATGGGGCGATTGATACTCATGCCAAGCAATGGGATGAACTGATATCTTATTTGTTTGTCGAATCTGAGATGGATGACTGAACCTCAATGATTGATTGATTGTCAGTGATATCTTTCTGTTTAATGCCGGCCATTGCTAGAACCCATGCACCATAAACAGTGCCAGCAATACTAATTGGGATTCCGGATAGAATTCCGGCAATTAAACCTCGCAAGAAAGATTGGTTAAAAGAGTTTTTGTTGATTAGTTTTTCAATAAGAAAAACACCCAAGCCTCCGCTCAGGAAAGCAAGGATGCAAGAAATAGGCAAACTTAAGCCACCGGTAGAAATAGTGCCCACAAAGAAAAGATTATCTATTAATAATATCCAAGCGCCACTGAGCCTGTGGATCCGGAAATTTTTGACATGCCGAAGTTCTGCAGGTGTTTGTTTTTCTTGATTCATGTTGTTTCAAACTATAATGGGACGTTCCCTTCATAGCCAGCATCAAGTTCGTATCACTGAGATATGTCTTATACCCCTTTTTTGGCAGGGTGTAATTTCCTTCGAAGAGATTCGATTGGTGTAATTTCGTAGGAACGTTTCCAAGCGTCTTTGGCTTTAGCTGCCTGGCCGAGCTTATTATATACATTGCCAATTTGCTCGAAAAGATAGGCGTCAGGCTCTTTTGCCTTTTTCTTTTGCTTGCGGAGTAAGTCTAGAGCTTGTTCCCAAGCGTCTTTCGCTTTTTGTATTGACCCAAGTTTGTGGTGAGTGTCACCAATATGCTCGAAAATTGTTGAATCAGGTTCTTCCTTGGTCAGCTCTGATGCCCGAAGCAGCTCAGTGAGAGCTTTGTCATACTTTCCTTGTCTGTAGTATAACCAGCCTAAGCTATCTATGTAGGCTGCATTGTCTGGATCGAGTTCGTTTGCCTTGATAATCAGTTTAGCAGCTTCATCTATATTACGATTTATATCTGCCCACATATACCCTAAGTAGTTCATTGCATTATGATATTCTGGGGACATGTTAAGTGCTTTATTAAATATTTTTGATGCGGTTTCGTATTGCCGATTGCGTTCGTATGCAGCACCAAGCTGGAAATAAAAGAAATGTGTGATTCGGTTTTGTTCTCCAGCTTGAGCTAGTTCCTCAGCTTCCAATAGATTTTCAATTGCTTTTGAAAATTGATGCAAAGTACTATGTGCTAATCCAGCATAAAATTTACTTATGAACTTAGGCTTGAATTGCTCATAAGCTCTTTCCAGTGTCTCGAGTGTTTTTTTGGGTCTATCCTGGAAAAGTTGAATACTAGCAAGCTCATAATAAGCAGGCTCAAACTTCGAGTTGATTTTTATAACGGTTTCAAAGTGTGCAGCTGCTTCTTTGGGCTTATTTAAATCTCTTTTAATACCTCCTAGTACAAACAGTGCTCTTTCATTAGTAGGGCGAGAACGAAGGATTGCTTCTAATTGTTTGGTTGCATCTTCGGTTTTTTCTTCTCGAAGGTATAACTCGGCAAGTTGTTCACGTACTCCGATTAGGCTGGGGCTGAGCTCAATGAGCGCAACAAACAGTCTGATGGCTTTTTTATTTTCACCCCACAATTTATAATAATCAGCTAGACGGTGGATTGTAAGTGGGTTTTCAGGTTTAAGTACTTCTGCTTTATCTAGAGAGGCAAGAACGCCAGCCTTAATTTTGTTTATATCAGCTTTGGCTGCTAGCCCAGTATCACGATATAGGTCCGCGATCCCGATCCAGAATTCCGGTTGTGTTTTATTCTTTTTTAATGAGATTTCAAGTGTTTCAAAAGCTTTGTCATGACGCTTAGCTGATGAATGAATCTTAGTTAGTCCGCGAATTGATATAAGAGTTGGTTGCGCTTTTCCAATTGCGGTTTCGAATTCAGTTATGGCTTCTTCTAATTGGTTGGCTTGTTGGTATGCTAATCCCAGCCATTCGTTAATTGCGACCGCTTCTTGGTTGACAGCTTGGGCAAGCCGAAGGATTTCGATTGCTTTGTCAGTTTTCTTTTTTTGTAAATATCGGCGCGCTGCCAGTATGACCACGGATTCTTGTTTGGGATCTGCTTTGGCCGCCGCATCCAAATGCTTAAGCGAATCATTTGGTTTCCCTCGAAACTCATAACTTCGGCTTGTTAGGTAATGGGTTAGTCCCTCGACTTTGTTTCGGAATTCCTTGTCTTGAGGCGCAGGTAACACCTCAAGGTTTTGGCCAATGATTCCTGAAGACACACCAGCGCGTGGTTTAGCTTCGGGCGCAGTCTTACATCCTATGCCCGCCCCAATAAGGGCAAGCACCATGGTGGCCTTCGTATTTAAACCGCTTTTCATGAGTAGGGCACACAAATATCCGTGTTCTGCTCAGGTAAGATTCGCCTGTGCTTATAACCGAGCCATTATGAGGCTAGGAGGCTGTTGCGCTAGGCTAGATTACTTCTGCCAAGTGCGTTTCTTATGGCGATTTGCGCGTGATTTTTTCTTGCGCTTATGTTTGTTGATTTTCGCTTTACGACGTTTCTTCAGTGAACCCATATAAGTATTATTTCTTTATGTTTTGATCAGTTAAAATTAGTGTACCACTTTGTTTAAAGGATACTCAATGATACCTTCTGCTCCGGTTGTCTTCAGTGCTGGTATTATTTCACGTGCAACAGATTCTTCAATGATAGTTTCCACTGCCATCCATCCACTTCCGCTCAAACCGGAAACGGTTGGATTACGCAAGGCTGGGAGTTTTTTCAACACCTTTGAGAGGTTTTTTTCTTCGATATTGAATTTCATGCCTACTTTAGTCTCTGCATCTAGCGCTCCGCGGAGCAGCATGGCAACAGTTTCAATTTTCTTGCGCTTCCAGTTGTTTTTCCAGCTTTCTTTATTAGAAATAAGTCGAGGGGTCGAGGAAAGCAGCTCATCAATTATGCGAAGTTTATTTGCGACAAGGCTTGATCCGGTTTCAGTAACTTCGACGATTGCATCGACTAATTCACGGGCCTTTACCTCAGTGGCTCCCCATGAAAATTCTATTTTAGCCTTAACACCGTGTTGACGCAGGTATTTTCTAGTCAGGTTAACTACTTCAGTGGCGATTCTTTTGCCCTGTAGTTGCTTGACATTTTTAATCTTCGATTCTTCTGGAACGCAAAGTACCCATCGGGCAGGGCGGCGGGTAGCCCTGGAGAATATTAATTCAGTTACCTCTTGAACTTTGGAGCCGTTTTCCATAATCCAATCGAGACCAGTTATGCCGCAATCAAGATACCCTAGTTCGACATAACGGCTAATTTCCTGAGCTCTTATTAGTCGCATTTCAATCTCAGCATCATCAACATATGGAACATATGAACGACTGTTTAATCGAATGTTGAAGCCTGCTTTTGCCATCTTTTGAATGGCGGCATCCTGAAGGCTACCCTTGGGCAATCCGAATCTAATGACTTTTTTCTTATTCATTGATCTGTCGCCATCTATCTTTTTTAGATTTGGCACGTGAGTAAACTTTGGCTGATTCTTTAATTCGTGTAGCCGGATTAAAGGACCAGTTCCTGCGAGGCAGTTTAATATTCATTTTCATTAATAACTCCCGGTTTCTAGTTAATCTTGTTGCTGAACAACCGTGCGAGCGTCCTTGGGTAAAGCCTGTGTTCCTCTTCTTGTATACGCTGGTGTAGTGTTGTTGAGGTGTCATCCTCAAGAACTGGAACAACGCCCTGCGCTAGGATTCGGCCGGTATCGATTCCGTGATCAACTAGATGAACGGTACACCCAGTAACTTTAACCCCGTAATCGCATGCCTGCTTCCAAGCCTCCAGTCCTGGGAACGCCGGCAGCAAAGAGGGGTGAATATTAATGACTTTTTGCTCAAATGCACGCAAAAAATCACCTTTTAGTATGCGCATGAATCCGGCGAGGGCAACCCATTGAGCTCCAGAATCCTTCAAAGTTTTTATGCAGGTGGTTTCTGCAGTGGCATCGAGTTTGGTTCTATATTTGCCAGGATTTATAAATTTGTTTGGTATTCCAAATTCTTTAGCTCGATCTAGAATTTTGGCGTCTTCAACATCGCTTATTACTAATGTAATTTCTGCAGGTAAAGTGCCGTCAGCACAGGCTTTGGCAAGTGAGACAAAATTTGATCCTTTGCCCGAGCCGAGTACTGCAATTTTCTTTTTAAAACTCATTAAATCCCACTCTATAATGGGCTTGAAGCCAACCTAAACCAAGCATTTGAAGATGGGTAGTTGAAATTTGAATTACAAACTTCATTCTCCTCGTTTGGATATAAAATTGTTAGCATTCTGCCACTTAATGAAGTTCTCACTAGATTTAACAGTTAAGACTCAATCTGATTGGGTTGATGCTGTAATGGCTGATATACCTTCTTTTTTGCAGGATCACGCAGATTGTGAGCGTAAAGCATCGGCTATGGCTTTAAGCTTGGTTGCTAAATATCCAGATCGGCATGAGATTATACCGGAACTTATAGCAACGGGGATAGAAGAACTTGAGCATTTTCAGCAGGTTTACAGAATTATGAGCTCAAGGGGGGTTCCTTTAGCTAGTGAGATAGAGCAAGATCCTTATATAAAAGGGCTAATGTCATTAATTCATAGTGATTCCCAAAGACGCTTTTTAGATCGTTTATTACTTGCTTCAATTATTGAATGTAGAGGGGCTGAGAGATTTCGATTAGTTTCTTTAGCTATGGCAAATGACGAAATGTTAAAGGATTTTTATTATAATTTATGGGTCTCTGAGGCTAAGCATGGTCATATCTTTGTCAAAATGGCCTTGGAGTATTTTGGTAAAGACCATGTTTATGATCGTCTTCATTATCTAAATAGTGAAGAAGGGAAAATCATTACAGGGTTAAAACTTAGATCGGCGCTGCACTAATCATCAATTTTAATGAACAAGAAATTACAAAAAAATAATGTTACCCGTCGTCAATTTACTAAGGCTAGTGCGTTAGCAGTGATGGGTTTTCAGGTGGTGCCGAGTAGGGTGTTCGGATCCAATAGCCGTTTAGCTGTTGCTGCTATTGGTGCTGGAGGCAAGGGTAGGGCGGACATCTCTGGCGTGGCTAAGGCCGGCGCTGATATTGTTGCGCTTTGTGACGTTGACGATAGCCGGGCTGCTAATATGTTCAGAACGCATTCTAAGGCTAAGCGGTTCAAGGATTACCGAGTGATGTTGGAAAAAATGGGCAAGAGCATCGATGCCTGTACGATTTCCACGCCGGACCATACTCATGCGGTGGCCACTTCGCTTGCCATGCGGATGGGTAAGCATTGCTATACTCAAAAGCCGTTGACACATGACGTTTACGAAGCGAGGCATCTCACTAAGTTGGCCAGAGATACCAGAGTGGTCACCCAAATGGGCAATCAAGCGCATGCAGGTGAACCGATACGTCGAGCGGTTGAACTCGTGCGAGCGGGGATCATAGGCAATGTCACTGAGGCGCATATTTGGACCAATCGACCAATATGGCCCCAAGGTATAAAAAAACGTTCACCGAAGATAAGTGTGCCAAAGGGATTGGACTGGGATAGTTGGCTTGGCCCTGCCCCATTTCGTGAATACGGTAAAGGCTATGTACCGTTCGCATGGCGGGGTTGGTGGGACTTTGGTACTGGAGCATTAGGTGACATGGCTTGTCACATTATGGATATGGCTTGGTGGAGCCTGGAGCTTGGGTCGCCGACCAGTGTTATGGCAAGGCACGGTGGCAATACGCTTGAGAGCGCTCCGAATTGGGCGGTTATTGATTATAAGTTTGGCTATAGGGGAAGTCGACCGCCGGTAAAGTTGGTTTGGTATGACGGGAAAAAGAATGGAGTTCAAAACGCACCATCTCTCGAGACAACTGGAGGTGTTGATATGACTAAGAAAGGGAAAGGTAGAGGGGGGTTCGGTTCGCTATTAGTAGGTGACAAGGGACGTATGTTCTTTAATCGCTTCGCCGACGGGTGGATGATCACTGGACGTGATGAGGATGAAGTGAGGCAAATTGAAGCCACGACCCAAAAAAGCATCCCTCGGACGA